>JBAXOM010000054.1:0-13785 GCA_037133215.1 Thermoleophilia bacterium | reverse complement strand
TCGTCCGAGGAATCTGCGCCGCCTTCGCCGGGGATACGGACGACTGAGGTCAACGTGACGCAGCGTCACGAAGACATTGCCGGTGGCTCGGCCACGCACGAGTACGAGAAGCGATCGGCGCGCGAATTGGCGAAGAAGGAGCAACGAGTTGTCGAGGACGCGGCGTGGCGTCGATCGATCAAAGAGCAGCGGCCTTTTCTGGGTCGGGTCGCTGCGGCCCTGACACCGGTTCCGCAGATCGGGCCCGAGTCGCAGCCGACCGCGGCGTGGAAGATCGGCGCCGAGGGCGAGGTTCGAGTCGGGGAGGTTCTTGCGAGCGTTACGGGAATTGAGGTGCTGCACGATCGACTCGTCCCGGGCAGCCGAGCCAACATCGATCACATCGTTGTCGGACCATCCGGAGTCTTCGTGATCGATGCGAAGAAGTACATAGGTGCCATCGAGGTCCGCGACGTGGGACGTCGGTTCCGCATCGATGAGCGCTTGTACGTGAACGGGCGTGATCGCTCAGCGCTTGTAGACGGGGTGCTTCGGCAGGTCGATGTAGTGCGGACCGCGCTTGGTGAAGAGTTCGCCAGCGTTCCGATTCGAGGCGTGCTCTGTTTTGTTGGGGGCGAGTGGGGCTGGATCACGAAGCAAAAGCGCGTCAAAGGAGTCACTTCCCTTTGGCCGACGGCTCTGCCTGACCACGTTTCCGTCGCCGGTGAGCACAGTCAACGGGTCGCAGCGATTGCTGTCCATCTACGCAGCCAGCTGAAGCCTGCGTCGTAATCGCCGGTGCTTGGTCGGTCGCGAATCAGGATCGGCAAGTTGACTCCGTCGGCAGGGTCACGGGTGGCTCGAGTGGTTGTCCGTAGAGTGTCCGCCCATGATGAGAGACGGCTCAGCGCCCGGTGGATGGAATGGGCACGCCGATCGTGAAGCGGCCTACATGGCTGCCGGTTATTGGCGAGCCGAATCGCTCGTTGACATCGTCCGCGCCAACCGCGTCGCGAAGCCGAATGGCGCTGCGTATGTCGAAGGGGTTGATCGGTGGACTTGGGCGGATGCCGATGAACTGAGCGACGCTTGGGCAACGACGTTGCTCGATCTTGGGCTGCAGCGCAACGATCGCCTTGCTGTCTTGTTGCCCGATGGAGCGACCGTCCAGATCGGGTTCCTTGCCGCTGAAAAAGCTGGCGTCGTTGCAGTCGGCATCGGGGCGCGCGCCGGAGCGAAGGAGATCACGCATCTCATCCGACGCACGGGCGCGACAGTTCTCTTGTCGGGCGCCGAACACGACGGCGCGCCCACCGTCGATATCGTCGATCGCCTTCGCGATGAGGGCCTACACATCGATCATCACGTGGTGGTCGCTGACGACCTGTCGCAAGTCATGGTCGACTCTCAGCCGCATGCGCTCGTAGCGAAACGTGACCTGATTGAAGAGCGACGGTTTGGGCCAAACGACATGTCGATCGTGAACTCAACATCGGGGACCACGGGCATGCCGAAGTGCGTGATGCACAATCAGAACAGATGGTGGTATTTCCACCAGCTTGCACAAGCAGCCGCCGACCTCACGCCCGCCGACAATTTCTACAGCGCGGTCCCGATGCCGTTCGGGTTTGGCTTGTGGACCTCGCACTTCACGCCCGCGTATCTCGGCGCTCAAGTTGGGTTGATGCGGCGCTTCTCGCCCACCCGAATGCTCGACGACATCGAGAGCCAACGGGTGACGGTGCTCTCATGTGTAACAACGCAGTTCATCATGATGATGAACGCAGCCGACAGCGCTCACCGCGATCTGTCGTCGCTTCGTGTGCTCTTCACGGGCGGCGAAGCGGTTCCGTACGACCGCGCAGCTGAGTTCGAGGATCGGTTCGGGGCGTCAGTGCTCCAGTTCTATGGATCGAACGAAACCGGGGCGCTCAGCCGGACAACGCTTGGCGATAGCCGAGAGGCAAGGTTTGGCACGGCCGGGCGGATCATTCCTGAGATGAACGTCATCATGCTGGATCCGCATCGTGAGCGAATTCCAAATGAAGGCACTCGCGGCCAGCCGGCCTGCATTGGGCCAGCCACCTCGCTTGGGTATTGGGATGACGATGCTGCGAACGCTGAGTTGTTTACTGACGACGGCTGGATGCTGATGGGTGACATGGTTGAGATCGATGACGATCAGTACCTTCGAGTCGTCGGCCGTGTCGGAGACTTCATTATTCGCGGTGGCAAAAACATCAGCGCCCCAGCGGTCGAGGCCGAGGTTGCGACACATCCATCGATCGCGCTTGTTGCTGCGGTGCCGGACCCGGATGCGGTTCTTGGTGAACGCGTTGGCCTGTACGTGACGTTGAAGCCAGGCTCGTCGCTGACGCTTGATGCGTTGGTCGCCTACTTGCGCGAACGGGGCATGTCTAAGGACTCGCTTCCGGAGCGACTCACGATTCTCGATGAGCTGCCCATGTCGTCGGGTGGCAAAGTCGCCAAGGGTGAGTTGCGGTTGCGGGCTAGTTCTACGTGACGAGCTCACGCTCGAAGCGCTGAATCTCGTCGCGCCGTGGGCAGCACCGTCGCGATGATTCTGTGGTTAGATCACCCCGAACGCCGCCTCAAGTTGGCAAGCAAAGCATCGTTGCGTTCATCTCCAGCTGGGCGCAGACTCTCTGCTATTGTATGGAAAATAGAAGTGCACACTTTCGGGGACAGGGCTTATATCCGCCCGCTGCGGGCATTAGATGCACTTCTATCTAAACAACAGGGGGAAATTATGAAATTCAATCGCATCAGCCGCAAGGCTGTCTGCGCACTCATCGTGGCTGGAAGCCTTGCTGCATGTGGCAGCGATTCCAAGCCCGACACGTCGGCGCCAGCGCCAGCAGACACCACGGCCGTGACCGAAGTTCCAGGAACCACGGGCGGCAGTACGGTCGACTCCGCAGCTGCTGCCGCTGCTGCTGCAGTGGAAAAGGCGTTCGCTCGTCCGACCCAAATTGAGGTCACTGCACCGCTTGGTGTGCCGGCCCCTACAGGCAAGACCATCGACTGGGTTCAGTGCTCGATTCCGGCCTGTACGCAACTCGGCGGGGCGCTGCAGGAAGCCACTGATGCATTGGGCTGGACGCTCAACATCATCGACGGCGGCATTACTCCAGAGACCATCGCCAACGCTTGGCAGCTCGCGGTTGCCAACAAGCACGACGCAGTGATCGGCAGCGGGTTCCCCGAGGTCGTTTTTGCGGACTCCCTCAAGGCACTTGAAGCGGCGAAGATTCCCGTAGTGCTGCTGAACGTCACCGATGAGCCAGGTAACGGCGTGATCGCCGTAATCCAAGGCACGTCGGCGTATGGACCGAACGGTGCACTTCAGGCCGACTGGGTCACCACCGACAGCAAGGGCGCAGCCAACACCCTGTACGTAAGCACATCGGCGTTCCCAGTGGTCGGCCTCCGCGCTGACGGTTTCAAGGCCGAGTACGAGAAGGTCTGTGCGGGTTGCACGCTCGACACGCTCGATGCGCTCCCCACCGACTTCGGTGACGCACTCAACACGCAGATTATCGCGTACCTCCAAGCGCACGCCGACGTGAACTATGTCGTAGCCGCAGTCAGCGACATGATCACCGGTCTGAACAGCGCCCTCGCCGGCGCCGGCCTCTCGGATCAGGTCAGGGTGATGACCAATGACCTCAACCCGGCGCTCGCCGAAGACCTCAAGGCCGATGGTCCGCTCAAGGCCGCGACGATTCTCGAGAACGTGAACGCAATGTGGCAGATCGCCGACGTGCTCGTGCGTTTCTTCGCAGGCGTTGACTATGCAGCAACGGCGAACGCGCCGTCGAACGGCTGGATCGTCACCAAGGCCACGGTTGACGGATTCGTCGACCCGTACCCATTGGTCGAGGATTATCAGGCCGAATACAAGGCACTGTGGGGCGTGTAAGCCCCGAGGCAGGCGTGCTCGACGCGGCGAATCGCCGCGTCGAGCACGGTGACCTCTCGATTCGAAATCTTTCCAAGACCTTCCCCGGCCAGCGGGCACTTGATTCGGTAAGTCTCGACGTGCACCCCGGCGAGATCCATGCACTGCTCGGGCACAACGGCTCGGGCAAGTCCACGCTGATCAAGATCATTGCTGGGTTTCATCAGCCGGATGCCGGCGGCGAAGTCTTCGTTGCGGGTGAGCCGCTCATGTTCGGCGCTCCGCAAGAGAGCCTCCGGGCGGGACTGCGGTTTGTCCATCAGAACCTTGGGCTTGTCGGCCGCTTTAGCGCCGTCGAGAACATCGGTCTTGGCGGGTACACGCTCAAGAGCGGTCGTCGCATCGACTGGGATGCACAGACGATGATGGCCGAGACATTGATGACGCGGCTCGGCTTCGACTTCGATCTACATAAACCGCTCGACGAATGCCGGGCCGTGGAGCGGACCGCAGTCGCTATCGCACGGGCCCTTGACGACCGCAGCGGAGCAATGCGCTTCTTGGTGCTCGACGAGCCGACGGCGGCTCTGCCGCCTGCCGAAGTAGATCACCTCTTCGATCTGATCCGCGAGATCGCCAACCAGAACGTTGGCTTGATCTACGTGTCTCATCGACTTGACGAGATCGAGATGCTCGCCACGCGCGCCACTGTGCTTCGCGACGGTCGCTTGATAGGGACCTACGCAATGGCGGGGCTACAGCGTCGAGAACTTGTCTCTATCCTCACCGGCACGGAAGGCCATGTCGCCCACGAGCGGGGCGATGGGCCAGTCGCTGACGGCAACGAGGTTGCGTATCGCGTAGAGAACCTTCGCACCGCCACGATCGCAGGAATCTCGTTTGAGATTGCGCGAGGCGAGATCCTTGGTGTGGCCGGCTTGGCGGGGTCGGGACGCGAAGACCTGCCGACTGCCGCGGCTGCAGTTGAGGAGACGGTGGTCGACCAGCTGTTGATTGGGGCTCCCCCCGGTTCATCCACAGACGCGGCCGAGTTCGCTGGCGCGCTTGACGCTGTGGAGATGCGCCGCTGCGGCGTCATCCTTGCGCTCGGAAACACTCGTAGAGACGCCGCCGTTCGACGGTTCAGCGTGCGCGAGAACATCACGTTGCCCGTCCTAGCGCGTTATCGCCGCAGCACGCGGCTGCAGCGAACTGCTGAACGCAACGCTTCGACGAAGTGGATCGATGAACTCGACATCGCCCCGAAGGATGTTGAGTGCGAGTTCGCACTCCTCAGTGGCGGCAACCAGCAAAAGGTTCTCATCGCAACTGCACTCAATCAGAACCCGACTGTCCTCGTGCTCGATGAGCCGACCGCTGGAGTTGACATCGGCGCCCGCAATGCCATCTATCAACTGATCCGCGAGCAGGCTGCCGGCGACGTCTCGTTCCTGATCGCTTCATCCGACATCGAAGATCTGATCAGCCTTTGCGATCGCGTTCTTGTACTCCGAGACGGAGTGATTACCGACGTCTTGCCTCGCCATCGCATCACCAAGAGCGATCTGCTCACGGCGATCAACCACGACCCGACTGGATCCGTAACCAATGACTGACATCGCAACCGTGAACTCGTCAACGCCACAGACGAAGCGTTCGTCGCTGCCCCAACTGCTTCGTAAGGCAGGTGGGATCTACCTGCTGATCGCGATTGTCGTTCTGTTCGGGATCATTGAGCCCGACACGTTCCTCACAGCGCGTGCGGTGAAAACGATCCTCAACCAGTATGCGGTCGGCGGACTTCTTGCGCTGAGCTTGATCGTGCCGCTGTCCGCTGGCGTCTATGACTTGTCTGTCGGCGCGCAGGCCAGCTTGTCCAGCGTGGTCGTCGCCGTGCTCATCTCCAAGCACGGTGTTCCTTATCCGTTGGCGATCGCGATCACGCTTCTTGTCGCTTGTTTAGTTGGTCTGTTCAACGCCTTCGTTGTTGTCGCGTTGCGCGTTGATTCGTTCATCGGCACCTTAGGCACGAGCGCAATCCTTGGTGCGCTCGCAGTCGGCGTGACGAGCAACAAAACGATCACGTCCGCTGCGGTGAGCGGCTCGTTCCAACGGAACATCGCCTTGCGTAATTTCGGGGGCATCACGATGCCCGTGCTCTACCTTCTCGGCGCCATGGTGGTGATCGGCTACCTGATGGAGCAGACCAAGACCGGGCGACAGTGGTACGCGATTGGCTTCGACGCAGACGCCGCTCTTCTGGCAGGGGTGCGTACTCAGAAACTGCGGGTCGGCGCGTTGATGGTGTCTGCAGTGATCGCTTCAATCGGTGGTATCGCTCTGACAGCGCGTGTTGCGTCGGGCACTCCTGGCGCCGGTGACCCGTATCTTCTCACCGCGTTTGCCGGCGCGTTCCTCGGAGCGACCCAGTTCCGCAACGGGCGGTTCAACGCTTGGGGGACAGTGTTCGCGGTCATGCTGATCGCTACCGGCGGGTACGGCATCAGCCTGACCGGCGCGCCGCAATGGGCCCCCAAGGTATTCGACGGCGTCGTGCTGATCTCAGCCGTTGGCATCGCCAACATCGGCGGAATGCGATCGTCGTTGCCGAAGTGGCTGCGCTTCCGGAAGAACGGTGGCATCGCCGCACCGTCATCGACTGCAGCCACTGCCTTCAGCGAGACACAACAAACCCAGATGGAGAAGCCATGACCACTGAGAACATCCAGCCCCTTGTGAGCGCCGACCTGCCGGTGCTCGACATGAACGACGAAGCCTTCTGGCGGGACATCTACACCCCGCTCACCGAAGCGCGTGAGGTGGCGCCGCTCGCGCGGACCACTGACGGTGCGCTCTATGCACTGCGTCTCGACGACGTCGAGCACTTGCTCAAGGATCCTCGGTTCGTGGCCGCTGACCTTCTGGCGATGATGGGGATGGGTTCAGGGCCAGTATGGGAGTGGTGGCAACGCTTGATGTTTTCGCAGAGCGGGCAAGCGCATATTCGCTTGCGCAGCCTGGTGAGCCGGGCATTTACCACGCGCAAGATCGAATCGATGCGGCCGCGTATCGCCGAGATCGCTACAGAACTGCTCGAGCCAGCGTTCGAGACCGGCGGCCTCGATCCGATGCGCGAGCTTGCTCACCAGTTGCCCGCCGAGGTGATGTCCGAGATGCTCGGGATCCCAAAGGCGGATCGGGAGACCTTCAAGGGTTGGACCACCGACCTCGGTCTCGCCTTCGGAGCGGCGTTCGATCCCGAAGTGCGGTCCCGAGTGGAACAGGCGTTGGTCGAACTCGAGGCATACGTGCATGAACTCGTCAAGGTGCGCCGCTCGTCGCCCGGTGACGACCTCTTGTCTGAGCTCCTAACTGTGGAGGAAGCCGGCGATCGCTTGAGCCTGCAGGAACTGGTCGACCTGATTGAGAACCTGATGTTCGCAGGCCATGACACGACCCGCGGCGCACTCGGTGTCTCCTTCTCGCTGCTCGCCGACTTCCCGGATCAGATGCGACTCGTCAACGATGACTTGTCGCTCGTCCCGTCCCTCGTCGAAGAGATCTTGCGCTACGAGGCGATCACGATGTCGACGGCGCGCATGACTTCAGTGGACATGGACTTCGCGGGCTACCGCATCGACGCCGGCACGACCGTTGGCGCTTGCCTGCCGAGCGCATCTCGAGATCCGCGGCGCTATGACAATCCCGACGCCTTCGACGTACGACGCGTCGACGTCCGCCCGCCCACATTCGGTTATGGCGCGCACTTCTGCCTTGGTGCTGCACTCGCACGAGCAGAGATGCAAGAGACACTGCGACTGTTACTCACGCGATGCACTGCTGTGCATTTGGAGTCAACGCCGCAGTGGGTTCCGTTTGCCCACATTCGTCGCTTCGATCAGTTGCCTGTCACGCTCGAACTTCGCTAGCGGCTAGCGGCTAGCGAAGTTCGCGGAGCGGCAGCGGGGCGGTCATCCCACCGCGACGCGTCGCTCCGCGAGACGCCAGCCATCCAATGTGCGGATCCAACGATCGTGGTACTTGCCACTGAGGACCAGCGTTCTGGCCCCGTGCGTGTTGGTGAAGAACTGCCAATCGGTTCGCGCTTCCGCGTTGTCGGTAGCGGACACAACCACTTCGATGTTCGACACGACATGCCGAGTGTTCGAACCGGGACCTGTCGTTCCGGCGGCGCGTCGGTCGTGCATGCCAGCAAGAACCGCCTGAGCCCCGTAGGCAGCCATCCCCGCGCTTTCGAATACAACTTCCGTTGCGAGCAGAGCCTCGTAATCGGTGAGATCGCCGTCGTCGGTGACAGATGCCAGCCAAACGATCGAGGTTTGGATCTCCAGTTCGGCAACGCGGCGCGAGTGGTTGAGAAGCTCGTTGCTTGAGGTCATTCGTTGGCCCCCTGTTTGTCGAAGCAGACCATATCTTCTAGATAATAGAAATACGTGCCTCGCTAAGGAAGCAGACCCCAGCGGGTGGAGGACACACGTGCGGGTTCCTCAGTCGGGCTGGATCAATCGAAGCAGCGCCGGATCGATGACCCGCCGACCATCCTTGGGCTTCGGTGTGCGCTGCGCGTGAGCGAGGTGTTCGGCGGCGATCCGCGACACTCCCTCAGCGTCGCCAGCCGCGATCATGTCGATCATCGTTGCGTGAACGCGACCGGCAGCGACGCGCTCTTCCATCCGAACCGGATCGGATTCGGCGATGTGGGACGCCCAACCGCGTTCGTGTGCTGACCACATGCGCTCAAGGGCACTGGCCATCACCATCATCGGTCGGTTGCCGCACAGGCGGACCAAAGCCTCGTGAAACTCACGCGACCAGCCGACGACCGCCACGAGGTCTTCGATTGAATCCTCGAAGTGCTTCTGCAGCCGCCGCAGCTCAGGGACTACGGTTCGAGCTCGATCCTTGCGGCCGGCACACATAGCGGCGCAGGCGGGTTCTATCTGGCGTAGCGCAAGCGCGACCTCATCGATGGTCACTTGTTCACTGGCAAGGACGAGTCCCAGGGTGTACGCAAGGTGGCGAGCGGTAGGGCGGTGCACGATTGCGCCTCCGACGTTGCCGCGACGCACACTGATCAGACCTTCGGACTCAAGGATCCGCATGCTCTCCCTGAACGTCGGTTTGCTGACGGGGTAGAACTCGCGGAGTTCTTCTTCCTTGGGGAGCAGTGATCCATCCTCGAGTTCGCCGGACAGGATCCGCGCCCTCAAATGATCGGCTACTACTTCGGCGAGTCGGTGAAAGCTCCGTTCTGACACGGGACGATGATAGCGCTTGCGAGCTGGGGCGCCGTACGTCTATTGTTTAGAAAGAAGGGGGACTTGTGTCAAGTACCAATACCGGTCTGTCATCCAATACCCCGCGTGACGGCGGCCTCGCCGTATGGGCTCCGAGGCTCACCCCTGCGATCGGCGTCGACCTGTCGCCCGAGCAATCGCTCGCCTGTGCATTTCGGATCCTCGCCAAGCGCGGCTTTAGCCAAAACATCGCTGGTCACATCACGGTGTCGCGCGATGACGAGTCGATGTACGTCAACCCGTGGGGTCTGTGGTGGGACGAAATGAGTGCCTCCGACATCTGTGTCGTCGACACGGATGGCAAGGTCCTCGAGGGTCGCTGGGACGTAACCCCGGCGATCCATATTCACACCGAACTCCATCGTCGACGGCCAGACGCGAAGGTTGTTGTTCATAATCATCCGTACTGGGCGACCGTGCTCGCTGCCGTAGGGCTACTTCCTGAGGTACTGCACCAGAACGACGCCATGTTTGATGGCGATCTGCTGCTCATCGAGGAGTACACCGGCGAGATTGACGATGCGCAGCTAGGGGCCGAGCTGGCTGCCCGAATTGGCGACGCGTCGGTCATCCTGCTCGCGAACCACGGCGTGATCGTGACGGCTCCAACCATTGAAGAGGCCACCTTCAAGTCGGCAAGCATCGACCGCATGTGTCGACTCGCATACGACGTAGCGCTGCTGCGTCTTGCACCGCTCGAGATCGACGCCGGGATCCGGGTCGGAATGAAGAAGTCGATGCTCGAGCGTGGATCGGCGGTCTTCTGGGCAGGCGAAGTGCGCTCGATGATCCGTGAATACCCCGAAGTACTCGAGTAGGAGCTCCTATGGCCTCAGTAGACAAGTTGCTGAGCAACACCAGTTTCACTATCGCCGAAAAGGGCAAGGTTACGTTCCTGCCCGAGCCCGAGCGACAAGAACGGTTGTACACGTTTATCTCTGTTGATGATCACATCGTCGAACCGCCCGACGCGTTTGTGGGCAGGATGCCAGCGAAGCTCGTCGAGCGCGGACCGAATTTGATCCGGCGCGACGGCGCCGACATTTGGACCTACGACGGTCAGGAGTTCCCCAATGTCGGCTTCAACGCCGTCGTTGGACGACCCGTTAACGAGTACAGCTTCGAGCCGAGTCGCTTCGAAGATATGCGCCGCGGCGCATGGGACGTAGACGCTCGCATTGCCGACCTCGACCTGTCGGGTGTCTATGCGTCGCTGTGCTTCCCATCGTTTCTCCCGGGCTTCGCTGGGCAGCGCATTCAGCTGTCCACCAAGGATCCTGAACTTGCGCTCGCGACGGTTCGGGCATGGAACGACTGGAACATCGAGGCCTGGTCCGGTGCGCACCCCGACCGGCTGATCCCTTGCCAGCTGCCGTATTTCCTTGACCCCGAGATCGGCGCGCAGGAGATCTACCGCAACGCTGAGCGCGGCTTCAAGGCCGTTACGTTCTCTGAGGCGCCACACATGTTGGGGCTGCCGTCGATGCATAGCGGCCACTGGGAACCGATCATGCGTGCATGCGCTGAGACCGACACCGTGATCAACCTCCACATCGGTTCGTCCGGTACGTCGCCGTCTACTTCCGACGATGCCCCACCCGATGTCACTGGTGTGCTCTTCTTTGGTTACGCGATGTTTGCCGCTGTCGACTGGCTGTACTCGAAGATCCCCGTTCGTTACCCAGGCATCAAGATCGCGCTTTCCGAGGGTGGCATTGGTTGGGTGCCGGCGCTCGTCGATCGACTCAATCACATGCTTTCGTACCATGAGATGTACGGGACGTGGGCCGGTATCGACATGACGCCAGCCGAAGTGTTCTTGCGTAACTTCTACTTCTGCGCCGTCGAGGATCCATCGACCTTCGCGCTGCGCGATGTCATTGGCACTGATCACATTTTCCTCGAGCAGGACTACCCGCACTGCGACAGCACGTGGCCGCGCACACAGCAAGTGATCCACAACGAGATCGGCGGCCTCCCCGCCGATGCGATCCGCAAGATCACTTGGGAGAACGCCTCACGCGTGTACCGCCACCCAGTTCCTATCGAGATCCAGAACGACCCCAACGCGTTCTGATCGGGTTCGTTCGTTCGATTGATCGTTCGTCAACAGCGTGCGCCCCAATGGGCTGCCGCACAAGGAGTACCACCATGCGAGTCGTCGTCCTTGATGACTATCAGAATGCCGCCCGCCAGTTTGGTGAATGGAGTGGCATACCTGATCTTGATCTTGTCTCGCTGCCCGAGCACATAGCTGACGAGGCCAGCTTGGCCGAGAAGCTCGCTGGCGCGCAGGTTGTCGTGGCGATGCGCGAGCGCACGCGGATGCCTGCGTCTTTGTTCGATCGCTTGACCGGAGTCGAACTCGTCGTCACGACCGGGCTCTCGAATGCTGTGATTGATATCGCTGCGGCTTCGGCGCGTGGCATCACCGTGTGCGGCACGAGCGGGATCATCACCCCAACGTCGGAGCTCACTTGGGGTCTGATTCACGCCGTGACGCGACACATCGCAGCCGACGACGCCACGATGCGAAGCGGTGGATGGCAAACCCGTATGGGTACTGGACTTGCGGGCAGCCGCCTCGGCTTGGTTGGCCTCGGGAACATTGGCGCGCGAGTCGCTGCAGTGGGCCTCGCTTTCGGCATGGATGTCGTCGCATGGAGCCAGAACCTCTCGCCCGAGAAGGCCGAGGCCGTCGGTGTGCGCCCGGTCAGCAAGGACGAGCTTCTGTCGACCTCAGACGTGGTGTCGGTGCACTACCAACTGAGCGAGCGCAGCCGGGGGATCGTCGGCGCCGCTGACTTCGCCCGGATGAAGCGCTCGGCTGTCATCGTCAACACGTCACGCGGGCCGCTGATCGATCGTGATGCGCTCATCGACGCGCTACGTAATGGCACCATCGCCGGTGCCGGCCTCGACGTCTACGACCTCGAACCCCTCGCTGTCGCCGACCCGCTGCGATCACTGCCCAACACCGTGCTGACTCCACATACGGGCTATGTGGTCGACCAGTGCTACGAGATCTTTTTCGAGCACATTGTTGAGGACATCCTTATGTGGCAGGCCGGTACGCCGGTGCGCGTGGTTGCTCCACCGACAGCGCAGACCCCGCCCGCGCACTGACGGTGGCTCCTGCGGGCGCGACCCGAGCGGCGTTGATCGCGGATGTTTGGTCGGTGAGATATCGCTTCGTCCGACAAATCTCGATGTCGCATGAATGTTTACAATCGCCTCGTGAGCAACACCATCTTCACTGCGCGCAATATCGTCACGATGAACCCTGCGAATCCGGAGGCCACGGCAGTTGCTGTGCGCGACGGCATGATCATTGCAGTCGGCAGTTTCGAGGAGTGCGCGAGTTGGGGCGAGCACGAAGTCGATGATCGATTCGCCGACAAGGTGCTCGTCCCGGGCTTCGTCGAGGCGCATGGTCACACCATGGACGCGCTTGCGGCGATGGTGCCGTATCTCGGCTATTACCCGTATCCGCTAGCCGACGGCACACTCACTGAGCCGATCCAGACCTACGAAGCACTCGTGGCAAAGTTGCGCGCGATCGATGCACAACTGCCCGAGGGTGAGCAGCTGTTGGCAAACGGTTTCGACCCCATCTTCTTCCCCAACGAAGAACGTCTCGATAAGCGGCTTCTCGATGAGGTTTCGGCCACTCGGCCAATCTTCATCCGTCATGCCAGCGGCCACCTTGCCACCGTGAACTCGGCGCTGCTCGCGGCCGAAGGCATCACCCGCGATTCAGTCACCCCAGGCGTGGGGCGCGACTCCGATGGCGAGCCGAACGGCGAACTGCAAGAAGCGCCGGCGATGAGCCTTGCGACCTACGCAATGGGCACGTTGATGGCGAAGGCCAGTGGACCCGGTGTGGTGATGATCCATGGCGAGATGTGCCGTAACGCCGGGGTGACCACCTCGACCGAACTCGTCGGCGTTTTCTTGCTGATGCCCCACGCTCGCGAGCCGTGGGAGCAGATCATCAATAGCGATGAGTTCCCTGCCCGAATGGTGATGTACAACGTGCCAGCGATGCCGGGATCAACTGGTGACTATCCGGCGGTAGCGAAGGTGGCCGTAGACCTGCGCGACAACCACAGTTCTCTCAAGTTGCGTAATCAAGGGATCAAGCTGGTCCTTGATGGATCGATCCAAGGTTGGACCGCAGTCATGCTGCCCCCTGGGTATTACACAGGCGACGACCATGGGCTGTTGCTCAACACTCCCGAGGATCTCGTCGACGCACTCCGCGCTTTCCATGCCCAGAAACTCAACGTGCATGTGCACTGCAATGGCAATGGAGCGGTCGAGGTGTTTCTCAATGCAGTCGAAGAAGTTCTTCGCACCGATGCCTGGCTCGACCATCGCCACGTGGTGCAGCACTCGCAAACCACTACCGCTGCTCAGTATCGGCGGATGGGCCGTTTGGGATTGTGCGCCAATATCTTCACCAACCACATTTGGTACTGGGGCGACCAGCATTATGAACTCACCATGGGACCCGAAAGGGCGCGGGGTATGTGGGCGTGCCGAACTGCGCTCAGCAACGGAGTG
>JBAXOM010000053.1:0-15588 GCA_037133215.1 Thermoleophilia bacterium | reverse complement strand
ACGCACGACCAGGCCAGGTTGAGTCTGCCGCCACCAAACCACGTTGCCCACGGCAATCCAGCTGAGGTATCGAGCACGGTCGTCCAGGGCGTCTGCCAGCCGAGCTCGAGCCAGCGTGTCGTCTCGTCCCAAAACCGCTCGGGCTCGGCGAGTGCGAGCGCCAGCACGTCCTCATAGGTCTCGACACCAAGGTGGCGCGCGAGCGCAGTCGATTGCGCCTGGTCGATCGTTTTGGCGTCCGGGGTCCAGAGGTGCTCGCTCACGCGGGCATCCTACGTGCTGGCCGCAAGATCGGGCGCCCCAACCGTGTTCCAGGTCCTCTCTGGAACGCGCTAGCGTCCAACCACTGACGCGGCACCTGCGATAGTGCGGGCGTGGCCGGCGCGATCACCATTGGACGAACAATGCCGGCCTGTCTGCGCGAGCGCTCCTTTGCGCTGCTGCTGACGGGCCAGGCCGCCTCGATCATTGGTGATGCAATTTCGATGATCGCGTTGCCGTTCGCGATTCTGGCGATGAACGGATCAGTCGGTCAGGTCGGCGCAGTCCTCGCAGCGCGCGCGATTCCGAACGCGATCCTTCTACTGGTCGGTGGTGTCTGGGCCGATCGCCTGCCGCGCCGAATCGTGATGCTCGCCAGCGACGTCACGCGTGGGGTCTTGATGTTCGTCGTCGCTGCCGCGTTGCTCTTCGATGTTGGTGGCATCTGGGCGCTGATTGTTCTGATGGCGCTCTATGGTGCGGCCGAAGCATTCTTTCGCCCGGCGTTGAGCGGCATCGTGCCGCAGACCGTGTCTGCCGATCATCTGCAAGAGGCGTACGGCTTGCTCTCCACGACGCCGGCGCTGGGTATCGCGATTGGTGGCGCAGTCGGCGGTATCGCTGTGGCCGCGTTCGGGCCCGCTGGTGCGATTGGGCTCGACGCCTGCACGTTTGTGGTCAGTGCCGTCTGTCTGTCGTTTATGCGCACACGTGGTGAACCGTCGCCGTGGCGAAACCGAAATTTTCGAACAGACCTTGCTGCTGGGTGGCGCGAGTTTTCGTCGCGTACGTGGCTGGTCGTTGTCGTCGCGGGCGAGGTGCTCTACGCGCTGTTTGTGATGCCGTCGATCTACGCGATTGGTCCCGCGATTGCGGACGATAAGTTGAATGGCGCAAGCTCGTGGGCTGCTGTCATCTCCGGCTTTGGGATTGGGTTTCTGATCGGCGGCCTGACGGCGATGAAGTTGCGCCCGGCCCGACCGCTCGTACTCTCGTATCTGCTCTGCATTCCGTTCGCGGGATTCCTTGTGGTCTTGGCCATCACGCCGGCGGTGGCGCTGATTGCCTTCGCCGCGATTGTCGCGGGTGCCGTGATTTCAATTTCTGGCACGCTGCTCGAGACAACGATTACCCGCGAGGTGCCGGCCGATATGCGATCGCGCGTCGGCTCCTTTAGAACGCTCGGTAGCGTCGCGATGATGCCGGTTGGCATGGCGATGGTTGGAGTGACGACCGGTTTCCTGACGCCGTCTGGTGCGGTTTGGCTTGGCGCAGTCGCCGTGTTGGTTAACGTCGTGATGGTGCTTGCAACACCGAGTGTGCGTGCCCTTCGCGGCACGTACCCAAAGCCTGGTGAGACACCTCCAGCCGTTGCGCCCACGCCCGAAGTTGTCTCTGAGACGACGGTCTAACGATGGACAAGCAGGCACTGCGCAGCGAGGTTCGCGCGCGACGGGCCGCCCGGTCGGAAAGCGAGTTGGCTGGCTGGGGTTTACTGCTGGCAGCTCATGCGGAGCAGCTGCCGGGGCAGACATTGACAGCGTTCGTTGGTGCGGGTGGCGAGGTGCCGACGTTGCCGCTTCTCGATGCATTGGTTGCTGCTGGTCGTCGCGTGCTCTTGCCGATTACGTTGTCTGACATGGAGCTTGATTGGGCCGAGTACACCGGCGCAGCCGATCTGGTGCCAGCGGCGTTTGGTCTGCTCGAGCCGACGGGTCCGCGCTTGGGCCTCGATGCTATTGATCAGGCCGACACGATCCTCGCGCCTGCGCTCGCGGTCGACCAGTCTGGTCTGCGGCTTGGCCAGGGTGGGGGTTGTTACGACCGAGCCTTGCCGCGCGCGCACGGCCTCGTGATTGCCGTCCTCGCTGATGACGAAGTCGTTTTGAGCGTCCCCGTCGAGCCGCATGACCGTCCTGTCGACGCAGTCTTGACGCCAAGCGGCGGCCTGATGCGTTTTCCTCGAGCCTGACGCCACTGCTGGTCAGGCGACATTTTGGGCCCGGGCCCAAAATGTCGCCTGTACGATCTACGCATGGCTGACTTAGGCGAACGAGGCGTACGCAGTGCGGACCAAGAGGCGTTTTACGCCGAGCTGAAAGAGCAGAGGGGACGACTCGACGGGCTCTACGGAACGCTCGTGTTGCACCGCGGGCTGGCGGAGATGATGCTCGAAATCGGGCGTTTTTATCGGACGGCGGCGACGGTGCCAGATCGCTATCGCGAGGCGGCGACGCTGGCTGTTGCGACCGAGACGAAGTGCGCGTACGTCTGGTCGAAGCACGAGCCGACCGCACGCAACGCTGGCTTGCCGCAACCGGCGATCGAGGCCCTGCGCCACGGACAGTACGACAGCAGCGAGTTGTCGCCGCACGAACAGGATGTCGTGGCGCTCACCCTTGAGGCACTCGCGATCCACTCGATCCCCGCCGACCTGCAAGAACGAATCGCCGACGTCTATGGCGTCGAAGGCGTGCTCGAGCTGAGCGTGCTGGCGGGCGTCTACCGCATGATCGCCGGCTATCTCACCTCAATCGACGTGCCACTCCCCGCCGACGGTCGCGACCCCTGGGGTCCAGACCCGGGCCCGGGACTCGGCGGCGCCTAGCCACCAATGTCCAGAAGGGGTCAGACCCCATCTGGACATCTAGAGCACTTGACGCTCTAGATAACGTCTGGCCACTGCTGGCGAATGTCCAGATGGGGTCTGACCCCTTCTGGACATTTAGATCGCGGGACGGCGGTCGGCCCAGGGGCGGACACGCTCGAGGGTCGCGCCGATTTGGAGTGCGACGTCGTCGCGATCCTTGCGCGTGATGATCTGGAGGCCGACGGGGAGGCCCTCGTCGGACCAGCCGGCGGGGACACTCAGGGCGGGGCACGGGCTGGTGAAGTTGAACTGGCTCGTCATATCGAGCGCGTGGTAACGACCGTCGGGCTCGGTGCGGTACTCGCCGTACTCGTCCGTATCGATCGGCAGCGGGAGTTGCGCCATCGTCGGGCAGAGCAGCGCGTCGTAGTTGCGGTGCACAGCCGCCAGCTTGGCCCAGGCAGCGTTGCGCGAAATCTCGAGGCGCTTGAACGTGACGGCATCCATCTTGAGGCCGTGATCGATCAGGCGCTTGACGGTCGGGTCCATCTTTTCGCCAAACTCGGGCAGCGTGTGACCAAACCACGCGGCGAGGTAGACACTCCAATGCTCACCCCAGGCGTCGGCCACCTCGCGCGTCCAGCCGAGCTCGACCTCCTCGACGATCGCGCCAGCATCCGCAAGAGCGGCAGCAGCAGCGAGGACCTCGCGCTCGACCTGGCTGTCGACGACGTAGTCGCCGAGGTCCATGTCGATTGCGAGTCGAAGCCCACGGACGTCGCTCGAAATCGGAGCGGTCCAGTCGATCATGGCCGTCTGCGACAGCGCATCGCGATCGTCGTACCCGGCGGCGGCGAGCAGAAACAGGCGGGCATCATCGATCGTGCGCGCGAGCGGACCGAAGTGGTGGATCGTGTCCCAGCTCGACGGCACCACATCGAGGGGAATACGCCCAAACGCGGGCTTGAGTCCAACCAACCCGCAATAGCTGGCGGGGATCCGCACCGAGCCACCCATGTCCGTGCCCTCGGCGAGCGGTACACAGCCCGTGGCAACCGCAACTGCCGAACCACCCGACGAGCCGCCAGGGTTGAGCTCGGGGTTCCAAGGGTTCCGCGTTGCGCCCCAGAGTGGGCTGCGAGTGAAACTCGAATAGGCGAACTCGGGCGTGGTCGTCTTGCCGACCACGATCGCGCCGGCCGCGTGCATGCGCTCGACGATCACGCTGTCGTAGTCGGGTACCCAATGCTCGTGTGAGTACGAGCCGAGCGTCGTGCGGTCGCCCTTCGTGGCGGTCAGATCTTTGATCGCGATCGGCACGCCGTGGAGTGGACCGAGTGGCCGGCCGTCGGCGACGGCCTGGTCGGCACGGTGCGCCTGCTCGAGGGCGCGCTCGCCGAACACAAAGCAGAAGCAGTTGAGTTGCGGGTTGATCTCGGCGATGCGATCGAGGGAGCTCTGCACGATTGCGACCGACGTCGTCTCGCCCGACGCGATTTGCTGCGCCATTGCGCCAGCGGTCAACGTCCAGAGTGGTGTGCTCACGATGCAGCCTCCCGCGCAACGGAGAGAAAACGGTCGAAGAGTTCGCTGCGCCACACGCGCGATTCGGCACACCCCTTGACGACAGTGGCCTTCAAGACCTCAGGCGTGAGCCCCGTTATCTCGGCGGCACCCGGGTGGTTCGACTGCCAGAGGTCGAACACGTCTGGCTCGACCTCGGGGTGAAACTGCAGCCCCCAGGCCGACGCCCCAAAGCGGAACGCCTGGTTTGGTGCGGCGGGAGAAGACGCGAGCAACGTCGCACCTTCAGGTAGCTCGAACACGTCGCGATGCCACGACAACGAGCCGGATGGTGCCCGCAATGCTGCGAGGACCGGGTCGTTGGCAGCCTCTGGAGCGGGGGAGATTTCGTACCAGCCGTATTCGCCAACATCGCCGATGCGCACCTCAGCACCGAGCGCGCGCGCCAACACCTGCCCACCGAGGCAGACGCCAAGGACGGGGGTCTCGTCCGCAATCGCCCGCAACAGCAGGTCTTCGACGCCGAGCAGCCAGGGGTAGGTCTCGATGTCGAAGGCGCTTGGATTACCGCCCATCGCCACGATGGCGGAATAGTCCGAAGGGTTGAGGGCGCTGAGATCGTCGCTCCAGGCATCGGTCGACACACGCTCCATCGCGGCATGGCCGATGCGGTCGCCGAGCAGTCCGTGTCCGGGCAGCTTGGCGTCCTGTTCGATGATCAAGACTGGGCGCATGACGAGTACCGTAGCGTGCTGACTGTCGCCTATCCGAATTCGCCTGATTGCGCTAGGTTTGGTGCGTGGCCACGACCCTCGCGCCGACTCAGCCCGCGGTTCTCTATCGCTACCGCCGACATCCGCCGGCCCTGACCTACGGCGTGGTTGCTGCGGTTACGTTGCTGATCAGTGCGTTCGTGGTGCCGACGTTGCTGTGGACGATTGTTCTCGTCGTCGCTGCCGTGGGTGCGGTCGCACTCGGCGTTGCTGGACGGCGCCGCTGGTGGATCGAGGAGCAGGTGGTGACGGACCACGGCGTCGCGCTGACGAGGCCCGATGGTCTGGCCGTCGAGATCCCTCACGATCGACTCGTCAGTGCGACGACGAAAAGCCATTCGATCCGCTTTGTTCGCGACGATGGTGCGCTGCTGATCTTTGCGCGCAACTCCGATGGCGAGCGCGTACTGCGAGCGCTCGAGGAGGCAGCGCCAGCCGTATCGCGAAATCGGGTGATCGAGCCACCCGCATGCACGAGTTGTCGACCCCAGTGGTAGCTCAGCAGGGGCGTTTAGGTGCAGCCCGTGCGCGAGATTGATACCCTGCCCGGCATGAACGCAGCCACTCTTCGCCTCGCCGCCATCCCGCGCACCGGTCTTCTGGCCGACACCCTGCTCGTTGTCGGGGGCGCGTTGTTCCTCGCGCTGTGCGCGCAGGTCTCGTTCGAGCTGCCGTTTACGCCGGTGCCGATCACACTGCAGACGTTTGGTGTGCTGTTGATGGGTGCGTCGTACGGTGCGGTTCGTGGTGGCTTGACGGCTGCGCTGTATCTGTTGATGGGCATCGTTGGTATGCCGGTCTTTGCCGACCGCGCGCATGGTCTTGACGTCGTCATCGGCGCGACGGGCGGCTATCTGATTGGGTTCGTTGTCGCTGCCGTCGTCGTTGGCATGTTGGCTCAGCGGAAGTGGGATCGTCGCTTCTCGTCGGCCGTGACCGCGATGTTGACGGGCACCGTCATCATCTACGCGTTTGGGCTGGTGTGGCTAAAGGTCGATCAGGGTCTCGATGTGGCTACGACTCTCGAGTACGGCCTGTACCCGTTTGTGCCGGGCGACCTGCTGAAGTTGTACCTGGCTGGCGCGTTGCTGCCGGGTGCTTGGCGGCTCGTGTCGCGCCTGCGCGACTAGCGGCGTAGCGCGCGCTCGTATCGGGCGAGCAACGACGGCTGTAGGATCTCCAGCATGGAGGCACTCCCTACTACCGCAGACGTGGTCATCGTCGGTGGTGGCTCAATCGGTCTGAGCACGGCGTACGCGCTTGGCTTGCGCGGCGTGTCGTCGGTTGTCATTGAGCGCGGTCAGATCGGCGTTGGCGCCTCGTCGGGCACCGCCTGCATGGTTACGCCGAGCCATGCTGAGCGCATGGCGTCGCCCACCTCGTTGCGCGAAGGCGTGCGCCATCTGTTTGATGCCGAGGCACCACTCAAGTTGCGCGGCCGTCCAAGCGAACTGGCCTGGATCGCACGCTTTACTGCGGCGTCGGCTCGCGGAAACGCAGCCGACAGTGGCACGGCGCACCTGCGCTTTCTGGCGCGCCGCAGCCTCGAGTTGCATCGGGCCTGGAACGACGCGCTCAAGACGGGCCTGGTCGAAGAGGGCACGCTCAATGTCTGGACCGGGCCGAACGCCCACGAAGACCGTGCCGCGATCGTCGCGGACCAGCGCGCCGCAGGGATGACGTTGATTGAGCTCGACGCAGCGGCCGTTGCTGAGCTCGAGCCGTCGGTGCGCAACGTCACGGTCGGGGCACTCTGCACGGATGACGGGCACGTCGATTCGCTCGGCTTTATCCAGGCCGTCGCCGCGGGCGCACGGTCTGTGGGCGCTGAGATCTACGAGAACGTCGAGCTGATGCGCATCGATCGCAGTGGCGTTGATCTGCGGATCGAGACGACGCGCGGGGTGATGACCTGTGGCCATCTCGTGTTGGCCGCCGGTGTCTGGTCGCGCCATTTTGCAGACGACGTCGGCACTGCGATACCGCTCACGGCCGCGAAGGGGTACCACGTCGATTACGCGGGTGCGAGCCCGGGGGGCAAACGACCCATCTATCTTTCGGACGAACACGTCGTCGGCACGCCGCTCGCGGGTCGTCTGCGCCTGGCGGGGACGATGGAGATCGGAACCGATCCAGATCTGATTGACGTGCGCCGGGTCAACGCAATTCGTCGAGCGGGCGAAGACCACTTCGACGGTTTGGTGGGTACCGAGCCGGCGGCGATTTGGAAGGGCCTCCGTCCACTGAGCGCGGACAGCATGCCGCTGATTGGCTCCTCGCCACGTGATCGGCGCATCACGATTGCCACTGGGCACGGCATGCTCGGCATCACGCTTGGTCCCGTCTCGGGCGAGCTTGCGGCCGATTGTGTGACGGGCACGGCGGCGGCACCCGACCCACTGCTCGACCCCGCGCGTTTTCGCTAGCGCCGGCCGAGCACGTGCATCGCGGCGCTGCGGCCTGCGATACCACTGACCGCACCACCACGTCGTGCGCCACTGCCACAGAGCAGGACTCGTTCGTGATGCGTCTCAACACCCCAACGGCCAACCTCGAGTTCCGACTCGGCCCAGGGCCACTGCAAGTCGCGGTGGAAGATGTTGCCGCCAGGTAGGCCGAGCGACTCCTCAAGATCTTGCGGGCACTTGGCCTCGATGCAGGGGCGCCCGTCTTGGTCGAGCGCGATCACATCGAGCAGCGGCTCGGCGAGGTGCGCCTCGAAACCGGCAAGTGTCCGTTCGAGATACTCGGCGGTGCGCGCCTTCGGGTCATCGGCGAAGAGGCGGGCCGGAGCATGCAGGCCGAACAAGGTCAGCGTGTGGTACCCCTGCTGGCGTAGCTCGGGCGAGAGGATCGACGGGTCGGTCAGCGTGTGGCAGTAGAGCTCGCTGGGCGGCAGCGTTGGAAACGTGCCGGCGGAGGCCTGACGGAAGGCGGTCTCGAGCTGGTCGTAGCCCTCGTCGATGTGCAGCGTGCCGGCGAAGGCCTCGTGAGGATCGCGACCGCTCCTCAACTTGGGCAGTCGCTTGACGACCATGTTGACCTTCAGCTGGGCGCCTTCGGGTGCCGGGGTGGGGGCTGCCTCGCCGAGCAGCGCTGCGAGCGTGGTGGGTGCGACGTTGGCAAGTACCACGGGGGCCGACGCTGTGTGTTCGCCGTCGGCCGTCCGCCAGGTCACTTCGGCGGCGTCGATTCCTGGTTGGATCGCGAGCACATCGGCGCCGGTCAGAATTTCGGCACCGGCTCGCGCGGCCACGGCATGAAGCGCGGCCGTGACCGTGCCCATGCCACCGACGGGGACCTTCCAGTCGCCCGTGCCGTCACCAACGACGTGGTAGAGAAAGCAGCGGTTCTGGGCCAGCGAGTTGTCATTGGCACCAGCGAACGTGCCGATCAGGCCGTCGGTCAGTACGACGCCGCGCACCAGGTCGTCGTCGATGGCGTGCTCGATCCAACGGCCAAGCGGTTGTTCGACGAGTGCGTCCCAGACGTGGGGGAGATCGTGGAAGAGCGCCTTGGCGTCGGCCTTCGAGGGCAGCGTGCCGAGCAGTGTTGGTGCCAGTCGGCGCGCGATCTCGCTGGACTCGGCGTAGAACTGCTGCCAATGATCCCAGGCCTGGTCGTTGCCGGTTAGTGAGCGAAACGAGCGGGCCGAGGTAGCCGCATGACGGCCGACGAGGAGGCCGGTGTCGCGACCGTCGCGGGTTGCCGGGGTGTAGGACGAGATGTCGCGCGAACGCAATTCGAGCGGCAGCGCGAGCTCGTTGATGATCTCGGTCGGCAGCAGTGAGACGAGGTAGGCGTACCGCGAGAGGCGCACATCGACGCCGCGAAAGGGGCGCTCAGAGACAGCCGCGCCACCGGTCTCGTCGAGGCGCTCAAGGACGAGCACCCGTTGTCCGGCGAGGCTGAGGTAGGCGGCTGCGGTTAGCCCGTTATGTCCGCCACCGACGATGATTGCGTCCCATTGCATCGCGTCAGACTACTTTGCTGGGCTCCATGCGTGTGGTGCGACATATCATCGGGTGGAGGTACGGAGATGAGCAACACACACCGGCCCTTCCCTAAAGGCTTGGAGCCTGTACCATTACGACCTGTGCTGCGAATGCGTTCCGCGACGCATGGTGGCCCTGACGTCTGGAGGCTCGTATGTGCGGAATTGTTGGACTCTTTGCCAAGAACCCCGAGGTAGAAGCAAACCTTGGTGCGCTGCTCGCGCCGATGCTCTTTGAGATGAGCGATCGAGGTCCGGATAGTGCGGGGGTCGCGTTCTATCGCGAGCCCGCCGCCGCTGGCCACACCAAGCTGACGCTGCAGCACGACGACCCTGATTTCGATTGGAGCGCGCTCCGCAAGGGCATCAAGGAAGTCTTTGGTGCCAGCAAGGGTATCGAGCGCCGCGCCAACCATGCCGTGATCGTCGCGCATGCCGAGGCCACACCTGTCGAGGCGTGGATCGAGGAGCGCTACCCCGACGTCAAGATCATGAGCGCCGGTGAGGCGATCGAAATCTACAAGGAGGTCGGTCGCCCCGAGGCCTTCATCGAGACGTTCGACATCAAGTCGCTCAACGGCACGCACGCGCTCGGCCACACGCGGATGGCCACCGAGTCGAAGGTGACGACCGCCGGTTCGCACCCGTTCTCGACGGGCCTCGACCTCTGCCTCGTGCACAACGGGTCGCTGTCGAACCACAACGGGCTGCGCCGGATGTTGCGTCGTGAGGGGATTCGCTTCCAGACCCTCAACGACACGGAGGTCGCAGCCGGCTACATGATGTGGCGCCAGCGCGAGGGTGACAGCTTGACCGAGATGATGGACAACGCGTTCGAGGATCTCGACGGCTTCTACACGTTCCTGATCGGCACGCGCGATGGCTTCTCGGTCGTTCGCGACCCGATCGCGTGCAAGCCGGCCGTGCTCGCCGAGACGGATGAGTGGGTTGCAATGTCGTCCGAGTATCGCTCGATCGCGACGTTGCCTGGGGCAGAAAAAGCCAAGACCTGGGAGCCGGCACCGGCCACGGTCTACTCGTGGGAGAAGGAGGCGGTGCGATGACAACTGCGACGGACGTTGAGGTTGTCGACCTCGCAACGACGCCGCTGCGCGAACTCAACCAGCGGCTTCACGACGGCGCTGCTGGAGGTCCGCTGCGCTGGCGCATCGTCAACCCGAATGGCGCACACGCAGTCGCGGTTGGTGTCGACGCGCCCTTCGAGATCGAGATCGAGGGACACACGGGCTACTACACGGCCGGCATGAATAAGCACGCGCACGTGCGCGTCAACGGCAACGTGGGCGTCGGCTGCGGCGAGAACATCATGAGCGGCACGATCCACATCACCGGCAACGCCTCGCAGGCGTGTGCGGCGACGGGTCGTGGTGGCCTCGTGATCGTCGAAGGTGACGCCGCTGCACGCTGCGGCATCTCAATGAAGGGTGTCGAGATCGTCGTCAAGGGCAGCATCGGCCACATGAGCGCGTTTATGGCTCAGTCTGGCGCGCTCGTTGTCTGTGGCGATGCTGGTGATTCGCTCGGCGACTCGATCTACGAGACGCACATCTACGTGCGCGGCTCGGTCGAAGGGCTCGGCGCGGACTGCATCGAGAAGGAGCTCAAGGAGTTTCATCGCGAGGAGCTCGGACGTCTGCTGACTGCAGCCGGTGCCGACGCCAAGGTCGATGAGTTCAAGCGCTACGGCTCCGCACGCCGTCTCTACAACTTCAACATCGACCATGCCGGCGAGTACTAGGCCGGAGGGACTGATATGAGCGATTACAACGGACAAGCCGGAGACGGCATGAATTGGCAGCCTGGTCTGCGCGAGTCGTACATCTTCGATCGCAACACGATCGAGGAGATTCGACGAGCAGCCAGCCAGGGCATTTACGACATTCGCGGCTTCGGTGCCAAGCGCAAGCTGCCGCACTTCGATGACCTGCTGTTCCTCGGTGCAAGCATGTCGCGCTATCCCCTCGAGGGCTATCGCGAGCGCTGCGACACGAGCGTCACGCTCGGCACGCGCTTTGCGAAGAAGCCGATCGAGCTGAAGATCCCGATCACGATCGCCGGCATGAGTTTCGGCGCGCTGTCGGGGCAGGCCAAGGAGGCGCTCGGACGTGGCGCCACGATGGCAGGCACGTCGACGACGACCGGTGACGGCGGCATGACGGAGGAGGAGCGCGGGCATTCCGAGATCCTCGTCTACCAGGTGCTGCCATCGCGGTACGGCATGAACCCCGACGACCTGCGTCGTGCCGACGCGATCGAGGTCGTGGTTGGTCAGGGCGCCAAGCCGGGCGGCGGCGGCATGCTGCTGGGCCAGAAAATCTCGGATCGCGTTGCCGAGATGCGCAACCTGCCGAAGGGCATCGACCAGCGCAGCGCCTGTCGTCACCCCGACTGGACGGGGCCGGACGACCTCGAGATCAAGATCGAGGAGATCCGCGAAATTACCGACTGGGAGAAGCCGATCTACATCAAGATCGGTGCGAGCCGTCCGTATTACGACACGCAGTTGGCCGTCAAGGCCGGTGCCGATGTGATCGTGCTCGACGGCATGCAGGGCGGTACGGCCGCTACGCAGGACGTCTTTATCGAGCACGTTGGTCTGCCGACCTTGGCCTGTATCCGCGAGGCCGTCGAGGCGTTGCAAGAGATGGGCATGCACCGTGAGGTGCAGCTGATCGTGTCGGGTGGTATTCGCAATGGTGCCGACGTCGCGAAGGCCTTGGCGCTTGGTGCCGATGCCGTCTCGATTGGTGTCGCAGCGATGATCGCTCTCGGCGATAACGATCCGGCCTACGCCGACGATTACGCGAAGATCGGTTCTGCTGCCGGCTTCTATGACGACTGGCATGAGGGCAAGGACCCTGCGGGCATCTCGACGCAGGATCCGGAATTGTCGAAGCGGCTTGACCCCGAACTCGGTGGGCGGCGCCTCAACAACTACCTCAGGACGATGACGCTCGAGACGCAGACGCTGGCGCGTGCTGCGGGTAAGAGCGACGTGCACAACCTCGAGCCGGAGGATCTCGTCGCGTTGACGATCGAGGCCGCCGCGATGGCCCGTGTGCCGCTGGCCGGCACGGACTGGATTCCCGGCCGCTCGAAAGACGGCTTCTAGACCTTTCGTCGAACGACTGGCGGATGTCACAAAGGGGTCAGACCCTTATGTGACATCAGACGGCCTCCGGCCGGACCTGATGTCACATAAGGGTCTGACCCCTTTGTGACATTTCCGAGTGCGTGATCACGGGCGCCGCTAGACTGCTTTGATGATCACTCTCTACGGCATCCCCGGCACGGCCACGACTGCTCCGCACATGGTGCTGGAGGAGCTTGGCATCGACTACGAATTCGTGCTCGTTGAGCGCACCGACGATGGTGTCCCGACGGCCCCTGCGGACTACATCAAGCTGAGTCCGTTCGGCAAGGTCCCGACGCTGAAGGTCGACGATCTCGTGCTGACTGAGTCGGCTGCCTGCTGCTTGCACCTCGCCGACCTGCATGCGGACAAGGGTCTGATCCCGGCGGTCGGCACGGCCGAGCGCGCCGAGGCGATGCGCTGGCTGATGTTTCTGACCAACACGGTCCAGCCTGCTTTCTTACGCTTCTTCTACCCTGCGCGCTATACGAATGACCCGAACGGCGCAGACCTCGTCCAGGCCAACGCCGTCGACGAGTTGACGGCTCTGCGCGATCACATCAGCGGCAAGCTTGGTGCCGGACCGTTCCTGCAGGGCAACGCGTTTTCGATCGCCGACATCTACCTCACGATGCTGTCTTCGTGGGGGACGGAACTTCCTGGCGCTGCTGGTTGGTGGGCCGATGCGAAGGTTGCGGCTCAGTACGACGCCGTCCTCGCCCGTCCGGGTGCGCGACGTGCCGTAGAGGAAGAGGGCGGTCCAGTCAGTACTCAGGGGTGATGATCCGGTGACGACGTCCCTGAGGCGCCGTCTGCCGACTACCTTCTAACTGATGAGCGCCCGCTCCGAGTCTCCCTCCGTCCTGTTTGCGCGCGTCCCGCTGATCCTGCGGGAGGCGGTGATCGCAGCACTGCTGTGCCTGATTGGCGCGGTGTTGTTGAAGACGCTGACGCCGCTGCCGGATGATGCCTCGGCGCACCTCTATCGCGCGCTGCTCGTACAGCGCGACGCGGTCTTGTGGGACAACTTTTGGTACGGCGGCGACTATCCGCTGCTCTCGTATTCGCTCTTGGTGTACCTGCCCGAGCAGATCGTTGGCCCGGTCACACTCGCGATGCTGGCGGTCGTGGGCTCTGCGGCCGCCTTCGCCGTGCTGGTCGTTCAGCGTTGGGGGAGCGGCGCGGTGTGGGGCTCGCGTGCCTTTGCGCTGCTCGCGCTAGGTCCATTGTTTACCGGCGGTTACGCCTATGCCGTCGGAGCTGCAGGTCTTCTGCTGTGCCTGATTGCGCTGCAAAACCATCGGCACGTGATTGGCGCGGTGCTTGGTGCGGTCACGCTTGGGCTGAGCCCGCTCGCGTTCGTGTTCCTTGGGCTAATTCTCGTTGCGGTCTGGCTCGAACACCGCCGCCTCGACCCGCGCACGATCGTCGTGGCTGCATGGCTCAGTGGCCTCGTCGTGCTGCAACTGGTGATCGGGTGGTTGTTTCCTTCCGACGGCGTCTATCCGTTTCTCGTTGGGCATCTGATCGCCGTGCTGGCCGTCTCGATCCTCGGGGTCGCCGTCGCGCGGCGGCGTCCCGAGGCGCATCTGATCATGTGGTTGATGATCGTCTGGGCCGTCGGATCGCTGCTTCTCTTTGCGATTCCCACACCCGTTGGCGACAACCTCGCGCGTCTGCGCTACTTCGCGTTTCCGATGGTCGTCATCGTCGCGGGCCTTTCGTCCTGGCGCCCGCGGCTGCTGCTCGCCGTTGCGCTGGTCGCCTCGTTTGCGTACGGCGCCCTGCCCGATCTTTATGACGCAGCGACGCGCACCGACTCGCGTCCGACCCAGCCGCAGTTTTGGCAGCCAGCAGTTGCGTTCTTGAAGCAGCATCAGACGCCGGACTATCGCGTCGAAGTGGTACAGACGTCGGGCCGGTGGGAGGCGTACTGGATTCCGCAGGCGGGCTTTCCACTCGTGCGTGGGTGGTACCGCCAGGTCGATCTTGCCGAGAACCCACTGCTCTATAAGAAGCACATCACGCCAGCTGAGTATCGGGCGTGGCTACGAGCCCGTGCCGTCCGCTATGTCTTGCTCCCCGACACTCCACTCGATACACAGGGCGCTGCGTCCGAAGCGGCGTTGCTGCGGTCGGGCCAATCGGGCCTGACCCGCGTAGAGAGGACCGGCGCGTGGCAGATTTTTGAGGTGCCAGACCCGACACCGTTGATGACAGGCCCCGGGACCGCAACGATTACGAATCAGGGGCACGACCAGCTGACGGGCACGGTGACGGCCCCTGGTCGCTATCTCTTGCGCGTGCGTTGGATGCCGTACTGGAACCTCGAGGGCGTTGCCAACTGTGTGGCGCCTGGACCACAGGGTCAGACGATCGTGCGCACCTCAGGCCAGGGCGACTTTGCGTTGAAGGCTGCAGAGCGGGCCGACCTGTTGGTCGAGCGGATCTTCGCCGCTCCGGCCGGCGGCACTTGCTGAGTTAGCGCGTCGGCACGCCGCAGGTCGGGATCAGCGCCTGCCATTCGGGACTGGAGAGGCACGCTTCGGCCCACGTCTGCATACGCGGCACTTGGCTCAGGTCGACCGGTGCGTGGACGATGCGATGCAGCACGGGCGTGGCCGCGATATCGGCGATCGTGCGGCGGCCAAGGCAGGCCCACGGACCGACAGGGTCGAGGATCTGCATGGCCTGATTGAGCTTCGGCACGGCTCTGTCGAACTTCTCCTGCACCTCGGCCTCGGGAGCAGCGTCTTTGCCGAACATGCCGACTCCGAGCACGATGCCGTACTGCGCGGACTCATACGAAAACAGTGCAGGGCGGACGACCAGTGCCCACAGGTCGAGGATCCAATCAATCGTGGCGCGCTCTTTTGGGTCGCGTGGATAGAGGTCGTCACGGCCTTCGCGGTCGGCGAGGTAGCGCAGGATCGTGTTCGACTCGGCGAGGTGGAAGTCGCCATCGACGAGCGCGGGGATGCCGCCCATCGGGTTGACGGCAACGTGCCAGTCGGCGCGCTCGGCCTCGAATGGCACCTCGCGCACCGAGTAGTCAAGGTCGAGGATGTCGAGCATCAACTGCGCCTTCTGACCATTCGACGAGAAGGGGTGGGTGTGCAGAGTCAGGCTCACGTTGGGCTCCTCAGGAGAATGATTGGGGAAGGTCGCGGACGAGGCCGGAGATGGTTTTGAACTGCGGGTGGTCGGCGCTGACCATCATCTCGAACAGGGCGAGTTCGACACCGCTCGGCACCATGCCAGCCGCGCGCATGCGTCGCACGCCTACCTCGCG
>JBAXOM010000052.1:0-15787 GCA_037133215.1 Thermoleophilia bacterium | reverse complement strand
GGCACACACGACACCGCAGCACTCGCCCGACCCGCAACCAACAACACACAGACCGCCACGACCACAGCAACACCCAGACCGCACCATCCGCAACGCTCGAAACCTCTAAAAAACGCGATCTGCATTGGGGCCCCTATTGGGCGAGCGGCTGCTGGTTGACACGGTGATACTACACGCGTGGTTACACAGTGCAACCCGTGTCACATGGCGAAGCGACAGACGTGGTGTGGTTCTGGTGCACTCGGCGGGGCTGGGATCGGTGGTCAGATCTCGAAGTCGATGGAGAAGGAAATCTCCTCGATCGCTCAGCCCTAGCTCTGGTCTGGCCCGGCTGGTTCGTTTGAACTAGCCGGTCCGCTGCACGGATTATTCGTCGCGATGGTGTCGAGGATGAGTTCGTCGTGACGAAGCACTCCAATGCGCCAGCCTTCGCTCAACGGAATTGATGATCTCGTCGCTTGGGTGCTCATCAGTAGTTCGACGTGGCGGCAGAGGACGATATCGTCAGCACGTGTGCCGGCTGGCTGAGGCGCGTCGCCAGAGGTCAGGCTGGCAACGAGGTGAACAGCACTAACCGCCAGCCCCAGCGGTCGTGCAATCCGGCGCGCGATCGTGCCGGCACCATCCCAGCCCAATTCTGTTGCCGTTGCACCCACGCGGTCCTCGCCTGTTGTCGAAGAGGCCGTAAAGCGCGCCTCGTCGTTTGTTGTGACGAGGCGGGTCGAGATGTCCCCTGTGCCATGAGCGATGACGTGTCGTGAACCCGTGCGGCTCGGCAACGTACGGATCTTGAGGTCGGCCAGCCAGTCTGGGTGGTGCTCAGGCAAACGTGTGAGGATTGCTCCACGAAGCTGTTGATCGGCGGCCACGGTACCGATCGACTCGGCGAGCCATGCTCTTGCGCCAGCAAGCGAGATTGCTCCAGCGTGGCCCGACAGTGCCTCGCCAAGTGCGAGCGTGCTCGCAGGTGGCGGCGATGCCTTGAGACCTGGGCGCTCGGAGATCGTCTGGACGGCAGCGGTATGGGTGATCGCCACGGCCGCGGTGGCGAGCAGGGTCGACGCGATCACGAGAATCGCCAGCCACTCCACGGCCGCCTGGCCACGCTGTCGGTCAGCAGGTGGTTGCATGGCTCCAGACAACGTCATGCTCAATCAGGTGTCCAGCACGAACAACGGAGATGTCGACGGCGGCAATCCGTACGCCAAGTCGTAGCCGACTTGATTCCAATGGATGATGGTCAGTCCACATCGAGGTTGCCTCGTTGGTGCGCCAAACGAAGCGGCAGATGATCACGTCGCCATCGCGACTGCCTGCTGGCGTGCCGCGTGAGGCAGAGTCGACAGCGGCCGCACCTGCACCGATCACGATGGTGGTGGCGGCTGTTGCGGGGTTGATGGAGCTGAGCAGGCTGACGACGCCAGAGGTGCCGAGCTCGATAGCCTTGGCGGCCCCGGATGTGGACTGCGAGGCAAGCCAGCGTCGCTCATCGTCTGCCGAGACGAGCCAAAGCGTGCGGGTCGCACGGGGCGCCTCGTTCGACCACGCCTCGCTGGTGACGCTTGGTCCGACGCCGTTGAACTCGGATCGGGCGAGCGCCCACGCCGGGTCGGTGAGAGGGCGCAGGCGACCCGTGGCGGCAGGTGGCGTCGCCGCTCGCAAGGTGTGCGAGAGAACGAGGGCTCGAGCCTCGGTTGGGCCGATCTCCTGGCCTAGTCGTTCGATCGCATCGTTGATCGTTGGGCCCGACCCAGTCAGTGCCGCGTCTACAAAAGCCAGAGCGGCCGGGCTGGCCATAGGTGGCTCCGAGCGATCGAACACGGACTGGGCAGCGGCAACGATGCCACTGGCAGGGAGTGTTGTCGCGCCGATTGCAAGCAGTGCGGCAACACAGCCGACCAGCGCGACGTATTCGACAGTGCTCTGGCCGCGTCGCGATCGCATAGGAGCAGCATGCGTCGACATGCTGGGACGGAGGCGCGTGGTGACGCACGGGTTCAACGCGATGAGTGGACTAGTGCGCACAGCGACCGACGACTTGCGCGACTTCGCCCACCAGATCGGCATGAGCTCCAACGTCCTCAACACAGCACGGATAGTTTTGTTGCGTTCGTATTGGTACGGTCATCGCGAACGCACGATTATCACCATACGAAAATGCGTCTGGCGCGGGCGACTTCCGAACGCTAGGATCGACCGACTTGCATAGCTGTCCCGGGAGGACAAACACAATGATGGATTTCCGAGAGCTTGACCCGTTCCGCAAGAAAGCAGATCCACTCCAACTCGATCTCGTCGAGTCGTTTGCGCAGGGCAAGATCAACCGACGCCACTTCATTCAGCGTGGCACGGTGCTCGGCCTATCGTTCGCCTCGTTGAGTGCAATCGTCGCTGCCTGTGGTGGCGCGAGCGGCAGCGGCGGTGGTGGCTCGACGGACACGGGTATTGGTGGTGGCGGTGGTGCCACAACGGCCGCAGTCAAGTCGGGTGGCACGATGAGCTGGGCAATGAATATCCCAGGCTCTGAGGGCGTCAACCCGATCACGATGATCGATCTCACGACGTACAACCTCGCCGCCCAGTGCTTCGAGTACCTCGTCCGCTCGGCAGCCGACCTCTCGGTTGTGCCTCAGCTGGCGACCGAGTGGAAGGCGACGAAGGCCGACGCAACCGAGTGGACCTTCACCTTGCGACCTAACGTCAAGTGGCAAGACGGCACGCCGTTCACATCCAAGGATGTTGTCGCGACATATGACAACCTGATTGAAGCCGGCAACTCAGCGCTCAATGGAATTGTCGATAAGGGCGGAGTTACTGCTCCAGACGACCTGACGGTGGTCTTCACGCTCGCCAAGTCCAATGGGCATTTTCCGTACCTTGTTTCGTCCGATAACTCACAGTCGATGATCACGCCGGCTGGATGGACTGTCAAGGACAACCTTGAAGCAAATAAGAACTTGGGTACTGGTCCCTGGAAATTAACGCAGCTTGATGTTAAGTCGAGTGCGACGTTTGTCCGCAACGAAGGCTGGTGGGGTGGTAAGACGCCGCTCGATGGACTCACATTCACGTTTATTCAGGACACGGGCGCGCAGGTCGCAGCAGTCCAGGCCGGCGAAGCTGATGGTATTCCGCAGTTCCCATCGTCGGTTGGTCAGGTTCTGCTCGACAACGCGGATATGAATATCATCGAACTGAAATCAGCCACGCATCGTCAGATCTGGATGCGTTGTGACGACGGCCCTGTCACCGACCCGAAGGTCCGCGAGGCAATCGCCCTCACTTTTGATCGTGAGAAGATGGTCACCAAGTTGATCGGTGGACATGGTGCGGTCGCCAACGACCACGTCATGTTTAGTCTCTACCCGTACTTCAACGAGTCGGCTGCGCCACAGCGCACACAGGACATCGCGAAGGCAAAGCAGATGTTGGCCGACGCAGGCGTAACGAGTCTCACACTGGACTTCATTCAGGGCGAGGAGATCCCGAACCTCGCCGTCCTCGTCGCTAACGGACTCAAGCAGGCTGGGGTTGACACCAAGCTCGTCGGTGCCGACTATGGCACCTTCTACGGCAAGTATTGGTGTCCCGCCGAGCCGGCCAAGCCGCCGTGCTCGGGTGCCACACCGTTCGGCATCGTTGACTATGGACATCGTGGCACACCAGACGTATACCTCAACGCCGCCCTTTCGACGGGTGGCGTCTGGAACTCGTCTCAATACGCCGACGCGGCATTCGATACGGCATTCGCAAACTGGTCTGCCGCAGTCAGCATTGACGATCAGACGAAGACGGCGGGCACGCTCGAGCAGAACCTTCTGGCCAACACGCCAGTCGGTATTCCGTACACGATCAACACGCTCTGCGTCTACAACAAGAAGTTCCAGGGCGTGGTCAACACGGCAATGGGCTTCACGTTCCTCGAAGGCGCATCGCAGGCCTAAGCGCCACGAAGCAATCGGCCCGGGGTTGGAACGCTACGGCGTTTCGGCTCCGGGCCTTTTTGTGTCTTAGCCCGGCATCGACTGTGGCCGGTGGCAGGCTCTACGCGTGTCGTGGCGACGAAGGCTCGTCCGCATCAGCGATGCGTTCGAGTTGCGAGCCGACGCGATCGATCGCCCACGTGATGCGCTCGAGTTCCTTCTCGATGCGCTGCGAGCGCGCTTCGAGCTTGGCGACGTCACCGCGGACGGCACCTAGACCATCGACAAGAACGTCCACGACAACCTCGAGGTCTTCGACACGACCGACGCGCTCCGCGCGCACGTCGGCGGCGAGGGCGCGAGTACGTTGCGCCGTATCGATTGCCAGCGCATGCAACTCGGCGACGCGATGGTCAACGCCCGTGCCCTCGTGCGCATCGAGTGCGCGCGCGACCGCGGCTTCGATCCGCGTTGGCAAGACCGCCCGTAGATCAGCAGCGATCTCCTTGACCTCATCAATCTCTGCTGTCAGGTCAGGTTCGTTGTGTGGGGTGTCGTCGGTCATGCGCGATCCTCGGGAACGGTGAGTGCGGCGAACGAAGGATGGCCCGCTCCTGGTAGAGGGTAGCGCCCCGGCTCAATCCGGAAGGCGCCGGCGGCGTCATCGAATTGGACGTCGACGAGTCCATGCTTGATTCGATGGTCGAGCCAGGCCGAGCGGAAGACGAGTTTGCGCAGCCAGTAGATGGGATCTTCGCCATCACGCTCGCAGAGATGGACCAGGTGTTCTCCGACCTCGGAACGAGGGTCCGCGAGTTCGCCTTCGATGACCGCTGTCACCAGATCGGTGCGTACGGACCGGTTCAGGGGTCGTTCTGCCAGCTCAAGTTCGACTGCGGCGCGCAGCACGCGCTGCTCGAAGTCGGCACGTGCAAACGAGTACGTGCAGTCAAGGAAGGCCAGCACCACGTCGTCGCCGGAGTGAAAGTTCTCACAGTCCACGTGCGGAGCGTAGCGAAGCGGCGACAGTTGATTTGAATGCGCGCGCACTGCGGGGCGACTTGGGTGGAACGTGGGGTGATCTTCGCGTTCGGCACGCGTCCGCAGCGCTGTGAGGTTCGCAACGGTGGCGGCATGGTTGAACTCCGCGACTCTGACTCGGGCCTGGTGGTGGTGCCGTCCGTTCTGACGGCCGACATGTTTAGTTTGCGCGCGATGCGAGGCTTGATTGGTCGCGCATCGGTCGAGCCTGGTGAGGGTCTCCTATTACGTGATCCGCTCGGCTGTATCCACACCTTTGGGATGCGGTGTTCGATCGACATCGTGTTCCTGTCCCGCAGATTGCAGGTCCGGGCGGTCGCGGCGCAGGTGCCGCCGAGTCGCCTGCGCTGGGCGTGGAGAGGCGTCGTGCAACTCGAACTTGCCGCGGGACAGGCCGGTTGTCTCGGCCTCTATCCGGGCCGGCGTCTGGCACTCGTCGAACGGCCATTTGAGAGTTCAGGGGGACAGACTACGCCGCAATCTCCACACACGAAGGAAGAAATCCGCGACCTGTCTCACGTTTGCCGGCGAGCGCCTTGCGCGGCCCTTGATGACGTGCCTACGGTGCCGCCCTGGCCTCAGCGAGAGGCACCACAGAAACCCGAGGCACTGCCAGCGGTGACTTGTGGATCGACTCAAAGGAGATACGGAAATGTGTGCAAGCCTGCTTGTAGTTGAGGATGACGAGACGATCTCGGAATTCCTCGTAGACAACTTGCGTCAGGACGGCCACGCAGTGACTGTGGTCGGAACGGCCTCGGATGCGCTCGTTACGCTTCGGCGCGCACGCCCGGACATTGCCCTGATTGATGTGACATTGCCCGATGGCTCAGGCCTTGACGTGGTTCGAATGGTGCGCTCGGGCGAAGCCGGTTCCTCGGACATTGGTGTGATCGTCGTCAGTGCGCGTGGGACTGAACAAGATCGGATCCGAGCGTTCGAGCGTGGTGTGGACGACTACATCGTCAAACCGTTCAGTTATCCGGAGCTACTCCTGCGAGCAGCGTCGTTGGAATCGCGTCTAAATGGACGCGTGGCCTCGGTTCTGACGGTTGGTTCACTGACCATGGATCTTGCGGCCCGCGCAGTCACGCTCGACGGTGCCCTGATTCATCTGCCGGGAAAAGAGTACGAGCTGCTGGCAGTACTCGCTCGTGATCCGAACAAAGTCCATATGAAAGAGGACCTAATGGAGCGCATTTGGGGGTATCGCAACTGCGGAACCCGCACGCTCGATTCGCATGCTTCTCGTCTGCGTCGCCGATTGACGGCTGCCTCCGATGGTCCCTGGGTCATCAACAACTGGAGCGTCGGCTACTCGCTGCGGACGGTGCTGCAATGACTCGTCTATGGGTTCGCGTCGCTGTCGCGACTGTGGCAATCGCCGCGACGCTCGCGGTCGCGCTCAATACCTTCGTGATTGAGCCGGCCACACGAGAGTCAGAGCGAGCCGCCGCAACGGCAGCGGCGACCGAAGCTCGGCTGGTGGCTCAGGTCATTCAGCGCGGTGGAATGCCTTCGACGAATGCGAACGTCGTATGGCGACGACAATCACACGGAGCCGCGGTCGGGAGTGCTCCGGTTGGTGACGGTCGGTTCGTGTACGTGTCGACGCACGAAAATCAAGCGCTAGCGTGGCACCTGTGGCGCGGACTCCTTTTGGTGCTTGGCACCGGGGCTTTGGCCGGCGCTGGCTGGGCGCTGTGGAGCGGGCTTGCACGCACGCGTGATCTTGAGCGTGTCTGCCGCACGATTTGCGAGCTCGGTGGTGATCGTGCAATTCGGACACGTACGTCGCGACCGACGTCGATCGAACATGTCACTCGAGCCGTTGACGCACTGCGATTGATGCGCATTGAGCAGGCGCAGGCGCAAGCAGAATTGGTTGGCATCGTGGCTCACGACTTGCGCAGTCCGTTGACGGGGATCTGCTTGGCCAGCGATCGTCTCGAACGGTCAGCCAACAGCACCGAGAAGGCGCGAGCGCGCAGCCTGATCCAACGCGAGTGCGATCGCATGGCGGCAATTGCCGACGATGTTTTGGAGTTGTGTCGCGACGCACACTCGACTGTGTCGGGTGAGGCAAAGGGAATTGCGGCCGACCAACTCTTGCTCGACGTGGTCAATCGGCTGCGAACGAACGAGACGGCATCTCAACCGATTGATCTCGTGCAGGCGTCCGATGCAGTCGGTTGCGTAGATCCTCGTGTCGCCCGCGCTCTGGGGAACCTTGCCGAGAATGCGGCTCGCCACGCGCCCCCTGGAACGCAGGTCACTCTTGGTGTGCAGCAGCTCTCAACGGGCGCCGTCGAGTTCGTCGTTGAGGATTCGGGTCCCGGCTTCGCAGCAGGGGAACTCGACGAGGCATTCTCGCAGGGGGTTGATCGTCCCGGCCGTGCAGGGCTTGGGCTCGCAAGCGTTCGTCGGGTAGCGGCGGCCGTCGGTGGCGAGGCGAGATTTGATGTTCGTCCTGGTGGTGGAACCCGGGTTGCGTTTCGCGCCCCACGTGCAGATGGGACGGCGTAATGGCGCTGCTCGAGGCTACCTATGAGGCGCGTTCGTTGCCACACCAGCTCGAACAGAGCCACATGACTGGACGCTCCGTCGTGCTCGTGGGTGCACACGGTGGAGCAGGTACGTCAACAGCTGCACTGACAATCGCAAGCGATGCAGATCGTGGTGTCTGTCTCATCGACGCAGATCTTGCCGGCGGAACTCTCGGATCGGCGCTGGGTATCACCAGCCGAATTGGAGATGCGGGTCTGGCTGCGGTGCGCGAGAGTGATGGGAATGCGTTCTCGACACTCGCCCAGCGCGCACCATTTGGGTGGTTTGTGGAAATCGGGCCCCGACCAGAACTGGTGTGGCTCATTCGCGACGGTGCCGTTCGCGCGTTGACGAGGCAGGCGATGCGGCAGGCCTCACTGATCGTGGTGGATGCGGCTCGACCAGTCGGACCAGCCTGCGAGCCGGTGATTGATGCGGACGTTGTGGTGATCGTCGGGCACGCGAATCGCATCGACGCTATCCAACAGACGCAGCAGCGCCTCGAACGGCTTGGCGTCGATTCCACACGCATTCTGATCTGTCCAACTGCTCCAACAATTGTCGAGCGGACGCTCGGACGTTTCCGGGGTACTCAGCACTGCGTTGACGTGCGTCACGGAGACGAGTTACTACTGCTCGTTGAGGGGCGGCTCGCTTCCGTGGGGCCGAGGGACCGCGGATGACTGCCTTGTTGTCGTTGGCCGGCCCGCTTGCGCCACTGCTGATGAATCCGCAGGTGGGCGAGGTCGTGGTCAACGGTCCGTTTGATGTGTGGGTCGAACTCGATGGGCAACTTCGACGCGTCGATACGCGTTTTCGGGATTCGGTGGAGTTGCGACAGACGGCAGTTAGATTGGTGGCCGCGTGCGGACGGAGAATCGACGACGCCACGCCGATGATCGATGCCCGCCTGCCCGATGGGTCGCGCGTCAACGTTGTATTGCCACCGTTGGCGGTCGATGGGCCATTGATCACGATCCGCCGCTTCGGTACTGCGCCGCTGCGATTCAGCGATCTCGTCGAGCGGGGTGCGATCTCCACCGAGCAGGCCCTTGATCTCAATGTCCTCGTGCAGGAGCGTCGCAACATGCTGATTAGTGGCGGAACCGGAACAGGTAAGACGACGCTGCTTGGGGCCTTGACGGGACTGGTTCCAGCGAACGAACGCATCGTCACGGTCGAAGATGCCGCCGAGCTCTCGACGCAGGCAGAACACGTCGCGCGACTCGAGGCACGACCCGCCAACGTGGAAGGGCGGGGAGCGATCGATCTGCGTCAACTGGTACGTAACGCGCTTCGCATGAGGCCCGATCGACTGGTCGTTGGAGAGATCCGTGGGGGCGAGGCGATCGACCTCTTGCTCGCGATGAATACGGGCCACGATGGCTCGCTCGCGACGATCCATGCCAACGGTCCTGACGATGCGCTGCGACGACTAGAGACGATGGCGTTAATGGGCGGTGTGGACATTCCCCATACGGCGATTCGCGAGCAGATCGCGTCGGCAATACATGCGGTTGTTCATGTCGTACGTTCGCCTGACGGTGGTCGTTGTGTCGCCTCGATCCATAGTGTCGAGCGCGATGGTGCGGGTTGGCAGATTCGGGCGATCGCGCGATGAGGCGCTTGTGGTCCACACAGCAAGCATCGAGTGTGCTGGCGCGGACCTTGCCCGAAGTCGCTCGAGCGCTCGCGCGTTGCTGTGCGGCGGGGCTTCCCATTGCCGATGCCTTCGAACGTGCGTCCGACGCGGTCGACGAGGTTATTGTTGACCTCCTTCGGACGTGTGCGGCAGGGCTTCGCTCTGGTGTGACAACACGCAGTGCTCTCGCGCCCCTCCTGGCGATTCCTGGCGGCAGTGTGCTCGTGGGCACCATCGAGCTGCATCAAGAGCTCGGTGGCGATCTCGTCGTATCACTTGCAGCTGTCGCCGAAGGGCTGGCGGATCGTGAGCGACTTCGTCTTGAAGCCGAGGTCGCGACCGCTCAGGCCAGACTAGCCGCTCGAATTGTTCCACTCGCGCCCGTCGTCTCCATGGGATTTCTTGGTGTGCTCGCTCCCGCTGCACTTGGTGCGCTGTTTACAACGGGCCCGGGATTGGTGTTGCTTGGTGCCGCGGCGGGAATGACAGGTCTTGCGCTCGTCATGCTGCGGCGAATCGCGCGATCGGTAGGGCTGTGATGCCAGATAGACGACGCGCACACTGGGCCGTGTGGCTGGTGGCTTGGTGTCTTTTAGGTTTCTGGCTCGTTTGGGTCGTGACCGGCAATGCGTTGTTGGCAATTGTCGGGGGTGGTGTCGGGTGTACTGCCGCGATTGGCACGACCCGTCGACGTCAACGAGCTTCGCAGCTGCGGCGCGCATCGGCCATGACGGCCGGCCTGCCAGACGTACTCGAGCTGCTCGCGGCGACGGTTGATGGTGGTGCTGCTCCGGATCTAGCGATCGTTCGTGTGGCGGCGTTCGCTCCCGAACCGCTGCGAGAGGTTCTCGTTGACGCGACAAGAAACGCAACCGTCACGGGGTTAGGACAGTCGTTGCGTGCAGCCGATCCCGCCCTACGGGCGTTGGGATCGTTGCTTCAACAGAGTGAGGACCTCGGGGTTCCCATCTCTGGATCACTCCGATTGCTCGCCGCAGACGCACGGCTCCATGCGCGCGCCGAAGCTCGTCAGCGCGCCGCTGCAGCTGCCCCAAAAATGTTGCTCGTGATTGGAGGACTGCTCGCACCGGCAGCGCTCTTAATCGTCATCGGTGGCCAAGCGCTGGTGTTACGCCATCTGATTGGGCCGGTCCTTTGATGGCTCTGGCGTCGCGGCACGGGCAGGCAACGACGGAGTGGGTCGCTGTTCTCATCGCCTGTACCGTCTTGGCGACGACAGCCCTCAAAGTGGTCAACAGCAACCTTGCGACGCTGCCTCCGCTGTCTCCGCTCTTCGCGGAGGCCGGTCGGGCGAATGCCGCTCAGGAAGAGGTTGTGGGAGTCGTTCCTGCATTTCCCCAACTATCAGCGTCGCCCCTTCCGATGATCGACGGCGGTTCGATCGTCGCGATAGCGGAACAGCTCGATGGTTTGCGTATCAAGGAGATGCCACCTGGGTCCAACACGGGGCCTGGCATCGTGGAGTTCACGGACGGCAACGCCGAAGCGTGGTGTGCTGATTTTGTCTCGTGGGTTCTGCGTGCAGCAGGTCGACCTTTTACGGGTGGCGCGTCAGGTGGGTGGCGGTTGGCGTGGACGCTTGACGTCCGACGGTGGTTTGCCGAGCGGGGTATGTTTCGCGAACGACTGGTTGCCGACCCAAAGCCAGGCGATGTTGTGTGGTTTACGTTTGGTCACGTCGGCATTGTGCGGCGTGCGACGCCGACGACGATCGAGACGGTCGAGGGCAACTCAAACGATGCCGTCAGTGAACACACGTATGACAGCTGGCGACTTAATACGAACATTGGCGGTTTTGGCCGGCCATTTGGTAATGCAGCGCACGTGCAAGATAGACGGATCGCTATAACTTCTTGACCTCGCTACACTCATGCCACTCACAAAACGGGAGCGTCCACGTGCGTCGTCTTTTTACTCTATTTCTGGTCGTTGCGATCGCTGCGATTGCCGTGCCGGTTGCCGCCGCACGGTCGTTGGCGCCACGCGCGGACACGCTGACCCTCGCCTTTGAAGGTCCCTTGACGGGCGGCCAGGCTGCCAACGGGCAAGACATGCTGCGCGGCACCAAGCTCGCGATCACCGAAATCAACAAGGCCGGCGGCGTGCTCGGAATGCAGATCAACCTCATCACCGGCAATGACAAGGCAACACCGTCGATTGGTGTGACGGTCGCCGAGAACCTCGTCAAGAAGCATCCGTTTGGCTTGATTGGACCGTACAACTCGTCCGTTGGACTTGCCAACCTGCCAATTTATATCGCCGGTGGCGTGTTTCCGGTTCAGATGACGTCGACTGATGACACCAAGAACATGGGCATCACGGTGCAGCCAAAGAACTCGCAGATCTCGCCCGTAGAGGTCCAGTGGATGGTCGCCCAAAAGGCCGGCAAGGTCTCGATCATGTACGACCCCAGCGCCTACACCAAGGGCATGGCAGACCGCATGTACGCGGCCCTCAACAAGCGGGGCGTACTCGTGACGAAGATCGCCATCGACCCAAAGAGCAAGGACTTTACCGCTCAGGTTGAGCAGGCCGAGACGAACAATCCTGATGTCGTATACGTGAGTACGTACTACCCGCAGGGCGCCATCATCGCTAAGGAACTGCTCGCGGCACAGGCGAGTCATCCGACCAAGTGCTTCATGGGGCTTGCCAATCAGGATGCAGCGTTCGTCAAGCAGGCTGGCATTCCGGCCTCGGCGGCCTGCACGTTTAGTGGTGTGCCAACGCCAAGCCAGTTTGGCAACGCCAAGTCGACGGCGTACGTCACGAACTACGCCAAGAAGTTCCACACCAATCCTGGCCCGTGGGGAATCTTCACGTACGACTCGGTCTACACGATGGTCAACGCGATCCGACGCGCTGGCAGCCTCAGTTACCGTGCCGTTTCGAAGCAGGCATTCCACATCACGAACCTCTCGGGTGCCACAGGCAAAATCACGATCGATCCCAAGACCGGGTATCGCTCGAACGTTCCTGTAGCGATCCTGACCGTTGACGGGACGAGCGGACAGTTCGTTCTGCAAAAGCTCTACACGCAGTAGCGGGAATGTCAGCGGCGCGTCGTTCGTCTATTAGGTAGACGGGCGACGCGCCCGGCATACTCTTCAACACCACGGCTTTTCCCCTGAAGGAGCACCACATGTCCGATGCACTCGAGATCAACAGCGCCAACTTCCAGGGCGAAGTCATCGAATCTGACATTCCGGTCCTGATCGACTTTTGGGCCGAATGGTGTGGACCCTGCAAGGCACTTTCGCCGATCATTGACGAGCTCGCCGGTGAGTACGCAGGCAAAGTCAAGATCGCCAAGCTCGACGTTGACGCCGAGCCCGGCCTAGCCGGCCAGTACGGCGTCCTCTCGATCCCGATGGTCGCGCTGTTCAAGGATGGCGAGGTCGTCGAGCGATCCGTTGGCCTGAAGCCGAAGGATCGGCTCGTCGCTGATCTCAACCTCAGCACGCATTCCGCGTAGACTCTTCCATGAGGTAGAGGGGGGTTCGCGTGGATTACGCTGCGATTGAAGATCATGGGATTATCGGTGACCTCCATTCGGTAGCGCTCGTCACCGAGCAAGGCGCAATTGATTGGTACTGCTGTCCGCGCTTCGACTCGCCCAGCGTCTTCGGTGGGATTCTCGACCAAGAGAAGGGTGGATCGTTTCGCATCGGCCCGCAGGATCGAGATGTGCGATCAAAGCAGCTCTATCTCCCTGACACGAATGTTCTGATTACACGGTTTTTCTCCGGAACTGGCGTTGGCGAACTCGTCGACTTTATGCCCGTCGGATCGGTTGAGGAAGATCGTCACCGCATCGTGCGCACGGTGCAGTGCGTGCGCGGGCACATGCAGTTTCAGCTCGACTGCTCGCCGCGCTTCAACTACGGCCGTACCGAGCACGCCATCAAAGTTGACGAGCACGGAGTGGTGTTCGAGACGGACGACCTTACGCTCGCGCTCGATTCGCCCGTGGCTCTCACCACAGACGGGGGCGATGTCCATGCCTTCTTTACGCTCAAAGCGGGCGAACGCCTGACGTTCGTCCTCGAACGCGTTCCCGATGACGGCCACTCGGCGCGGCCATTTCCGGCCGAAGTCTGTGAGCACCTCTTCGCCGAGACCGTCAAGTTTTGGCGCGACTGGCTTCACCAGTGCACGTACCGCGGACGCTGGCGCGAGACGGTGCGCCGTTCTGCCCTCGTCTTGAAGCTGCTGTGTTACCGGCCGACCGGCGCAATCGTCGCGTCACCAACGATGTCGCTGCCAGAAACAATTGGCGGCTCTCGTAACTGGGACTATCGCTACACCTGGATTCGCGATTCATCCTTCACGCTCTTCGCGTTTCTCAAGCTTGGATTCATGGAGGAGGCCAGCCAGTTCATGGCGTTCCTCAAGGAGCGCGCTCTGGAGCAGCACTCGTCCAATGCGGGGCCGCTGCAGATCATGTACGGCATCGACGGGCGACACGAGCTCGAGGAGTTCGAACTCGATCACCTCTCGGGCTATCGGAATTCGAAGCCCGTTCGCGTTGGCAACGGTGCTGCCGGCCAGTTGCAACTCGACATCTACGGCGAGTTGATCAACAGCATTTACCTCTACAACAAATCTGGCGCTCCCATCGATTACGAACTTTGGACCGTCGTCGTCGAACTGTTGGACTGGCTCGCCGAGAATTGGGACTCCAAAGACGAGGGTATTTGGGAGGTTCGCGGAGGTCCACAACACTTCACCTATTCGCGCGTGATGAGTTGGATTGCCTTCGATCGTGCACTCCGGATCGCCGAAGCGCGCGGCTTTCCTTGCCCACGTATTCGCTGGCGCGAGACGCGCGACGCGATCTACGAGCAGGTTATGAAGCGCGGCTTCTCGCAGACGCGAAAGGCCTTCGTCCAAGTGCTTGACGGTGACGTACTCGACGCGTCGACACTGATGATGGTGATGGGGCACTTCATTGCACCTAACGATCCAATGATGCTCTCGACGATCGACGCGATTCGTGATGAGCTTGTGACTGACTCGCTTGTCTATCGCTACAACCCCGACCTCGCGGCCGACGATGGTCTGGGTGGGGAAGAGGGCACCTTCTCGATCTGCACGTTCTGGTGGGTCGAGGCGCTGGCGCGTGCTGGCAACATCGACGAAGCGCGCCTGGCCTTCGAGAAAATGCAGACGTACGCCAACCACCTTGGTCTGTACTCCGAGGAGATTGGTGCCTCTGGCGAGGCGCTCGGCAACTTCCCGCAGGCCTTTACGCACCTCTCGTTGATCTCGGCTGCGCTGTTCCTCGATCGCGCGATCGACAAAGTCGGCTGATCGGCAATCGCTTCCTGTAGGGTTCCTGCCTGTGAACATCGCTAACGACGCCAACGCCCTCAAGTCTCGCGCCCGCCACTTTGGCTTCCAAGTATTTCTGGAGCCTGCGCGCCCCGAGGGGTGGTACGCCACAATCCGACCCGCTGGCAATGCCCTGACGGAGCCCATGCAGATCCTCGCGCCAACCCGCGAGGAGGCGATCGCTTCTGCGTCGAAGTTGTTCGAAGACAAGCTGGCTGACCAGCTTGTTGCCACGCTGCGAAACGCGGGTGTTGCTGTGCCTAACTGGACGCCGGGCCAGGACTGGGACGAGCACATCGAGTCGATGGCGACCGTTGTGCGCGAGCACGGCCTTAGCTTCTAGTCGATCAGCATGAGCTCTACACGCCCGAAGATCGCGGTCGTGGGTCACGTTGAATGGGTGCTGTTCGGTCGGGCGGCGACGCCACCAACCTCGGGCGAGATTGTGCATCTCGCTGCGCCCTTCGAAGAGCCAGCAGGTGGTGGTGCAGTTGCCGCGATCGCTTTGGCGCGCGCAGGCGCCGATGTTGTCTTCGTGACGGCATTGGCCAACGATGCTGAGGGCGCCGCGACGCGCGAGCGGATGCTGGCCGAGGGAATCGACCTACGCGTTTCTGAACGTGCTGGTCGTCAGGCGCGAGCTGTGACGATCCTTGACGATTCGGGCGACCGCACCATCATCGTGTCGCAGCCCAACGAATATCCGCGTGGTGATGAGTCGCTCGGCTGGGAGTCGCTTGCCGACTGCTCCGCGGTTTACGCAACGTGCGGCGAGCCCTCGGGCATCGCCGCAGCGCGTGCAGCAGGGTCGCTCGTCTGTTCGGCGCGCCAGCTCGACGCCTTGATTGAGAGTGGTGTGAAGGCGGATGTGGTCGTGAGTTCTCTGACCGATCGTGGCGAAGAGGTCGACTTTCGCGTACTCGGCAAGCACACGAACGCAATTGTGTTGACGGATGGGGCTCGCGGCGGTCGTTGGATGTCGACGGACGATTCGGGACTGTGGGATGCCGTTTCGCTTCCGGGCGACCCTGTCGATACGTATGGCGCGGGTGATTGTTTTGCGGCTGGACTGACCTACGGCCTCGGTTTGGGATTGCCGCTCGCAGCGGCGGTACAGACCGGTGCCGCGTGGGGCGCTGAGACCGTCTGTCGTCGCGGCCCGTACGGCGCTCCGGCCTAGCGCTCTCACGGGTACCCGCGTCACCAATGTCCGGAAGGGGTCAGGCCCGATCTGGACGTTGGCTGACGAGCTAGCTCGTCAGCCAACGTCCAGATCGGG
>JBAXOM010000051.1:0-15871 GCA_037133215.1 Thermoleophilia bacterium | reverse complement strand
GAGAGTCGTTCGGAGAACCTCATCTCCACGGGCTTTGCTCGGGATTACCACATGAGTGGCGAGCTGGCAGCGACGAAGGACGGCAAGATGCTCGGCCTGCGGGCAAACGTGTTGGCCGACCATGGTGCGTTCAACGCGCAGGCGGCGCCAAGCAAGTGGCCCGCCGGGTTCTTCAACATCGCCACGGGCTCGTATGACATGCCGGCCGCGTACTGCAAGGTCGACGCGGTCTATACGAACAAGGCTCCGGGTGGCGTTGCCTACCGGTGCTCGTTCCGCGTCACCGAGGCCGCGTATCTGATCGAGCGTCTCGTCGACAACCTCGCGCACAAGACGGGGATCGATGCGGCCGAGCTGCGCAAGATGAACTTTATTCAGCCAGAACAGTTCCCGTACAAGAGCCCGATGGGTTGGGAGTACGACTCGGGCGATTACGACAAGGCGATGGACATCGCCCTCGAGCTCGTCGACTACGAGGCCCTCCGCAAGGAGCAGGCCGAGAAGCGCGAGCGCGGCGAGGTGATGGGCATTGGCTTCTCGTCCTTCACCGAGATCGTCGGAGCGGGCATGTCGAAGATCTGTGACATCGCTGGTTTGGCGATGATCGATTCGGCCGAGCTACGGATCCACCCGACCGGCAAGGGCGTGCTCAAGCTGGGCGTCCAGTCGCAGGGCCAGGGCCACGAGACCACGTTCGCACAGATCGTGGCGAACGAGCTCGGGATTCCGTCGACCGATATCGTCGTCGAACACGGCGACACGGATCACACGCCATACGGCCTCGGCACGTATGCGTCGCGGTCGACTCCGACCGGTGGTGCCGCCACGGCCATCGTGGCGCGCAAGCTCCGCGAGAAGGGCCGTCAGATCGCCGCCCACATGCTCGAGTGTGCACCCGACGACCTCGAGTTCGACAGCGGCACGTTTACCGTCAAGGGCTCGCCGGATCGCACGAAGACAATCCAAGAGTGCATCTTCAAGGCCTATCAGTCAGAACTGCCTGAGGGCATGGAGAACGGCTTCGAGGACGTTACGTACTACGACGCCCCGGAGATGACGTACCCGTTCGGCACGTACATCTGCGTCGTCGACATCGATAAGGGCACGGGTGCCGTCAAGGTCCGCAAGTTCGTTGCGGTCGATGACTGCGGCACGCGGATCAATCCGATGATCGTCGACGGACAGATCCACGGCGGTCTGACGCAGGGCTTCGGTACGGCGATGATGGAGCTGATCTCGTTCGACGAGGACGGCAACTGCTTCGGCAGCAACTTCATGGACTATCTGATCCCCACTGCGGTCGAGAGTCCGCACTGGACGCTCGGAGAGTGTGTGACACCATCGCCGCATCACCCGATTGGTGCGAAGGGCATCGGCGAATCGCCGACGGTTGGCTCGCCACAGGCGTTCGTCAATGCCGTCGTCGATGCGTTGACGCCGTTTGGCATTACGAACATCGACATGCCTCTCTCGTCGCACAAGGTCTGGAAGGCCCTTCGCGACGCGGGTGTCTCGGACGAGTAATGCGACGAACGCTCGACATTGCGCGACTCGCGGCTGACCTTGCCTTGCAGGGTCAGCCGTACGTGCTCGCGACCGTGGTTCGGGCCGAGGCACCAGCCTCGGTCCGGCCTGGCGCGAAAGCCATCGTGTACGCGGATGGTCGTGTCGAGGGGTGGATCGGCGGCTCGTGTTCCGAGCCGAACGTGGTGCGCCACGCGCGCCATGCACTGTTAACGGGCGAGACCGAGCTTTTGCGGATTGGACCCGAGGATCTGCTGTCGCCCACCGGGGTGACGAGTCTCACGACAACCTGTCCGTCGGGAGGTACCGTGGACATTTTTCTGGAGCCAGTCCAACCATGCCCGCAGCTCGTCGTGATCGGCCACACGCCAGTCGCGCACGCCGTCGCAAGCATCGGCGAGGCAATCGGCCATCGGGTGATTCTGATTGACGGCCGCTCTGGGTTAGATGTCGCCGGAATGGAGCCGGGCGCGAATGTCGTGGTCGCCTCGATGGGGCATTACGACGAGGACGCCCTCGTCGCGGCACTCGCGTTCCAGCCGGCGACCCTTGCCCTGATCGCCTCGCGTAAGCGAGCACGGGCCGCGCTCGATCTGCTGCGTGAGCGCGGGATCAGCGACGAGCTGATCGCCACGATCGATACGCGGCCAGGCATCGAGCTGGGCGAGGTGACGCAGGAAGAGATCGCCCTGGCCGTGGTCGCTGGCATCGTGCAGCGCACACGAGCCGTGCAGGCGGACGGGCCACGCACTGCCATTGATCCGACATCGGGCTCCGAGATCATCGTCGACGAGGCCACGCCATCGGCTGAGTACGAGGGCACGACGTACTACTTCTCGTGCAACGGCTGCAAGGGTCGCTTTCTTGACGATCCGGCAAAATTTGTCGGCACTGTTGCCTAATCGCGCTAGCGGCATGAGCCGTGCGAAGGGCATGGCGATGAGTCAGACAGTGCCCTGCCCGAGTCGCCTGCCGCGACAGTTCCCCACGACCGCCTGAGCACGCGTACGCTGCGATCCATGAGTACCGTCCGGCATCGACAGCGCGCGATCGTAATTGGCTCGGGCTTTGGTGGCCTGGCCGTTGCCATGAGGATGGTTGCGGCTGGTCTCGACGTCACCGTACTGGAGCGATTACCAGCACCGGGAGGCCGTGCCTCGCAGATCAAGGACCAGGGCTATACGTGGGATCTCGGCCCAAGTCTCGTCACGATGCCTTGGTGTTTCGACGAGCTGTTTGCGCTGCTCGATCGTGATTTTCGGCAAGAGGTCGAACTGATTGGTCTCGATCCGTTCTACCGGATTGACTGGCCGCACGACGGCACGCGCATCGATTTCAAGGGCGACGTCGTCGAGATGCAGGAGGAGCTCTCGAAGCTCTCGCCCGTCGATGCTGCCAACTATCCCGCCTTCCTCGAGGCGTCCGGCAAGATCCATCGCCAGGCCGTACTCGCTGCAGGGCGACGCGCCTTCGAGAACCCCATACCGTTTGCCAAGTTGCTCCCGACGATGCTTAAGCTCGATGCAGCGCGCAACCTGTCGAGCTTCTGCGCCAAGTACTTCTCGGAGGAGCACATCTTCCAGGCGATGAGTTTCCACTCGCTCTACATCGGTGGCGACCCGTATCGCGTGCCTGCGGTGTACGCCGCGCTCGCCTACCTGCAGGTTGAAGATGGCGTCTGGTACACCAAAGGCGGGACGTATTCGATCATTCAGGCCATGGTCCGTGCGCTCGAGGCCTCGGGCGCCACGGTGCGCTGCGAGGCTGACGTTGACGAGATCGTTGTGCGTGGTGGCAAGGCCGTCGGCGTGCGCCTTGTGGATGGTGAGGTAATTCCCGCCGAGGTCGTCGTCTCCGATGCCGACCCAGTCCGCACCCGCAGCCGCCTCTTGAAGGGTGCACCCGATCGCGCACCGTGGCGATTCCGTAAATCGCGCAACGGCATGTCGTGCTTCCTGCTCTACCTCGGCACCGACCGCCAGTTTCCTCAGCTGTTGCACCACACGCTGTTCGTGGGCGACAACTATCGGAAGTTCATCGACGACGTCACCAACCGGCAGGTACTCCCGGACTCGCTCTCGTTCTACCTGCACGTGCCAGCCCGCACCGACCCGACGATGGCGCCGCCTGGCGGCGATTCGCTTGCCGTGCTCCTACCCGTTCCGAATCTCGCCTCGGGCGATGACTGGGGTGCAATTACTGACGCGTGGCGCGAAAAAGTGGTTGACTATCTGGAGCACGACGCGGGGCTGGAGGGCCTCCGTGCGTCGATCAAGGTGGAGCACCGGATGACCCCGCAGGATTTCGAACAGCGCTATGACGCCGACGAAGGCACTGCCTTCTCGACCGAGCCTGTCCTGACGCGGTCGGCCTACTTCCGTCAGCCAAACAAGGACCGCACGGTTGATGGTCTGTACCACGTCGGTGCTGGTGCGCACCCGGGTGCTGGCGTACCCGGTGTTCTGCTCGGTGCAGAGGTAGCTGCGGGGTTGGTGCGCCGAGACCTAGGAATCTCTGTATGAGGTTTCCTCGGCGCTCGGCACGTAACACCGACACCTATTTGGCCGAGGCGGACGAGGTGATGCAGAACGTCTCGCGGACGTTCTCCGTCGCGGCGCGTCTGCTCCCGGCCACGGTGCGTCGCGATGTGACGCTGCTGTACCTCGTGCTGCGTACGCTCGACGACCTCGTTGACGAGCAGAGCCCCGAGGCTGCGGCCGCCGTCGCAGCGGTTGAGACATGGCTCGTAACGGGCGAGCCGACGACACGCGAGACGATCATCCTTGACGACCTTTCCAATCGACACTCGCTGCCACGGCCGGCAGTGGTGGCGTTTCTGCAAGGCATGCGTGACGACCTTGAGGTGCCAAATATTCAGACCGAAGGCGATTTGGATGTCTACTGCTACCGCGTGGCTGGCGCCGTCGGCGAGATGATGGCCTCGATCCTCGGCGTCTGGAACGACCAGGCCTGGAACGCCGCGCGTGCACTCGGCAACGCCATGCAGCGCACGAATATCCTGCGCGATGTCGACGAGGATCTCGCCAACGGGCGCATCTATCTAGCCCGCGACACGCTCGACCGTTTTGGCATTACGGATCTCGCGACGCAAGACCGCACCGCGTTGTATCAAGACCAGATTGCGCGTGCCGAGACGCTCTACGACCAGGGGATGTCAGGCATCCCGATGCTGATTCATGGCGGGCGATCGATCGCAGCAGCCGGTTCGATGTACCGCGAGATCCTGCGTGAGATCGAGCGTGGGGGCTACGGCGCGCGGCGCGAACGCTCCGTCGTCTCACGCCACCGCAAGGCACTGCTTGTCGGCCGTGCCTTCACGCGTCCGAAGCGGTGGTCATGAGCGAGGTTCAGTTCCCGGGTACCAACGCCACCGTCCGGCGCGCGCTTGAGCGGACGTTTGTCGAAGAGGATCCCCGCGACGCTGCCTGGCGCGGCCGTGTTGGCAACGCCCGCACCTCGGTGCGCGTGGACGTCATGGCCGATCCAGGCGATGCCACGCAGCCAATGGTGGTTGCTACCGCTGAGGTCTTGCCCGTCCCGCGCTTTACGGGTCCACTTGCTGCGGCCGTTTTGCTCGAGCACGACGGTTTTGTGCTGGGGCGACTGCGCCACGATGGCGGTGCGCTGATTGCCGAGCAGGCGATCCTCGGCGGCCACACTCTGCATCAGGACGAGATGACGATCGCCGTCTGGACGGCGGGTTGGATCGCTGCCAACGAAGGAGCACGTCTCCAAATGCGCGTTGGTGGCATGAATCCGGGCGAGCCGCGCCAGCCCGAGGTCGACGTGCGGCGTGGTGCTGACGAACGTGTCGCCGTCGTACGTGAACGCACGTCACGACACCTGACTGCGAGCGGCTTCGTTGACGATCCAGTCTGGGGTCTCCATGGTGCTGCTGGTTCGACACGGGTCTTCGTGTCCGTCATGCATCACCTTGAGCGCTCGACCGCGATCATCGCTGCCGCACCTGTCCTAATTGACGTCGACCTGACCGACCCACTCGCACTCGAGGCCTGCGCGATCGCGGCAGAGGGGCCGGTCGGTCGCTTCGCGTATACGCCGGAGCGCCGCGAGCTCTGGTTTGAGCACGCGATCCTCGGTGATGATCTCCAAGAGGTCGAGCTCCAGCACGCTGTGCGAGCGGTGGCCGAAACCGCCGATGCAGTGGACGAGCGACTCGCGGCCAGCCATGGTGGTCGCCGCTACTCCGACCAGGGTTAGGCGGTTCGAGCTAGCCGATACCAGCCGGGTTGAGTTCGGCGGGATCGACGGTCGGGGAGACCTCACTGGCGCGGGCGATCGTTGGCCCCATTTCCGTATCCGTCACAAAGCCGCTCGGCGAGACGCAGATCAGTAGGTTGCCGACGCCGGTGTCTGTCCCGCGGAGGCATGAGGCATCGACCTTGTTTGCGCGCGTCTGCACGTCGAGCGTCCCGTCACTCGTGCTGGCAACGCGCGCGGTGATCTGCCGCACGTGCTCTTCGCCAACGAGGAGCGCCGCACGTGCGAGCGCGTTTGCGCCCTCGCTCTCGAAATCGTGGTTGCGACACTTCGGCGTGTCGGCTCCAGTCGTCACGCAGACCCAGACGATCGAGGAGTCGGTCAGGTCGATCCCGACACGAACGGTTTTGGCATCGAGGGTGGTTGCTACGAGACCACTGTTGCCGAGGCGAGCGATGATCATCTCGCCTTGCGTGCCGTCAAGCACCGTGGCATAGACGATGCGCCCATCGGGGTGTTGGGCGGCGAGCGCGAGCACGCCACGTGGGTCGGGCGCGGGGAAGATCGGCTGGCCACTTGTCGCTTCCGTGGAGGTGGTGCCCGTCCCGGTCGAATCGAATGGAGAGATCGTCACCGCATTCGCACCGGTTGGTGGTGGCGGTGGTTGGACCGTTGCGGTCCGCGGCGTTGCACCGGACCCACCACACCCGGCTAGCACGGCCACAGCGAGCAGGGGTACGAGTAGTTCGCGGCGTATCCTCACGCACCCATCCTATCCGTCGAGTCTGCACGCCTTCGTGTTGATAGGCTGGCGCGCATGGCTGACGACGCGTTGTCTCTCGAGGATCTCCAAGCCGCGATTCACCACGCCTTCGAAGAGGGGCGTGAGCCCGTCGCGTTGCTGCTGCATCCCGCTACGGTGATTCATGTGGCCGACCCAGCACTTGGGCTCGAACCGCTTGGCGCCTCCGAGCTCGATGCCATCGATGGATTGCCCATCGAGATGGATCCACTGGTCGAGATCGGTGAGGTCGGAGTACGCGAACGCGCGCAGCCGACTGATGACTAAGGTCTAACCGCCGAGGCCAGCAGCGAGTGGAACAAGGTCGTCGAGGTGTGCAGGCGAGCCGTCGCCGATGGCAAACATGCCGGCCAACATGCCAACGATGTCTTCGGGGGCCGCACCGTGTTCGCGGTGGTCGCGGAGAGCAATTGAGCCGTGGCGCTTCGCGAGGCGCGTGCCGTCGTCGCCGAGCATCAGCGGAACGTGGCCGTAGTTGGGAGGCTCAAGGTCAAGCAGGCGCATGATCACGCGTTGGAACGCGGCCGACGCGAGCAGGTCTTCACCTCGGACAACACTGGTGATCCCCGGTTGCGCATCGTCGACGGCACAGGCGAGTTGATACCCGATGACACCGTCCGAGCGAACGAGCACGAGGTCCCCGGCCGTGGCCGCGACATCAATCGCCACGTCGCCGTGAACAAAATCGTGGAAGCGCTCGATGCCTGCGGGGACGGCGAGTCGGAGCGCATGCCGATCGCCTCGCGCGATGCGTTCTGTGGCCTCGTCTGCGGTGAGTGTGCGGCACGTGCCGGGGTAGATCGCTTCAGTCGCGCCGTGTGGCGCGGAGGCCGAGGCTTTGATTTCGGCGCGTGAGCAGAAGCACGGATAGACGAGTCCAGCGTCCCGTAAGTGTCCGACGGCTGCGTCGTAGAGCGGGAGGCGTTCTGATTGGCGGACGATTTCGCCATCCCACGTCAGTCCGAGCCAGGCCAGGTCTTCAAGTTGGCGAAACTCAAATTCCTCAGTGCAACGATCGATGTCGAGATCGTCAATGCGCAACCCAATCTGGTCTCCCGTTGCGCGCGCGTGCAGCCACGCGATGATCGCGGTCCGCGCGTTCCCCAGGTGCAGGTCGCCACTTGGCGTTGGTGCGTACCGTCCTCGACTCACCCCGCCAGCCTACCCGAGCGACATTCTGGGCCCGGGCCCAAAATGTCGCTTCGTGTGGTGAGCGCTTAGTAGATACGCACCCGTTGGCGGCTTTAGCGACATTTTGGGCCCGGGCCCAAAATGTCGCTTCGGTCATTGACTCGTGCGAGGCGGGTGGAGTTGGGCGCGTACAGTCTCAGAGACATGACGCGGGTGTATTCGACGGAAGACGGCGATCTGCGGCGCAGCGGGAAGCGCCAGCGCAAGGGTGCGACGGTCGCGCCCGGGGCGGCGCAAGGGCATCCGGCGGACGGTGTGGTGCGTGTTGAACGACGTCGGGGTGGGCGTGGGGCTGGCTGGGTCACGCTCGTCACGGGTCTGCCAGGCGACACCAAGACGTGGCTCAAAGACCTCAAGAAGCTCTGTGGCGCAGGTGGTGCTCTACGCGAGGGCGCGGTCGAGGTGCAGGGCGATCATGCCGAGCGCCTGATCGACCACCTCACCGCACAAGGTTTGCGGGTACGCCGGGTAGGCGGCTGAGCAACTGCTCACGCGCCTCGGTCGACAGTCCAGGGTCGCCGGTCCAACCGAGTTCGCGCTGACCTCTTGGGCCGTCCTCTAGCTCGACCGAATGGAAGTCCGAACCCGCCGACACGAGGAGACCGTGGCGCTCTGCGAGAGTGCAGTATTCGGCCTGACGCGCAGCATCTTGATCGCCGCGGTGAGCCTCCAACGCGCCAAGGCCAGCGTCCGCCAACCGCCCGACGAAATCGCTCAGCGGTTGCCCCTCGAGCTCGAGGGTGTACGGGTGAGCGAGCGAGACCAGCGCGCCAGAGGCGACGGCCTGCTCGACGGCAGCCTCGGGTGCGATCTTGCCGCTTCCCACGTAGGCGTGGCAGCCTCGACCGATCAGGCGCTCAAAGGCATCGCGGCGATCGGTGCAGTGGCCGGCGGCGATCAGTGTGTCGGCTACGTGCGGTCGACCAAGATTGCCCGCGGCCCGAGCCCGAACGTCTTCCCAGGCGATCTCAAAACCCTGTTCGTTGAGTCGGCGCACCATCTCTTTGGCTCGGTGCTCACGATCGACCTCGCGTGACGTGGTCCAGACTTGAAACGCCTGGGGCACAGGGCTCGGGAGCCAGGCGAGCAGATGACATTGCCCCGCGCTGTACTTTGCCGATAATTCGATGCCTGCCACAACATGGACGCCGTGCTCGACACCCGTCGCCTGCGCCTCAGCGATTCCTTGCAGCGTGTCGTGATCGGTGAGTGCCAGCACCTCGATTCCACGCTGCGCGGCGAGCTCGACGACGAAGCGCGGAGCATGACCACCGTCCGAGCATGTCGAATGAGAGTGCAGATCAACAGTGGACGACGACATGGTCTCATCCTACTTGGAACCACGGCGCGGGAAACGACATACGATGCCGGTATGAGTGATGACGTTCCCAGCGGCCGTCGCGTTCTCTTGCCGAACGGCGCCGACGGTTCGTTGATGGTGTTCGTCAACGGCAAGCAGATGACGGAAGGCGTCGACTTTGCTGTCGACGGCGACGCACTCGTGTTCACCGCGCCACTCCATGTGGGCCGCAAGACCAGCTTTCTCGGTCGCCTGCAGATGACGACGGTGGGCGTTGGCGTGTACGAGAAGATCGACAAGGTCGACGTACACGCGACGGGCACAGATGGCTCGTTTCGCGTCTTCTCCGATCTCGTCGCCGAACTCGACGCGTAGTCGCTACTCGCTGGCTTCGGCCTGCAGTTGAGCGAACGCGGCGCGGGCATCGTCGACAGAGCCCTCGTTCTCGATCGTCGAGACGTCGCCAACGTCGACACCCGTCACAACGGCCTTGAGGACGCGGCGCATGATCTTGCCACTGCGCGTTTTTGGCAGGCTCGAGACAAAGCGCAGGTCGCCGATGACTGCCACCGGTCCGAGTACCTCACGTACCTTGGCGCGCAGCTCCTGTTCCACCTCGGGTGACGGTTCAACGCCCGGCTTGAGCACGACAAAGACCGCAACGATCTCGCCGCGCAACTCGTCAGGCTGCCCGGTTGCGCCCGCCTCGGCAACGGCGGGGTGGTGGAGAAACGCGGTCTCGACCTCGACGGTCCCAATGCGATGTGCGGCGATCTTGATTACCTCGTCGGCGCGGCCGCTAAACCACGCGTAGCCAGCCTCATCAAAGCGGCAGGCATCGCCACTCGTGTAGACGTCAGGCACGCGCGACCAATAGTCCTTTGCGTAGCGCTCGGGGTCGCCCCAGATGGTCGCCGTCAACGAGGGGAAGGGCTGGCGGACGATCATCATCCCGGTCTGTCCCGTCTCGAGGTCCTCGTGCGTCTGAGGATCGACGATCGCAACGTCCCACCCGGGCATCGGCAGGCCGCCGGAGCCAGGGCGAATCTCTTCGAGACCAAGTCCCCACGGGTTGGCGAAGAGCGGAACGCCCGTCTCGGTCTGCCACATGTGGTCGATCACCGGCACGCGGTCGCCGAGCACGTCCTGCTGTAGCCACTGCCAGGCCGGCGGATTAAGGGTCTCACCGGCGCAGAAGACACGCGTCAGGCTCGAGAGGTCATGGCCTTCGGCGGGGGCCGTGCCGTGTTGCATCAACATCCGCACGGCAGTCGGAGCGGTAAAGAGGCCGGTCACTCGCTCTTGAGCGATGAGGCGAAACAGTGTGTCGGGCCCGGGATAGTCGAGCGATCCTTCGAAGGCAATAGTGGCCGCGCCCGCGAGCAGCGGCCCGTAGACGATGTACGAGTGGCCGACGATCCAGCCGATGTCCGAGGTTGACCACCAAACGTCGTTGCGATCGAGTCCATAGACCCAACGCCCCATCGCCTCGAGGCCAGCCATGTAGCCGCCGTGGACGTGCACCACGAGTTTCGGTGTCGCGGTCGTGCCGCTGGTGGCGAGAATGAAGACCGGGTCGGTGGCAGCCAACTCGGCGTAGGCACCGCTCTCGCTTGCGCCGGCCGCGAGAAAGTCGTCCCAATCGATTTCACCCGGACCGGCCGGTGCGGCATCGGCCTCACGCCGTTGGACGATCACGTGCTCGACGTCGTGGTCACCTCCGGCCAGCGCAGCATCGACGATGTGCTTGAGCGGCACGACCTTGCCGCGGCGATGCGTCGAATCGGAGACGAAGACGGCCTTCGAGCCGGAGAGGCGGATGCGCTGGCCGAGCGCTCCCTCGCCGAAGCCAGCGAAGACGACGCTGTGGATCGCGCCGATGCGGGCGCAGGCGAGCATCAGTGTAATTGCCTCGACGCTGACGGGCATGGAAATCGTGACGCGATCGCCGTGTCCAAGGCCGAGGGCGCGCAGCGCGGCAGCTACGCGCTCCACTTCGTGCAACAACTCGGCGTAGGAGAGGCGCCGTTCGGCGCCGTCCTCGCGCAGCCAGACCAGTGCCGGTCGTTCACCGTGACCGCTCTCGATGTGTCGATCCAGACACGCGTACGTGAGGTTTGTGGTGGCGCCCTTAAACCAGGTAAACGTCGGTGGGTTCCAGTCGAGCACGGACTCCCACGGCGAGAACCACGGCAGGTCGGCGGCCTCACGGGCCCAGAAAGCAGACGGGTCTTCGCGTGCTTCGCGCTGCAGTCGCTGGAGTTCGCTCTCGCTCATGGGGCGACTCTAGTCGTTTCGTGCGCCTGGGAGGACATGACACGTGCGCACTTGTGATGTCCTCCTCGAAATGAGAGCGGCCCTGGATTGCGGTTTAGGTGCGCCAGACGAACTGGATGGCGTTCGTGGCTGCGGTGCCAGACTCGCTCTCGACGGGCACGATCACGCGCAGCATTGACGTGCCGGGTACGCCACGAATGTCGGCGGTTGCATCGTCGTCACGCAGCAGCTCGACCGTCGGCAGGTTGCGACGCGTCTCTGGGTCGAGGCCGAGTGCACCGGAGCGCGAGGACTCAACGGCGTAGAAGCTGGCGAGTACGAGCGCAATCAGAAACGGGTTGTCTTCATCCTCGGCGTAGGTCAGTCGCTCGCGGGTGCGAAGCGTGGCGTCAACGAGGAAGGGCAGGAGCTCGGGCGACAGTTGTCCAGAGCGGTGCTTCGGCTGGGACTCGCGGTCAGAGGCGCGCTCAAAAATGACGGCGACAGGTGCCCCGGCGAGCAGATACTCCGCGCGCTCCCGAAACGGTGCGATTGCCCATCCGAGCTCGCTGGCCATCCGTGCCGTTGCGTCTGCAAGCTCGTCGGCGAGGCGCTCGGCTTCGGCAACGTCTTCGTCGGACGGTTCGTGGTCATGACGGTGTTCATGGTCGTGGTCACAGTCGGGCCCGTGGACATGCTCGACAGGCGCCGGCGTGCCACCGTGCAGCGTGCCACCAAGGTCGGTAACACCTTCGTCGTGATCGTGTTCGCAGTGTGGGTCGTCGCAGGCCATCGGCAGAAGACTAGGAGTCCTTGGCGCTCGTGGTTGTCGTCGACGTCATGCTCTGTGCTTCGCGCCTGTTGCCGGTGGCGGCTTGCGTCGCGGCATATCTCGGCGCGGTCTACCGTTCTTCTTACTGTGAGCGCACGCGGAAGACACGGAACGTTCGACATCGGCGACAAGCCGAAGCGGCCGGAGGACCCGGAGGTTCGCCGCGCAAACGTGCGGCGCGTCTTCCGCCTGTTTGGACCCGAGAAGTCGCGGCTAACGCTTGTACTGGGTCTGATCATGGTCTCGAGCGCCCTCGGTATGGTGCCGGCGTTCTTGCTGCGCGACGTGATCGATAACGCGATTCCGTCGAACAACACGACGCTGCTGGCCTGGCTGGCGGGCGGCATGATCGCGATCGCGATCATTGTGGGCATCCTTGGCGTTGCGCAGACGTACCTGTCGAACCGCGTCGGCCAAGAGGTGATGCACGAGCTTCGGGCTGATGTCTACGAGCACTTGCAGCGCCAATCGCTTGCGTTTTTCACCCGCACGCGCACGGGTGAGGTGCAGTCCCGCATCTCGAACGACATTGGCGGCGTCGATGACGTCGTCACCTCCACAGCGACGTCCGTGGTTTCGAACGTCACGACGGTGCTGGCAGCCGTCGTCGCGATGTTCTTGCTCGATTGGCGCCTGGCGATTTTGTCGGTGATACTCGTGCCGTTTTTCGTCCTGTTGACGCGCCGTGTCGGAGTCGAGCGACGTAAGTTGGCGACCGAGCGCCAGAAGACGCTGGCAGATATTTCGTCGCTCGTGCAGGAGTCGTTGAGCGTTTCGGGTGTCTTGCTTGGCAAGACGATGGGTCGCGGTCCCGAGCTGGCGGAGCGTTTCCGTGAAGAGTCGCGCGAGCTCGCCGAGCTCGAGGTGCGCCAGCGCATGGCGGGCCGTTGGGTGATGGCGACGATCAGTGCCTCGTTCGCGATTCTGCCGGCGCTCGTCTACTGGGCCGGTGGTTGGTCGATTGCTAACGGGCTGGGCGCAGTCAGCGTTGGTACGTTGGTCGCCTTCGCGACGATCCAGACGCGCATCTTCTTCCCGGTTGGCGCGCTGCTGTCGGTCGGGATCGACGTGCAGGCGTCGCTAGCCCTGTTCGATCGCATCTTTGAGTACCTCGACCTCAAGGTCGATATCGATGAGCATTCTGGTTCGCGCGAGTTGCGCCGCGAGGACGTCCGGGGCGAGGTCTCGTTTGACGACGTCTGGTTCCGCTACGAGCCCGAGGGGACGTGGACGATCAGCGGCGCAACCTTCCTCGCGGCACCTGGCACACGCACGGCCTTGGTTGGCGAGACGGGATCGGGCAAGACCACGCTCGGCTACCTCGTCGCGCGCCTCTACGACGCCGAACGTGGCGCTGTTCGCATCGATGGCGTCGACGTCAAGGATGTTGCGTTTGCGTCGCTCTCGGATCTGATTGGCGTGGTCAGCCAAGAGACCTATCTCTTCCATGCCACCGTGCGCGAGAATCTCCGCTTCGCGCACCCTGAGGCGACCGATCAGGAGATCGAAGACGCCTGTCGCGCAGCGCGAATTCACGACCATATCGCGGGACTGCCGGAAGGCTACGAGACGGTCGTTGGCGAGCGCGGCTATCGCTTCTCGGGTGGCGAGAAGCAGCGCATTGCGATCGCCCGCACGGTGCTGCGCAACCCACCGATCCTCGTCTTGGACGAGGCCACCAGCGCACTTGATGTTGATACTGAGCGCCAGGTCCAAGAGGCGCTCGACGCACTAGCTGAGGGTCGCACGACGATTACGATCGCCCATCGCCTCTCTACGGTGCGCGACGCCGACCAGATTCTCGTGCTCGATCATGGCGCAATCGTCGAGCGCGGCACGCATGTCGAACTGATCACCCAGGGTGGTCGCTACGCCGAGCTGGTGGCACGCGACTCGCTTGGCGTCACCGCTGACCTGTAGCGCTACGCGCGAATGACGCGGGCTGGCTCGGCGCCGAGCTGCGCGATCAGCGCACGCCAGTCGGGATTGTCGATCAGCACGACGTCGGCTTTGAACCCGACCGCAAGCCGGCCGACCTCGTCGTCGAGTCCGAGTACGGCGGCACCACCGGCCGTCGCGGCCTGCAGCGCCTCCGCACACGAAAGCCCCATCTGACTACAGGCGAGATGCATCGTGGTCGGGAGTGAGAGGCACGGTGCGGAGCCCGGGTTCGCGTCGGTTGCGAGTGCCACTCGGGCGCCAGCATCGATCAGGGCGCGGAGTGGGGGCATCGGGCACTTGAGGGTCAGTGCGGCGACGGGCAGGCCAACGGCGATCACGTTGGATGCGGCTAGTTGCTCGATCCCCTCGGCTCCCGTTGCCTCGAGGTGATCGACGGACGCAGCGCCGAGTTCGATCGCCAGCGGGATTGCGCCCATCGAGGAGAACTGATCGGCGTGGAGGCGTAGTCGCAGTCCGTGTTCCTGTGCGGCGAGGAGGAAGCGTCGCGACTGCTCGACGTCGAAGACGCCGCGCTCAAGAAAGACGTCGGCGGCGTTGGCCCACTCAGCACAGGCGGGCAGGATCTCAGCGATTGCGTAATCCACGTAGGCATCGGGAGATTCCGCCTCGGGTGGCGTGGAGTGGAGCGCGAGACAGGTGGTCAGGACGCGCACACCGGCCTGCTTGCCGGCGGCCTTGGCAACGCGCAGCATGCGCAGTTCGTGCTCGGCGCTCAGGCCATAGCCGGACTTGATCTCGGCGGTGGTGGTGCCGAGGCGCCGCATCGTCTCGAGTCGCTTGGCGGCGCTGGTGACGAGCTCGTCTTCGGTGGCCTCGCGCGTCAGGCGCACGCTCGCCTTGATCCCGCCACCCTCGGCGGCGATGCGCTCGTAGTTGGCGCCTTGGGCGCGCAGATCGAACTCGTGGATGCGGTTGCCGCCGTAGACCACGTGCGTATGACAATCGACGAGGCCGGGGACGGCGCTCTGCCCGGTGGCGTCAATAAGCTCGGCGTCGTCAGCGAGGGTGATGGCCGCATGGACGTGGTCGCGGGGACCGACGGCCTCGATGTGGCCCGCACGAATTGCGATGGCAGCGTTGTGGATGACGCAAAACTCACCGTCAGCATCGACCGTGGCGAGGCTGGCGAGATTGTCGATCAGGAGGTCGGCGGGCTGCATACAGTGAGTTTACGTGTGGAGTAGGTGCGAGTCCGTGTGGGAGACGGGCGTCTCTGCGCAGAATTATGACCAGCAATTGACTAGAATTCGCGCTATGGATGTCAGCGTGTACGAAGCAAAGACCCATCTCTCGCGCCTGATCGGCGATGTCGAGGCCGGACTTGACGTCACGATCACGCGTCATGGCAAGCCTGTGGCCCGACTCGTGCCGATCGTGGACGATGTGGATCCACGTGCCGCGGCGGTTGATCGTCTGCGTGCGCTTAAGCGCGAACTCGGTGTCCGGGCCACGCCAGATGAGATCCGGTCGTGGATCGTCGACGGGAAGAAGCTGTAGTGCCGTTCGTGCTCGATGCCTCGGCTGCGCTCGAAGCCGCCTTCGATGATGAGTCGGGCGCGGTCGGCTGTGCCGTCGCCGATCGTCTGGCCTGTGACTCGGCCTATGTGCCGTCGATCTGGTTCAGCGAGATGGTCAACGCGATGCTGCAGGCGGTACGCCACGATCGCCTCTCCCTGGTTGGTGCCCGCACGATGCTCGCCGCCATCATCGACTGCGCGATCACTGCTGTGCCCGATCACCAGGAGACGCAGGCGCTCCTCGA
>JBAXOM010000050.1:0-16186 GCA_037133215.1 Thermoleophilia bacterium | reverse complement strand
CGCTCGCGTCGTCGAGGCCGTCCGCGACCTGGGTGGCAACGTGCAGGCTCGTCGCGGCGACGAGACACACCGACTCGCTGCACACACGGCGGCTCCGGGTGTTGCCATCGTCGAGGCCGCGATCAAGCAGCAACTCGACCCAGCCGGGGTGCTCGTATGAGCCTGCCGGTTACGCACATTCCCCCGCGCCCCTCGACCGGCCACCCGCTCGGCAATGCCGCAACGCAGGCCTTCGCAGAGGACGCCGGCCCCGAGCGCGCGCTGCTCGATGACTGCGTCCACTGCGGCTTCTGCCTTCCCACCTGCCCGACCTACGTGTTGTGGGGCGAGGAGATGGATTCGCCCCGTGGCCGCATCTTGCTGATGGATCTCGCCGAGAAGGGCGAGATCGGTCTGGACGCCTCGACGGTGCGACATTGGGACTCGTGTCTCGGGTGCATGGCCTGTGTGACAGCCTGCCCGTCCGCCGTCCAGTACGACCGCCTGATCGAGCAGACGCGTGCACAAGTCGAAGAACGTTTCGACCGCGAGGGCGGCGACCAGCGCTTCCGCAACGCGATCTTTGCCGTGCTGCCCCACCATCGTCGGATGACGCTCGTCGCGGCCCCACTCGTGGCCTACCGCGCCTCGGGGCTGCAGCGTCTCGTGCGTCGCTCTGCGCTCTATCGACACCTCCCCAAGCGCGTTCGCCAGCTCGAGGCGCTCTCTCCGATCGTCACCTGGGCAGCGTTGCGGGAGCAGGCACCCGCCCACAGCGCACCGGCTGCCGAAGCGAAGCTGCGCGTCGCGATGCTGACCGGCTGTGTGCAACGCGCAATCTTCGGCGATGTCAACGCCGCCACTGCCCGCGTCCTGACCGCCTACGGCTGCGAGGTCGTCGCCCCCAGCGAGCAGGCCTGCTGTGGTGCACTCGAACTTCACGCTGGACGCCAGCGATCGGCTAAAGAGCGTGCCCGTGCGCTGATCTGGGTGCTGGACGATCCCTCGATCGATCGCATCGTCGTCAACAGTGCGGGCTGCGGTTCGACGCTCAAGGAGTACGGCGAAATGTTTCGTGACGAGCCATCGCTCGCCTCGCGTGCCGAGGCCTTTGCAGCGAAGGTCTGTGACGTCCACGAGCTACTCGCCGAGCTCGAGCCACCGGCTCAGCTCCGGCCACTCGACATGAGCGTCGCCTATCACGACGCCTGTCATCTCGCCCACGCTCAGGGCGTGCGTAGCCAGCCGCGCGAGGTCCTCTCGAGCATTCCTGGCGTCCAGCTGCGCGAGATCCCCGACGCAGCGATCTGCTGCGGCTCTGCGGGTGTCTACAACCTGATCAACCCGGAACCAGCCGCCGAACTCGGGCGCCTCAAGGCTGCCAACGTGCGCTCGGTTGCCCCCGACGCCTTGGCGGCGGCGAACCCGGGCTGCCTCCTGCAGATTTCGGCAAACCTCGGTGCTGAGGGCGAGCCGATCCCGACCTTCCACCCGATCGAACTGGTGGATGCCTCGCTCCGCGGCGAGGACGCAGCCGGGTTCTTGGCACGCCGCCGCGCGCTCCTCAAGAGTGCAGGGTCGCCGACGTGACCTGGCTCCTCGCGGCGCAGGCAGCCGCGACGCTCGTGATGGTCGGTGTGATCTGGATGTGCCAGGTTGCGCACTACCCGCTCTTTGCGGATATTGGCTCGGCCTTGCCGCAGTACCAGGAGCGCAACGTGCGCCTGACAACGCGCGTCGTTGGACTGCCAATGCTCGTCGAGGCTGCGACCGTGATCGCCTTGTTGATCTGGCGCCCCGCGGAGATTCCCCTCTGGACTGCACTGCTTGGCGCAGCCCTGCTCATCGTCATCTGGGCGGCCACCGTCCTGTATTCCGTCCCGATGCACGGACGACTTGGCCAGGGGTACGACGCAGCCGCCCACCATCGACTGGTGACGACGAACTGGATTCGCACACTCGCGTGGAGCGCGCGTGGCGCGCTCGTGCTGTGGATGCTCGCCGTCGGCTGAGCTAGCGAGGAAGGCGCAGCGCGCGGATCGCGCCCGTGCGCAGGCCGTACCGATTGACCGGCTGCGTGACGATCACACCGTTGGACTCTTCGAACCGCCGGACCCACGCACCCAATGGCAGGTAGGCGAGACCGATCATCAGAAAGAGCGCTGCGGCCAGACCGCGATACTCAAGCGCACCCGGGATCAAGGCCAGCACCAGCAGGAGCACCGCCGCAAACGCGACCGGCCCGATGCAACGACCAACAGCCTCACTCGGTGCCGCCAGCGGGACGCCAACCGCAGGCTCGGCGCTCGCGAGCGATGAGCGAACAGCGAGTGCTGACGCGATCCCTAAAGCCACCCCTACTCCAGCGGCGACCACGAGCGAGGCCCACCAACCAAACATCGGCTCACCATCCGTCGCGTACAAGACGATCAGATTGGCGGCGCCTAACACGGCCCAGCCCAGCCCATTAGCTATCTGCAAGATTGCGATGGGGGCCAACGTCATCTCCCGCACACTATCTGACGTTCTCACGTGCTGTGCCGAGGAGGGAGAGGCATCGTAGACTGCAGCGCATGGGTGCAATCGAAGTACGCGGACTCGTTCGCGAATTCAAGAAGGGGCCGCGCGCAGTCGACGGCATCGACCTGACGGTAGCCGAGGGTGAGATCTACGGATTCCTCGGCCCGAACGGTGCCGGCAAATCGACGACCGTACTGATGCTCACGACGCTGCTGCCGCCGACGGCTGGGACCGCCACGGTCGCCGGGTTCGACATCGTCAAGCAGGGCCCACAGGTGCGCGCGTCGATCGGTGCTGCACTGCAAGAGGCCGCCCTCGATCGTTTCTTGACCGGTCGTGAGCACATCAAATTGCAAGGTTCGCTGCATGGCATGAAGGGCGCTGACCTAAAGCAGCGAGGCGACGACCTGCTCGAACGCGTCGGCCTGACCGACGCAGCCGACCGCAAAGTCGGGGGCTACTCCGGTGGCATGAAGCGCCGCCTCGATCTCGCACTCGCCCTGCTCCACAGCCCCCGCGTGCTGTTTCTCGATGAGCCGACCACAGGCCTTGACCCCCAGAGTCGTTCGGCACTCTGGGACGAGGTGGCGCGCCTCAGCCGAGAAGATGGCGTGACGGTCTTTCTGACCACGCAGTACCTCGAAGAGGCTGACGCGCTCGCCAATCGAGTCGGCATTATCGACCACGGCAAGATCGTGGTTGAAGGCACACCTGACGAATTGAAGGCCGAAGTCGGTCGCTCAAGCGTCGAGATTGAGCCGCACGACGCGGCACGCCTCGCCGACCTCGAAGGCGCACTCGCGCCGTTCGGTGAGCCGATGGTGACTCGTGGTACGAGTGCGTCGATTCGCCTCAATGAGGGAGTCGGCGATGTCGCGGCGATCGTCCGCGCACTCGACGCGCAAGGCATAGTCGTTCATCAGTTGCGACTTCGTGAGCCGACCCTAGATGACGTCTTTCTCGAGAAGACCGGCCGCTCGCTCGAGGGGTCGGGCGACAGCGATGAGGACGAGACGCCCACCTCGTGAGCGCCGTACTCGCCACCCAGGTGCTCGTGATCTCCGAACGCAGCGTGCGTCGGACATTCCGCCAACCAGCCTCCATCATTCCGGCGATTATCTTCCCAATCATGCTGCTCTTCGTCTCGTCTGGCGGCCTGCACGCAGCAGAGAACCTGCCTGGCTTTCCGAGCGTCTCATACTTCGACTTCGCACTGGCCGTGACGTTTATGCAGGGCGCGATCTTCGCGACGGGCGGCGCCGGCACAGACCTTGCCACCGACATCGAGACGGGCTTTTTGAGCCGACTGTCGTTGACGCCGATGAGTGGTGCAGCCTTGGTGCTTGGTCAACTCGGCGGAGCGATCACCCTCGGCGTCTTTCAAGCCACGTGCTACCTCGCAGCCGGATTTATCGGTGGCGCCACGATTGCGTCGGGAGTCGCTGGCGTGGTCGTGATCTACCTGCTCGTGATCCTGATGGCCATTGGCTTCGGTTCGATTGGTATTGCCGCTGCACTCCGCACAGGTAATGGCGAAGCCGTACAGGGCCTCTTTCCCCTGCTCTTCGTGCTGCTCTTTCTAAGCACCATCAACCTACCCCTCGACCTTATCCCGATCACGTGGTTTCGCTGGGTGGCGACCGGCAATCCGATCACGTATCTCGTCGACGCAGTGCGCAGCCTGATCATCACCGGCTGGGATGGACCCGCGCTCGCGACCGGCTTCCTCGTCGCATTCGCGATCGCAGTGCTCGGTATTATTGGCTCGGCCGCCGCCATGCGAGGAAGGCTTCAACGCACATGAGTGGCTTCGCGCACTGGTTGACGGCCGTACGAGGCATTGCCTTGCGCCAATCGTCTTCGTTCTTCAAGAACCCGGCACTCGTATTGCCCAGCCTGCTCTTTCCGATGCTCTTCTTTGCTGCCTTCGCTGGGGGCCTGTCCGACCTCAGCCGCATCCCGGGCTTTGACTACGCACCTGGTTACACGTCGTTTCAGTACGTCTTCGTGTTGTTTCAATCGTCAATGTTTGGCGGCATTTTTATTGGCTTCGCGGTGGCACGCGATTTCGAAAATGGCTTTGCCCGCCGACTCATGATCGCAACGCCCCGACGCAGCGCGATTATGTGCGGCTACGGCCTCGCCGCGCTCGTGCGCTCGGCCGTCACCATCATCTTCGTCACGATCGTCGCGCTCATCTGTGGCATCAATATCCTTGGCTCGCCGGGCCAGATTGCGTTGCTTTTCCTGCTGGCACTCACGTCAAATATCCTCGGCTCGCTCTGGGCACTCGGCATCGCCTTCCGCTTCCAGACCCTCAGCGTCACGCCCCTGATGCAGATTCCCTTCTTCATCCTGCTCTTTCTCGCGCCCGTTTACGTCCCGATCGAACTGCTCAGTGGCTGGATTCGTCACGTCGCCGACGTCAACCCCGTCACGTTTTTGCTCGAGGGCGGCAGGGCGCTGATGGCCGGCACGACGGGCCCTATCGTGACGGCCTGGCTCGTGATTCTGATCGGCGGCATCGTGCTCGGCATCTGGTCCGTGACCGGACTACGCGCAGCCGAACAGCGCTAACCGAGCAGGCGTCGAACGATGTCGATCTGAAGCTCGGTGGCTACACCAAGGTCGTCGCGATGGATGCGCTCGTCCTTGTTGTGCATGCCGCCCTCGTAGACGTCGATCGGCGTGTAGGTGAGGGGCCAGAAGCCGTACGCAATCGTGCCGAAGGCCTGGCGAATGTAGGCCGCATCCGTAAAACCGGTCGAGAGACTCGGCACGATGATCGCGCCGGGATCGTGAGCCTCGAGGGCCGCGCTGATCGCCTCGTGCAGCGGCGTCCCAAGGGCGGACTCAGTGCCACCGTTGATCTGCTGGTCGTAGACGAACTCGTACGGGATATCCGTGCCGAGGGCCTCGCGTAGTTCGCGCTCGAGATCGGCTTCGGTGTCGCCCGGCAGGATGCGACAGTCCACGCCGACGGAGGCACGGCCTGGCAAGACGTTACGGGCGCTCGAACCGGTCAACAGGGTTGGGGCAATCGTGATGCCTAAGAGCGCGTCGATCTCTGCACCAAACATCGGGTGCAGCGCACTCACCTGCGCCGCCACGACCTCGAGATCCTGATCGGGATCGATCCCAAGCGAGGCCACCATCTCACGAATCGCCGGTACGAGACGCTTGCGTGTCCTGTGCACGGCGAGGCGCTGGATCAGCGTGGCAAGGAGTGGCACCGCGTTGCGACCGAGCGTCGGTACGGAGGCATGACCCGCCTCGCCGAGCGCGGTGATCGTGGCGGGCAGCGTGGCCTTCTCGCCGACCTGCAGCGTGTAGACCACGCGACCATCGGCGAGCTCGATGCGCATGCCGCCACCCTCATCGATTGCGTAATCACACTTGAGATCGGGCCGCTCCTTGAGGAGCCAGGGCATGCCGACCTCCTCCATGCCGTCCTCTTCGTCGGCCTGCGAGATCAAGAGCAGATCGCCACGGGGTTGAAAGCCGGTGCGGGCAAGGTGGGCGATCGTCACACACCGCGTCGCGAGTTCGTTCTTCATGTCGCACGTGCCACGGCCCCAGATGTAGCCGTCGTCATCAAGGTGAGCGCCAAACGGCGGGTGCGTCCAATCCTCAGCATCGGCCGGCACCACATCGGTATGGCCCATCAGTGCGAGCGACGGTCCGTCGCCGGTACCCGGCAGACGCGTGATCAGGTTGGCGCGCTCGGGATCGCGCGCGACGAGTTCGACCTCCAGACCATTGGCCTCGAGGTACTTCTTGACGACCATCGCGACAGGCGTCTCGCGCCCCGGCGGGTTCGACGAGTCGACGCGCACAAGATCGCGCAGCAACTCGACCGCTTCGTCTCGGAGGGCTACGTCCACGGGTGCATCCTAACTGCCCGCGAGATCGAGCACGATCTTGCCGACAAAGTTCTTCTCGACGAACATGCGCTGCGCCTCGTGGATCTGCTCGAGCGAAAACGTCGCTGCGACGGCTGGCTTGATCGCACCGCGCTCAATCAACTCGACGAGCTCGGCGAAGACTGCGGGCTGTGTGATCGTCGCGCCGATCAAGACGAGGTCCTTGAGGTACAGCGTGCGCAGGTCGAGCTCGACGAGTGGACCCCCAATCGCACCAGAGACGACATAGCGACCGCCCCGCCGCAACGCCTCGAGGAGCGACGGCCAGTGAGGACCACCAACGACATCGACAACAACATCAAATGGCTCGAGCTCGGTTGGATTTGCTGCGCGGTCAATCGTCTCGGCCGCTCCAAACTCGCACACGAGTGCTGCCTTCGCTGGGTCGCAGACGCCAACCGGGATTGCCCCAAACGCCCGCGCAAGCTGCACGGCATAGAGGCCGACGCCGCCCGAGGCGCCCGTGATCAACACGCGCTCCCCCGACCCAACCTCGGCCCGTCGCAGCATGTCGAGAGCGGTGCCAGCCGACGTGGCGAATGAGGCGAGCTGGACAGCCGACAGGCGCGCCGAGACACCGTGCGCATTGATCGCCGGCACGACCATAAAGTCGGCATACCCGCCGTTGATCTCCGAGCCGATGTAGCCCGCACGGTCGAGGTCATCCGGAGCCGCTGGGTCGCGCACCCACGGGTCCGTAATCACCCGCTCACCGACCCGCTCGTGAGGCACGCCCTCCCCCACCTGCGCGATGACACCACAGACGTCCGCGCCCTGAATAATCGGAAACGCGAGAGGCTCACTCCAGGCACCGTTGTCGTCGCCTTGGGCATACCAGCCAACGCGCGTGTTGATATCGGTGTTGTTGATCGCACACGCGTCAACGCGGATCACCAGCTCGCCAGCGCCCGGTTGAGGTGTTGGCCGGGCCGGGTCGAGCACGAGCGCATCGAGGTCACCGTGTCGCGTCAAGAGCACGGCGCGCATGGTCGGTGGAACCGTCATGGGCTAACGGTATCTGGGCGACGCACGAACCACACGAGTGCGAAGCCAGCGACCACGAGCACGACACCAACGATCAACGAGCCAACCAGCGAACCGTTAGGCGCGATCTCTGTGCGCCACGGACCAACGCCACCCGCCAGTGCGAGAAACGCGTCAATCAAGATGATCAGCGCAGCCACGAGGGCGATGCCGCGGGCGCGCCGCTCGCCGCCCCGATGCTCCGCCATCGCCCACGAGATGCAGATACCGGCGATCAGGGCATCCTTGACCCCGACCATCACATCGAACGGTGGCGCGATGCTATCGCCGAACAATGCCCAACTTGCGGTGCCGACATACGCAGCGCCACAGCCGGCTGCGACGATCGCGTCGACCCTCACGCCGAATCCGACTCGATCTCTGGGCGTGTGCCCTTAAAGACTCGGAAGAGGTAGTAGAGCGACGGCACGAGGATCACGGCTCCTGCCCCGAGGCAACTAAGGAACACAACCAACATCGCATCGCTCGACGCGGCCTGCTGGAACGTCAGAAACGGCGTGACGATGTACGGCCACTGCGCTGCACCCCAGCCCCACAAGACGACCAGCACAAAGGCGACGGCGACATGGCGCGCGAGACGGTAGGCGCCCGTCAGGGTGATCACGAAACTCGCAATCGCCAGGACACCACCAATGACCACGAGCGGCAGTGCTCGTCCGTGCAACAACTCATGCGAAAGCTCCGGCGCCGTGTCGACCGACAGGATCAGGCCGAGCGTGCCGAAGAGTGCCACGCCGCCACCGGCGATCATGGCGCGTCGACGGAAGTCCTCGCGCAATGGGTCGACCGTCTCGGCGGTCAAAAAGGTCGCAGCGAGGAACGCACAGATGCAGACCGCGAGGAGCCCCGTGATAACGGGAAACGGTTGGAAGAACTCGCTCCACGGAATCGGCAGCCAGCCACCCTTACCGTCGGGCTTGAGCGCTCCAGCGGCGATCGCACCGGCCGACGCACCGAGCGCGAACGGCGTGACAAGGCTCGAGATGCTGAAGCCAAAACCAAACCAGTGCTGGAGTCGTGGCTGGTCCTCGGCGTGCGCACGAAACACGAACGATGCGCCACGCAACACGATGCCAAGCAAGATCAGGCTTAGAGGACCGAACAGACCGATGCAGATCGCAGCAAATGCGCTTGGGAAGGCCGTAAAGAGCACGACGATGACGAAGATGATCCAGACGTGATTGGCTTCCCAGACCGGGCCCATCGCGCGGTCGATTGCCACACGCTGCTCAGCGCGACGCGGCCCAAACGAGAAGAGCTCCCAGACGCCACCACCAAAATCGGCACCCGCAAAAACGGCGTATGCGCTCAGTCCCGCGATCAGCGAGAAGGCTGCAAGACCGACGAGGGTGGAATCAGTCACCCGTCACGACCTGGGCCTGAGCGATGGCAAGGCGCGCCCGGCGACGAGACGCCATCCGCAAGAGGATCATCGCACCAAACACCATCAAAAGCACATACACGACACTAAAGACCCCGAACCACGGCAGGATCCCGGTCGCGGTCGTGACGCTATCTTCAACCCTAAGGATGTTGTAGATCGCCCACGGCTGTCGACCCGACTCCGTCGTAACCCACCCAGCCTCGAGGCAGACAAACGCGGCTGGACCGCTCAACAGCAGCATCAACAAGAAGAGACGATTCTCCAACCACTTGGGCCGTCGCCGCCAGGCAAACAGCGCAATCAGACCCGGCAGCATCAACCCCGACCCGACCGTGATCATGACGTCGTACGCGAAGTGGACCATCACTGGGTTCGGCCAGTTCTCCTTCGGAAACGCATCCATGCCCTGGACCGTCGCACTCGGACTGTTGTAGGCGAGGATCGAGAGGAGATACGGAATTTCGATACCCCCGTCGACCGTCTGCGTCTCCTCGTTGGGAATGCCAAAGACCGTCAGTGGTGCGCTCTTCGTGGTGTGGAAGAGCCCTTCCATCGTGGCCAACTTGAGCGGCTGATTCCTGGTCACCTGGACAGCGATCAGGTCGCCCGTCACAAGCTGAATCGGCAAGATGATCGCCGCGACGGCCAGGCCAATCGCAAGCCCCTTGCGGTGATATTCATCGCGGCGCCCCTTCAACATGCCCGCCGCATAGACAGCAGCCACCGCAAACCCGGTGCAGACGAGCGCGGCAAACAGCATGTGGAAGTACTCCGTAAAGAACGCGGGATTAAACATCGCAGCGATCGGGTCGATATCCGTGATCCGCCCATCCTTGTCGAGCGTGAAGCCCGTCGGGGTGTTCATCCACGAGTTCGCCGAGACGATAAAGAACGTCGAGGCAAAGCCGCTCAAGACAAGCGGTATGCCGCAGATAAAGTGCGCGCGGCGCGACAGGCGATTCCAGCCATAGAGGTAGAGCGCAAGGAAGATCGCCTCAATGAAGAAGGCGAAGCCCTCGAGGCTAAACGGCATACCGATAATGCCGCCGGCAAATTCCATGAAGCGCGGCCAGAGCAATCCGAGCTCGAACGAGAGCATCGTGCCGGACACCGCACCGATACCAAATGTGACTGCGAACGCCTTCGACCACGTACGCGCCAACTGACGATACGCGTCCTTGCCCGTACGAAGCCAGAGCCCCTCCGCGATCAACAGCACGAGGGGCATGCCGATCCCGAGCACGGAAAAGATGATGTGAAACGCCAGCGAGGAACCCATCTGGGCCCGTGCTGCCATCAGTTCAGACATCGACTCACCTCCCACCGGCAATCGCCGGACGCAACAACGATAGCGGGGACGAGCAGGATTGGGGCTTAAATATCCTGAACGCGCCCAATTGCGTGCGACAACAGGCGGCGCGGAGCGACGCGCGGCAGCTGCGCAAAAATCTTGTTCGCAACCCCCGGCACGATCACACGCTTGCCCGACCGAAAGCCACTCCAACCGGCGCGCGCCACTGAGGCCGCGTCCATCGTCATCGGTCCCTTGACGAGACTGTCACCCTGACCCGAGCGATCCTGGAAGCCTGTCGCGACCGGGCCGGGGCAGAGCGCGCTGACCGTTACGCCTGCGCTGGCGACCTCATGGGCAAGGGCCTCAGAGAGTGCGAGGACGTAGTTTTTTGTGGCGTAGTACGTTGCGGCGTGCGGTCCAGACATAAAGCCCGCGACCGAGGCGACATTGAGGACGCCACCACGACCGCGCTCGATCATTCCCGGGAGCACAAGCCGCGTCAGCGTGGTGAGCGCGGCGACGTTGACGCGCACCATGTCGTCGATCTCCGTCGCGTCCGACTCAACGAACGATTCCCAGATGCCGAAGCCTGCGTTGTTGACGAGCACGTCAATCGGGCGGTCGATGCCGGCGACGATGCGCGCAGGGGCTTCGGGGTCGGTCAGGTCGTCTGCGATGACACTGGCGGATACGCGGTAGCGCGACGCGATCTCGCCAGCCGCGGCTTCGAGCGCGTCTTTGCGGCGAGCGGTCAAGACCACGTCGTAGCCGTCGGCTGCTGCACAGCGGGCGAGGTCGAGACCGATGCCGCCAGAGGCGCCGGTGATGAGTGCAAGTGGTCGGTCGGTCATATGGTGCTCCGGTCTACGAGTACGAGAGAAATCCGCGGCCGCCCGCGAAGCGGTGGACGGCCTTCATGAATCCTGCCCATTCCATCCCCGGGACTGTCGTTCCGTGTGGCGGCCAGGCTCCGATTCCATTTATTTCAATTCTACGTCGCCTCCAAAGAATCGAGATCTCCCACGCCCCACCCTCGACGTTGCCCGTACTTGGCGGTGTCTGCCACCCCCACACTCCAAGGCGGTCGAGCGCCTGTTCGAAGCGCTTCCACGTCTCGTCGCTGGGGGTAAAGATCGAGACGTCCGCGAGTCCATCGTCATCCCATTGCCGGTAGCGCACAACTGGACCAATCAACGATCCGATCGCCAACAGCGCCCCTAAACCGGGTTCAGTCTCGAATGCGGCCTGATCCGTCCACGCATCCGAATCTGCGGCGATGGCGGCACTCGTCAAGTCAAGTTGCCAACTCGATCCAACGGTGTTCGACACGGCAATCCTGAATGCGTCGGGAAGTTCCACGTCAATACGTTCGCAGAATTTGCAATTTAAGCGGACATTTTGGGCCCGGGCCCAAAATGTCCGCTTAACCGCCAAAACGTTCATAGGACACACTCCCAGAGCTGTCGCGTTAGCTACATCCGTTCGACAGCACTACCATGAATTAAGCGCCGAACGTGTCGTTCTGATATGCCCAGGCTTTCCGCAATATCTTTCGTTTTGATCCCGTAGAGCGCCATTCCACGCGCACGATGGTGCAATAACTCACTAGGCGTCATCGGTGGTGGCTCAAGGTGCGTGCCGCCGACCACGAACCGGTTGTAGCTCTCGCTATCTGCGAACCCAAAGGTCCTCAGAGCAGCATTTGGATCGAACCACTTCGGTGCTCGCTCGACCCCAACCAGGATGCGATGAGTGCTCCACCTCCATTTCACCGGATCCGTGTGTAGACGATGATGGACAGGATTCATCGGCACGTAACGAATCGCATTCATTGCATGTACCTCATCCTTAATACCGATCGCGTTATACCTCCGTCCAATCAAGGCACCACGCCGCCCCTCTTTTAGGTTTAGGACGTTCGCCAGCTTCGAGTGAGCGCGGTGCAAGGTATCCCAGAGGCCCCTCGCAGAACCAAGAGCGAGCATGTGATAGTGGGTTCCGAGGAGACAAAGCGCGACGATTCTTACGTCGAACTCCATCGAACGTAAACCCACTTCATTCCAGAAAAGCGATGCGTACGAGTCGGTCGGAAACAGCAAATTTCCGTGCACGCTCCGACCAATGACATGCACCATTCCGTTGTGGTTAACGCGTAGTTTCTTAGGCATAGACTCATCCAACCGATGTAGGGCGCACACGCGATTCGCTGTGTGTACTTGGAAATACATAGACAGCCGCACAAAACGCACTAATCCTCACGAAAAGGCAGCCAACGAGCGTCTCAAACCGCATAACTACGAGAATCCGTCACGAGTAGGCGGACATTTTGGGCCCGGGCCCAAAATGTCCGCCTACGACACGTGGCCACTGTAAGTTCGCGTACCGTTCTGCCACTAAATCGTTTCGACCGTCAGGGAGATCATGAGCGCCACTGCAATCCCAACCGCATCGTCCGTCGCCGAGGCTGCTGAGCGACTCCAGCCCGAAGGCCGCGCGTTCATCAATGGTCAGTACGTCGCTGCCGCCAGCGGCGCGACGTTCGACTGTGTCTCGCCGATTGATGGCAGCGTCATTGCCCAGATCGCCGCGTGCGACAGCGCCGACGTAGACATCGCCGTCGCTGGTGCCCGCGCCGCCTTCAATAGTGGTGACTGGTCCAACGCGTCGCCGGCTCGTCGCAAGAAGGTCCTCCAGCGCTTCGCCGCACTGATCCTCGAGAATGCTGACGAGCTCGCGTTGCTCGAGACGATCGACATGGGCAAGCCGATCTCTGACAGCCGCCTGATCGACGTGCCCGGCTCGGCCAAGTGCATCAACTTCTACGCCGAAGCTGTCGACAAGATCTCCGACGAGATCGCTCCGACCGACCCATCCGCCGTCGCGATGGTGGTGCGTGAGCCGCTCGGCGTGATCGGTGCCGTCGTGCCGTGGAACTTTCCACTGATGATGGCCTCGTGGAAGCTCGGCCCCGCACTCGCAACTGGCAACTCGGTCGTCCTGAAGCCCGCCGAGCAGTCGTCGTTGACAGCCATTCGGATCGCCCAGCTCGCCGTCGATGCCGGCCTGCCCGCCGGCGTCCTTCAGGTCGTGCCCGGCATGGGCGAGACCGCTGGCCAGGCAATCGGCATGCACATGGACGTCGACATGGTCGCCTTTACTGGCTCGACCGAGGTCGGTAAGTACTTCATGCAGTACTCCGGCAAGTCGAACCTCAAGCGCGTCTCGCTCGAATGTGGTGGCAAGACGCCGCACATCATCCTGCCGGACTGCCCCGATCTCGACAAGGCCGCCTCGGCCGTCGCCTGGGGCATCTTCTTCAACCAAGGCGAAGTCTGCAACGCCGGCTCGCGCCTGCTCGTTCACGAAGATATTCGTGACGATTTCATTGCTCGCGTCGCCAAGGTTGCTGCTGGCATCCAGCCTGGCGATCCACTCGCGGCTGGCACCAAGATGGGTGCGATGGTTGACGAGACGCAGACCGACCGCGTGCTCGGTTACATCGAGGCTGGTCGTTCTGAGGGCGCATCGATCGCACTCGGCGGCAATCGCGTGATGACGGAATCGGGTGGCTGCTACATCGAGCCGACGATCTTCTCGAACGTCGATAACAGCATGAAGATCGCGCAGGAAGAGATCTTCGGCCCCGTCCTCTCGACGATCACCTTCAAGAATGTTGACGAGGCCGTCGCGATCGCGAACGACACGATCTACGGCCTCGCCGGCGCCCTCTGGACGCGAGACGTCTCGACGGCACACAAGGTGGCACGCCAGATCAAGGCAGGCGTCGTCTGGGTCAACTCCTTCGACGCGGGTGACATCACCACGCCGTTCGGCGGCTTCAAGCAGTCCGGCTTCGGCCGCGACAAGTCGCTGCACGCGATGGAGAAGTACACCGATCTGAAGCTGATCTGGCTCCAGCTGGACTGAGCCGTACGTGTGCTGGGGAGTGAGCCGGCTAGCTTCCCAGCACGTGGACACCACGTTCGCAGTCCGATATCTTGCGTCCATGAATCGGCGAATCATCCTCTTTTTTGTGGTCGCCGCGGTGCTGGTGTTCCCGGCGCTCGCTGCAGCCAAGGCGCCAGCGCTTCACTCGTTCAAGATCTACCGCACGCCGTCTGGACCCGACAAGGGTGCCCTTACGGTGATCACCACACTCGACTACCGAGGCTTTGCGAAGGCAGCCGACTTCCCCGCGGGCGCGCTCCCGCCCATCTCACACGCGATCGTGACCCTCACCGGCGCGAACTCCGCCATCACCGCCCGCGATGTTGTGCGTTTGCACCCGCGGACCCGCGCCGGTGCGCCCGTGCGTTTTGACTTTCGTATTCCTGCCAGCAAGGCTCGTAAGCTCGGCGATCGCAAGGTCAACGTCGCATTCGCGGTCTCATTGCGCGGGCGGACGACGAGAGTTGCCACGAAGAGTGCGCAAGACACACGCCAGACCGGGACGAACGGAATTGGTTGCTACCAATCCCCCTGCATGGTCAGTTACCTTCCGCCACCAGCTCCAACCGTCGCGTTCGGTCCGCTCTACTCAGCGGGCCCCTTCATTTGCCTCAGGTTCAACGGCTCCGGATACGCTCAGCCATCGCTTTATCCGATCGGTGCCACCGATGCCGCCTACAACATTCTTGCTGGCAATGGCAGTTCCACATTTGCCGTCGCTACAGACGGGACGTTCTCAGATGGCGGTTTCGAGCAACCCGCCTCCAACCCCGGGCTTGGCGACGTGATGGTGACCCTTTCAGGCACCGTCCCAACCTCCGTATTGAACGCAGCCCCCACCGCCGACACAGGCCCTGTTTATCTATACAACTCGGGTGCACCGTTCGGTCTCTTCACGAACCCGATCGTCGCGTCGTACCAGTCGATCAACAGGTATTGCTGACGGCGTGGCACTGACGCCCCGCATCCATCGTGGCGCCCGGAGGCTCGCGATACTCGTCGCCGCGATCGCAGCGATCGCCGTCGTGATCGCTCCGACCGCCTCCGCAAGACCTGCGCGCGCAGTCATCAGCCACGTGGAGCTCTACAAGGCGCACAACGGCAGCCTCGTTGTGACGGCCTGGGCCGATCTGACGGGTCACCTGCGCGATGTACGGCGACCCGGAGACGCCACCGCGCGCCTCACGCTGCGTCTCTCAGATGGGGCGCATAGCGCCGTCGCCCGCGACCTCGTCAAGCTCACGTACTCCCATCAGCTCGGCACGCCGGCGCGCTTCCGCCTCGTCTTCCCCGCGAGGCGCGCGCGGCTGATCGACACGGGCAAGCGCGTCTCGTGGACGGCGCGTCTCGAGCGCTCGGCGCTCCGAACGAGCCGCACAACCCGCCAGGGGTTCTTCAACTTTCCGTCGCTGTGCAGCCTGATGGTGTGCGGCGGCAGCTTCCCACCGCAGCCGACGCCGCCCCCACCGCCGTCTCCTCCGGTCGGCTTCTCGACGTTCGTGATCGTCGACGCCTACGAGAACTACCAGTCACTCGAGCTGTGCGTGTACTTCGGCGGGGCCAACTACCAAAACCCGTACATCGGCATGCTCTCGTTCAACGATTCGATTCCGACGGGAAACGCCGCGAACGTCAATAGCAAGGGCGATGGCCGACAGTCCTACCCGGTCGCCGCTGACGGGTCATTCTCGTTCCCTGGGACCTACGTCTGGACCTACGGCGGCCCTTCGTTTCCGGTCACGATCACCGGAAACGTCCCGGCCTCGATTCTTTCCGCCCCGCCGAATGCCTCAACGGGAGCCGCTACCGCCTCCTACTCGCCCGCGCAGCAGTGGGTAACGCCGAGTTACTCGGCGGCGTACTCCCCTTCGGTCGTCCAGCAACTCTCGATGCTCTGCTGACGCTCTAGGCGCGGCTGCGGGCGCCGACCCGTGCTATCACCTAGCTGGTATGGAGATCGCCGACGGCTGGGATGAGGTGGAGATCGGGCGCTCGCGTGGCGGGCTGCCGCTGAAGGTCTATCGGCCCGCCGGCGCAGATGCAATCGACGGGCTGCTGATCGCGGGTATCCATGGTGAGGAGCCCGAAACACTG
>JBAXOM010000049.1:0-16230 GCA_037133215.1 Thermoleophilia bacterium | reverse complement strand
CCCGTGCCTGCGTTCAACTTCTTGTTCGCAAGCTCGACTGACGCGAAGCCCCGCACCAAGGGCAAGCTGCCTGCGTGGCTGACACGCCCCGCGCTGCGCTCGCGCCGCGTCTAACTCATCTTTCTCTCCACCCTCCTCTCCTCTCCTCCTGTCGCAGCCCCGCCATCGGCGGGGCTGCGATGCTTTTGGGACCATGTCTCCCACTCGCACCCCGCGCCTCAAAGCCCGCGTCGCCCTCGAGCGCGACGCACAGATCCTCTGCGTCCTCCACGCCAAGCCCGACCAGGAGCCCTTTTGGTGCCTGCCGGGTGGCAATGTCGACAGCACTGAGTCGCTCACAGACGCCGCCTGCCGCGAGCTCCACGAAGAGGTTGGCGTCACCGTCGAACTCGACGGTGCCCTGCTGATCCTCGACGGTCCAACCGTCGACGCCGTTGAGGTGATCTTTCGAGGCGTCATTACAGACGGCACGGCAGAGATCAGTGCTGCGTCTGGCGATGCCTACCTCGCCGAAGCTCGCTGGTTCGATCGCACTGAGCTCCCAACCAGCTTTCGTCCCGCGTCACTGCGAACCCTGCTGTCTGGCAGCACCCCACTCGCCGAGCTTCCAACCATCGCCGTCGGCGACTGGTTCGCTCACTGATCGCTAACTGAGGAGATTCGACTCGAGCCAGGTAAGGTCGGTCGGAATTCCTAGGCCAGGTCCCTCAGGCGGACGGATCGTGCCATCTTCGGCCGTAAACAGGGGCTCAGGAAGCAGCCAGTCGCGGCGCTCAGGCTCCCAGCCCGGCGGATCAAACGGGACCTCAATAAACGAGCAGGTCGAATAGGCCATCGCAACGTGCAGGTTGATCAAGAAGCCGATGCCATTCGTCCACGTGTGTGGCGACCACATCCGACCTGACAGAGCTGCGAAATCGGCAATCCGCCGCGCACCCGTGACCCCGCCCGAAAGAACAACATCGGTCTGAATCACATCGACACCACCACGCGCAATCAAGTCGCGCGCCTCGTGCGATTGGCGCACCATCTCGCCAGCAGCAATGCGCAGGGCCGTCTTCGAACGCAGCTCGGCGTAGCCGACGACATCGCCCGTTGGCAGTGGCTCTTCGAGCCAATAGACACCCATCGACTCGAGTGCTCGGGCGCACTGAACAGCGTCGGCTACGTCCCATGCGGCCCGGGTATCGCCCGCCATCCGCCAGCCGTGGTTCGCGTCGACCATGATGTCCATGTCGCCGCCAATCGCCGTGCGCACCTGTTCGACAACGGCGGCCGTCTGGCGCCAGTCGCCCGCAGGGAGACGAAGCTTGACCGCCTTAAAGCCCGCCAGTCGTAGGTGCATCGTGCGCTCAGCACGCTCCTCAGGGGCGACAGCCTCGGCGGTCGAGGCGTAGGCAAGCAGTGAGTCGTTACTACCACCCAAAAAACGCCAAAGTGGCTCACCGGCCGCACGCGCCGCCAGGTCCGCGCAGGCGACCTCAACGATCCACGGGCGACCGCCATGAAAGTCGACCGTCTCGCAGATACGATGGATGACATCGGTACGCCGAGGATCGAGGCCACGCAAATGGCGCTCCAGAACGGCGGCGTCGGGCAGGTTGTCTCCACTCGCAATCCCGACGGTGCCATCATCGGCCGTCACAATCACGATCTCGGCGTCCTGGTACGAACGCGGCGACGGGTCCCACGCCATCGTGACGGGAGAGCCCCACAGGTGCCGGTAGCGGCGAACCTCTATCGATGCGATCTTCACGCTTAGATTCTACTGGCGTAGGTCCAAAAGGACGCGGCGGGACGCGTGATCCTTCATCAGCGCAAAGGCATCATTGATTTCCTCGAGCTTGATGCGATGGCTGATCAACTTCTCGAGCGGCAGTCGACCCTGTCGATGAAGGTCGAGAATCATCGGAAAGTCGTAGTGCGGAACACACGACCCATATTCGGAGCCGAGCACCCGACGTTCCATGCGTGGGAAGGACAGCGCGGGGAAGGTCACCTGGGCGTCCGGGTGAGGAATGCTGATCAGCACGGCTGCTCCACGAGCCCGCGTACTCAGGAAACAGGCTGTCGCGACTTCGGGTCGGCCCGTCGCCTCAATTGCGTAGTCAACTCCGGTGCCCGTTAGAGCCATCACCGCGGCACCGGTCTCTTCCGCCGAACCTTGCCATTGCACGGTGCCCGTCGCACCGCAGTCGATCGCGTCGGCCAACTTCTTATCGGAGAGATCGACTGCAATCACGTGCGCAGCGCCCGCCGCGCGTGCACCCATGATCGCCGACAGGCCGACACCACCGCAACCAAAGACGGCAACGCGCTCGCCTGGGCGAACGTTGGCAGTGTTCCAGACAGCGCCGATGCCCGTAGTGACCGCACACCCGACGATCGATGCCACGTCGAGTGGCGCATCGTCCGGAATCACAACGCAGGAGGCATCTGGGACGACACAGGCCTCGGCAAACGTCGATAGAAACGAGTTGTGGTACACCGTTTCGCCTGCGTGTGAGAGGCGCGACGTGCCGTCCATCAAACCACCCTTGCCCATCGCAGGCCAGGCCGTGCCGCAGAGATGTCGCAGACCGCGCGCACACTCCTCACAGACGCCACAGCTCGGCGCCCACGACAGAGCGACGTGCTGACCAACTTCCATCCGCGAGCCTGGTCCAATCGCCTCGATCACACCAGCGCCTTCGTGCCCGAGAACACTCGGGCAGGGCGTTGGTGAGGTGCCGTCAATGGCGTTTTGATCGGAGTGGCAGACACCACTCCACGCCAGTCGTACGAGGACTTCTTGCGGGCCTGGTGGAGCGAGGTCGAGCTCTTGGATTTCGAGGGCTTGCCCGGTTGCGGGCAATACGGCAGCACGGATCTTCATACCATCCTCCTTCGTGCCTACAGTCGACCGCAGATCAGTCGATGTGCTGCAGCGTGCGCAGCTCATCAATTGGAATGTGACAACGCATCATGTGACCATCGGCAACCTCAACCAACGGTGGCTCCGAAGCCTCGCAGGTGCCCTTGATCGCACGCGGGCAGCGGGTATGGAACACGCAACCACTCGGGAGGTTGATGGCCGACGGTAGCTCACCCGTCAGGCGAATGCGATCTGGTGGATCCCCATCGACGCTCGGCACAGCCGAGAGCAGTGCCTCGGTGTAGGGGTGATGTGGACCAGCAAAGACCTCTGCTGCTGGTCCAAGCTCCATCAGACGTCCCAGGTACAGCACCGCGATGCGGTCAGAGAGATAGCGCACAACGCCGAGGTCGTGCGAGATCACGATGTAGCTGGCCTGCTCGTCGCGCTGCAGGTCGCCGAGCAGGTTCAGGATCGCTGCCTGCACAGAGACGTCGAGTGCGCTCGTCGGCTCGTCGCAGACCACAATGCGTGGGCCACCAGCAAAGGCACCGGCGATCGCAACGCGCTGCTTAAGCCCGCCCGACAGCGCGCGTGGGCGCATATCGAGGTGCCGCGGCGACAACCGGACCTCCTCGGTGAGCGATGCCAACCGCGTGTTCGCCTCTTGCCCGCGAATCCCAGCAAGCTTCTGAAGGGCGCGCTCGAGAATCGCACGTACCGTCTTCGAACGATTGAGCGCCGAATCGGGGTTCTGGAAAATAATCTGGATCGCGCGACGCGCCTCGGTGGTGCGACCGGTCGTAAGACCAGCGAGGACCTTGCCATCAAGCTCGATCACCGAGCCTGGATCGGCAGCGTGGATTCCGAGAATCGCCTTGGCCAACGTTGTCTTGCCCGAGCCAGACTCACCGACCAGCCCGAGTGTTTCGCCGGCACGGAGGTCGAGGTCGACATCGACGAGCGCGCGCACCTCATGATTGCCCTGCTTGAACGTCTTCGAGACGTTCTTCAGATGCAAGACCACGTCGCCCACGCCCTGGCCAGCGATCGGCGCCTCGAGCGGCGCGGCGGCAAGCGTCGAGACCTTTTCAACGTGATGACAGTAGACCGTTCGCCCTGCAATCGTGTGGGTAGCCGGTGGCACAACCGTCCGACATTCCTCCGTTGCCAGCGGACAGCGATCCTGGAAGACACAGGCAGGTAGCTCCGTGCCAATCAGTGGCAGCGAGCCTGCAATCGTGTCGAGGCGGCGCTCGGCCTTATTCGCCCCACGGCGAGGCAGGCAGCGCAGCATCCCAACGGTGTACGGATGCTGCGGGTTGTCAAAGACCTCAGCAGCTGGACCTTCTTCGACAATCTTGCCCGCGTACATGACACCAACGCGGTCGCAGATGCGCCGAACAACGCCCAAGTTGTGCGCGATCAACAGAACCGCAGCGCCCGTCTCCTGTCGAAGGATGGAGACAAGGTCCAGCACCTCGGCCTCGACGGTCGCGTCGAGACCCGTCGTCGGCTCGTCGAGAATGAGCAGTTGCGGATCGCACGCCAGTGCCATCGCGATCACGACGCGCTGCTGCATGCCACCGGACAGCTGGTACGGGTACCGATCGAGCACCTGCTGCGCGTCGGCGATACGAACGCGATGCAATGCCTCTTCTGCCTTCACCTTCGCCTCTGCCGTCGAGAAGCCGAGCACGGTAAAGGCCTCAACGACCTGCTTACCCACCTTGATCGTCGGGTTGAGCGACTGGCCTGGATCCTGGTAGACCATCGAGATTCGGCGAGCACGCAACTGCTGCAACTCGCCGTTCGTGAGGCTCATCATGTCCTCACCGGCAATCGCGATCGTACCGTCGGTGACATGGCCATTGTCGGGCAGATAGCGAACGGCCGCGTACGCCGTCGTCGACTTGCCGCAGCCCGACTCGCCCACGAGACCGTAGGCCTCACCGGGCCTGACTTCAAAGCTGACGCCGCGCAGCACGGGGCGCGGAATGCCGCGTACGTCGTAGGCGACGTGCAGGTCGTCGAGCTTGAGCGCAAATTCTGTCGCGGTGACTTCGGTGGTACTCAAAGCTCCATCACCTCCTGCAGGCGATCGGCAATTAGGTTGACGGCAATCACAAGGCTCGCGATGGCCATGGCGGGGAACACCGTCACCCACCAGAAGCCGCCGATCACGAGGCGATATTCCTGTGCGATCATCAGACCCCAGTCGGGCGTTGGCTCTTGGATACCGACACCGAGGAACGAGAGGGTTGCGATGGCGAAGATCGCGTAGCCAATGCGGACGGTGAGCTCGACGATGATCGGGCTCGTCACGTTCGGCAGAATCTCGCGGGTCATGATGTAGAGGCCAGACTCGCCGCGTAGCTTGGCGGCCTGCACGTAGTCGTTCTCGCGCTCCGACAGCACGGCCGCACGCACGGTACGCGCCACGATCGGTGTAAACAGCAGTCCGACCACGAGGATCACGGTCTGCGTACTCGACTCAATGCCAGGAATGATCGACCAGTCCGGTGCGGCCGAGAGGGCCAGCAGGCCGACGAGCGTCAGCGGCAAGACGAGGAAGGCCTCGATGATACGACCGAGAATGTCGTCGAGAATACCCCGGTAGTAGCCCATCAGGAGACCAAGCAGCGAACCTGCCGCAACGCCGATGACCGCGGCCAACGGTGCCGCAATCAGCACATCGCGCGCACCGACCATGATGCGGGCCAAAATATCGCGCCCGAGCTGATCGGTGCCGAGATAGTAGTTGTCGGTAAACGGTGGCTCGTGGCTGAGACCATCCGTATTGAGCGGATCGTGCGGCGTGATGTGCGCACCGAGAATCGCGCAGATCACCCAGAGGAGAATGATCGCCATACCGATGATGGCCGACGGGCTGCGGAAAAACAGTCGCGTCTTCTCGCGTCGCGCCGACTTCTTCTCGGAACCCTCGGTGATCTGGGTTCCGGGCATCGGTGGGATGTGCGGAATCTCGTCTTCGATGACGCCCATTATTGTTCTCCAAGGCGCACGCGCGGGTTGAGAATCGAAATCAGGATGTCGGCCAACAACGTGGCGACCATATAGACGACGCCAATCACGAGCACGCCAGCCGACAACACCGGTAGGTCCTTATCGAGCGAGGCGCGCACGAGCTGGCGGCCGAGACCGTCGTAATTGAAGATCAATTCGACTGCCAGCAGGCCGCCGAACAGGTAGCCCGTCTGAGTCGCCACGACAGAAATCGTCGGCAGCAGCGCGTTGCGCAGTACGTGGTGGCGAATCACTACGCCTCGCGGCAGGCCCTTCATGAAGGCGGTGCGCGTGTAGTCGGCCTCAAGCGCGGTAATCACACCGGCGCGCGCCATACGGGCGATGTACCCGAAGTAGACGATCACCAGCGCGAGGATCGGCAGGACAAGGCGATAGAGCTGCTCCGCGGGATTCATGGCGTCTCCCGTACTGGCAAGCACGGGGAACCAGCCCAACTGAAGGCCAAAGATGACGACGAGGAACGACGCAGTCACGAACTCTGGCAGCGATGAGCCGGCGAGGCTGACAACCACGAGTATCCGGTCGATCAGAGACCCGCGCTTGAGCGCAGCGATGACGCCACCGAGAATGCCCAGTGGCACCGTAAAGAGCAGTGCGAGAAATGCGAGCTTGGCGGAGTTCAAGAAGGTCGTGCCGATCACCGTTGTGACGGGCTCGCGCGTCTTGTACGACTCGCCGAAATCGAGGTGGGCGTAGCCCTCCATGCGGTTGATGTACTGCACGTAGAGCGGCTTGTTCGTGCCGAGCCGCTGGTTGAGTTCGTCAACCGACTTCTGCGGTGCGAAGGGCCCCATGATCTGCCGACCGACGTCGCCCGGGAGGACGTTCGAAAGCGCGAAGACAATGATCGTCAGCAAAAACAGCGTGACGATCGCAAGTCCAATGCGGCGGATGAGGAAGATCAGCATGGTGTGAAGGGGCCTAAAAAGGTGAAAAGGCCGGGGTCACCATCAACTCTTCGATGATGACCCCGGCCCGGTTTTCCCTTATTCCTTAGGCCTGCGAAGCAGCCTCAAGGAAGGCAAAGCCCATTGCCGTCGTCACGATGCCCTGGTACTTCTTGTTGAAGGCGGAAAGCGTGTTGATGGTGTACGGGATGCCGACCGGAGTGTCGTTCCAGAGGGTGACCTCTAGAGCGGCAGCGGTCTTCTTCTGCGCGTCAGTATCAACAGCAGCCGACCATGCAGCGTGCTGCGTGTCGAAGGTCGAGCTGCCGTACTGCGACGAGTTCCAGACACCGTTCGACTGGAGCGCCGCGTTGAGGTACACGTCGGGCGTGCCGCGATGGCCGTAGTCGACGATACCGGCGTCGGAGGCACCCGAGCAAGGTGGCTTGGCCGGCTTGGCCGGGCACCAGTACTTGCCGTAGAACGTGCTGTAGTCGCCGCCGACGAGCTTGACGTCGATACCAGCCTGCTTCATGCCATCAGCGGCGAGGATCGCCAAGTTGGTCATGTCGATGGCCTTGATGTACGGGAGCTCGATCGAGAGATTCGAGGCACCTGCGTCCGCCAGGAGCTGCTTCGCCTTAGCGATGTCCTGGGTGCGCTGCTCGACAGCAGCAGCGTCGGAGTACGGGTAGAGGCTAAACATGACGTGGTCGTTGGCGACCGTGCCGTGTCCACCGAGTGCCTTCTCGATCATCTTCTGGCGGTCCATCGTCCAGCCGATTGCCTGGCGAACCTTGGGGTCCTTGAGGGCACCCGTGTCGCAGCGCATCCAGAGCTGACGATGTGCAGCCGACTTCAACTCGACGATGTTCATGTTCGAGTCGCTGAGCAGAGCCTGGCCCTGGTCGGCAGAGAAGACGGTCGTGCCGTCGGCCTCACCACTCGAGACGGCGGCAACCTGTGCAGCCGTGTCCTCGATGAAGATGAAGTTGACTTCGTCGAGAGGCGTCTTGCCACCCCACCATGCGTCATTGCGGACGTACTTGGCGTGGGTCTTGACGTCAAGTTCCGTGATCTTCCACGGACCCGTGCCGCCAACACCTGGCTTGAGGTTGTCCTTGACGGTCCACGCGGCCGGCGTGATCTGCGACTGCGTGTTGTCGGACGAGACCAGGTACGGGAAGTGACCGTTTGGTGCGTCGAGCGTAAAGATGACCTGCTTGCCGTCAGCGGAGGCAGCGGTGCCACCCTTGCTGAGCGTGCCGGTCAGCGCCGAGTTACCTGCGTCGATCAACTTGTCCATCGTGGAGACAACGTCAGCGGCGGTGAACGGTGTGCCGTCCTGCCACATGACGCCGTCACGCAGCGTGAAGGTCCACGTCTTTGCGTCCGTGCTGCCTTCCCATTTGGTGGCGAGCTGCGGCTGAATCGAAAGGTCCGATGCCGAGCGCACGAGATACTCGAAGACCTGGGCGCACACGTTGTACGTGACGAGGTCGATCATCGTGATCGGGTTGACACCCTCAGAGCTTGGGGGCGACATGGCCAGCTTGATCGAGCCACCGGTCTTGACGGCGGCTGTCGTTGCGACCTCGCCACCACCGATACCAGTGTCCGTTGCGCCACCGCCACCGCTGCTGCTGCTAGAACCACCACAGGCTGCGACGATTGCACTGATCGAGGCGAGCGACAGGCCAAGAACGGTACCGCGCTGAATGAAGTGGCGGCGGTTGATCTTGCCCTGAGCAAACGACTCAACGAGGTCGAGTTGGAGCGGGTCCGCTTTCTTGCGGAACGGGTCCAGCTGATTGAAATCGGTCATACGAGGTCCCTCCTCAGGTCTCGGGGTGCTCCCGCGTAAACGGGAAGCGGTATGTATCCCACACCAGTATGGCGTACGTCAACTCTGGTGTCGGATGTTGTACCACAATATGGTCTTCGCTCGCTAGAGGTTTTCGTCGTCGCCAGCGTCGACTTGTGGGTGCGCCTTAAGCTCGACATCCACCACTCGAATGCGCGGACCGTCCACCTCTCGCACCGTGAAGCGGAAACTCTGGTGCGAAATGACGTCTCCCGGCCGGGCTGGTCGCCCGAGCTCACCAAACAAGAAACCTCCGACTGAGGTGTAATCGCCATCGGGCAGGTCGCCGGCGAAGCGCTCGTTGAAGTCTTCGATCGGGAACGACGCCTCAATGCGAATGCGATCGGGCGCGAGACGGATGAGTTCTCGGTCAGGTAGGTCGAACTCATCGTTGATCTCGCCGACGATCTCTTCGAGCACATCTTCGAGCGTCGCGATCCCGACGGTCGAGCCGTACTCATCGACGACAATCGCCATGTGCGTGTTCGTGCGACGGAAGTCGGCCAGCAGCTCGTCGAGCTTCTTCGTCTCGGGCACGATCGGCACCGGACGCACGAAGGCTTCGAGCGTGGCCGCGTCCGACTGTTGCAGACGGGCACCGAAGAGATGTCGAATATGGACGACGCCGACGAGGTCGTCGAGGGTCTCGCGATAGACCGGGTAGCGGGTGTACGGAGCGTTGAGCGTCTGCTCGATCGCCTCGTCGGGCGTCAGGTCGACTTGCAGTGCGACGACGTCGGGCCGCGGCACCATCACTTGGCGCGCCTCGGTCTCGGCAAAATCGAAAACCTTATAGAGCAGTTGGCGTTCTTCGGCCTCGAGCACGCCCTCTTCGTGCGAGGCCGAGATCAGTAGCTTGAGTTCTTCTTCGGAATGGACCAGGCGCATCTCAGACGGCGACTCGAGCCCCATCAGGCGGATCAACGCCTCGCTCATTCCACGCAGCACCCAGATAAACGGCCAGAAGACCCACATAAAGACGTTGACCGGCAGTGCCACCGCCAGCGCCACCGATTCGGCACGCGACAACGTCAGCGTCTTCGGCACGATCTCGCCGAGCACGACGTGCAGCGACGAGATGATCGCAAACGCGAGGATCACGCTGATCACCGCGACCGCACCATCGCCGAGCATGCCAACGTTGCCAAAGAGCTCCTCGAACACGCGTGAGACCGCGGGTTCACCAACGGCACCAAGTGCCAGTGAGGACAGCGTGATGGCGACTTGAAAGGCCGAGATAAAGCGAGCCGGGTCGTCCAGTAGTCGACGTACACGCTTGGCAGGTAGCGACCCCTCTTCGACGAGTTCGTCAATGCGCGTGCGACGCACCGCGACGAAAGCGAACTCAGCCGAGACAAAAAAGGCGTTCCACGCGATGATCACCACGATCAGCGCGATCTCGATGATCGTCAGCGACGTCATGCCGTCACCTCACGCTTTGACGGAGGCATTGAGTCCGGTCTGTTGGCTGTCTGGTCGGTGGCGTTGCCCACGAATGCGCGAAGCGTATCAGTCGCGGCGTACTACTCAGGCGCCGTCACCCGCGAGGATTCGTCCAGCGGCAGGTGCAGCTGGGTCCAATTCGACCGCCCTCGCAGCCGCTAATTTCGCATCTTCACTCCGACCCAGTCGGGCTAAAGCGACGGCGCGAAACTCGTGACCAAGCGCAGAAGTCGGCTCGGCCTCAACGTGACGCTCGGCTGCGGCCAGTGCTTCAGCTGAGCGCTGGGCCGCGAGTAACGCCTCGATCAGGACGAGCCGCGTGCTCTCATCGTCATCCTGCACGGCGAGCGCCAGCGCTGCTGCCGTGGCGGCAAGGTCGGGTTGACCATCGCCAAGCAGCGAATGCGCCGCACTCGCCAGATGCTGGTGATCATCATCGTGTTGGGCGAGATCGCGGCGCACAAGATCGGCCAACGCCTCGCGGTCGACCTCGATCGGCCCGTCCGGACCACTCACCGTGGTGATCGCACCAAGCGCCCGCAGGCGATCGACGACGGCTGGATCGCCCGGGGTCAACTCGAGGGCCTCACGATAGGCAGCGATCGCCGCCGTCGGATCACCCAGGTCTTCGAGTACCCGCGCGCGGTTGCGGTGGAACAACGGCACGACAGCGAAGATGGCCGCGACCGAGTCGAGTTCGGCAAGTGCGGCCTTTGGCTCGCCCGACTCGCGCAGGGCGGCGGCGCGATTGAGATGAGCGGGCGCATCCTGTGGATCGATCGCGAGCACCTCATCGACCGCCGCTAACGCGTCGGACCAGCGTCGTTCGGCAAGTGCCTGCTGGACGTTGGCGACCGGGCGCTGCTTGGCGGCTAGGCGACGTAAGTCGGAGGCGAGCGGACCATCGGGGTCAAGATCCGCATATTCACTGCCGTAGCGAACGAGATCTGCCGTGGTCACCTCGGCCGCATCAACATCGGCCGGCACCGCGACCTGCGCCGGGAGTCCCGCGCGGGCCGCGATAAAGGGATCGAGGTCGATGATCTGCCACGTATTCATTGCGCCCGGCAGCGTACGCGACCCGCGCCCTTCCCTTCGACGCATCTGTCCGCTACACTCTGATCATCACCCACGGCAACGGTGTTGCCCTATAGGCAACACGGAGGAGGCGACCAGACAGATGTCTGTTCCCAGTTCCAGCAAGTACCTGATTATTGGTGCCGGTATCCACGGTCTCTCGACCGGGTACCACCTCGCCAAGCAACTGAAGGCAACCGGCGCAGGCTCGGGCGCTGACATTACGATCATCGACAAGTCTGGCGTCGCCGCCGGCGCGTCGGGCATCGCCTGCGGCGTGGTGCGCAACAACTACTTCCAGCCCGCCATGTCCGAGCTGATGGCCGCCAACGTCGAGGTCTGGGAATCCGATCCAGCCGCGTACCACTATCACGAGGTCGGCTACATCGCCCTCGGTCCCGAGGGCCAGGTTGGCGATCTCACCGAGGTCGCTGGTCGCCACGAGCAGATTGGCTACCCCTCCACGCTGATCACGGGCGAGGACGCAGTGCGCGAGCACATGCTGAAGCTCTTCCCCGACTGGCGCGCACCGGGCCTCAAGGTTGCGCTGCACGAGCACAAGGGTGGCTTCGCCTTCAACGTCGAGTCGATGCATGCACTCGCCGCCAAGGCCAAGGGCGAGGGCGTCACGATCATCGAGGGCGTCAAGGTCAATGGCTTCGAGCTCGACGGCTCGGGTGCCGTCACGAAGGTCAACACCTCCGAGGGCGACATCGAGTGCGAGCAGGTCATCATTGGTGTTGGACCGTGGGTCCCGCGCATCTGGGAGATGCTCGGCCTGCCCGACAAGCTCGACGTCCGCACGCCGACCGGTGACGTCCACAAGGATCAGGACATGTGGACGTTCTGGTACCTGCAGGAGGGCGAGATCGCTGTCGACCCATTGATGCACGCGACGGCCGACGGCAAGATGCCGCCGGTCCTCCACGTCGACTCCGACGCACCGCTCTACACCGATGACGGCAAGCTCGTCACCGACGAGCTGTGGGGCAACTACTTCAAGCGCGACCGTCACGGTATCCAGGGCGGCGCTGCGCCGATCGCCCTCGATACGGACTTCGAGCTTGATCCGTACCCGACCTCCAGCGTCGACCCGGCCTTCCCGGACATGTGGTGCGCGAGCCTTTCGCACTGCATGAGTCGCTTCGAGGGTTGTCGTGCCAACTACAAGACGGCCCGCTCCGGCGGCGTCGGCTCGTTTACGGTCGACAACTTTCCCGTCTTCGATTACATGCGCCCGAACGTGTATGTGATCGCCGACTCGAACCACGGCTACAAGATGATCGGCGTCGGCAAGGAAGTTGCCAACGTCGTGCTCGGCGGCAACTCGTCGCTGCTGCATCCGTTCCGCTACGAGCGCTTCGCCACGGGTGACCTTCACCCGGTGTCGAACAGCCCGTACCCCTGGTCGTAAGTCGTTCGGTTCGCTGTCGGCGGCGCCTTGGTGCTGTCGACAGCGAACCAAATGTCATAAAGGGGTCAGACCCTTATGTGACATCAGACGACCTCCGGTCGTCCCGGATGTCACATAAGGGTCTGACCCCTTTATGACATTTGGCCAACGCTCTGCGCCACCGCTCGCCCTTAGGGCTGGAGCAGGCGCCGTAGACCGTCCCGCCAGAGTCCCACCAACATGTCTCGCGGCAGAGCCTCGGGCTCATAGAGGGATGAGAGCGCGAGCCCTTCGAAGTAGCTCCAAAATGCCATCACGAGTTCCTGCGCCGTCCGATCAGTCCGCACCTGCTGACGACGCTGTCCTTCCGCCACAATCACGGCAATGTGAGCATTCGCTGCGTCACTAAAACTCAGGAGCGTTTTCCCTAGCTCCGGTTGGCTCAGGCTGTACATCACGAATTCGAGATAAATACGCTTGCCATCCGCGCGCTCATCTGACACGGGGAGCCAGGCCTCACCCATCTGCGTCAACTCGTCGATGCAATTCCAATAGCCAGGGCGGTCAATCTCCGTGATGACGGTGCGCACAACGAGGCCCTTGTTATCCCACGTTGTCAGAGCAACGGCGCGCATCAGCGCGTCTCGCGTGCCAAACGCGTGGGTAAAGGGCCGTGTCGACGTCCCTGCGGCCTTCGCCAGAGTCCGAAACGTACAGGCGGCAACACCCTGCTCCGCAATCACGCCGCGAGCGATCACCACAAGTCGTGTCCGACGATTGTTCGCTGTCTCAGCCGTCCGCGCCATCACGCAAACCTCTCTTCGGTACCGCTCTCACTTCGCTACCGAAGATTCGGGCGCACCGAGCCGATCCACCAAGCCTACCGCGAAATGCGCCTACCGGTTAAATTATGACGCTTCGGACATAGTTTGACTTTCGTCGGTGGCACGGAGGCGTAGCGTGGATCAGGCAGAACGCAGCTGCCTGACCCACCCTTCACGCACTATCCCTTGACGTCGACGAGTGCGGCCTTGAGTGCATCAGCCAACTCATCGATGTGCGAGCGCTCGGAGATGAGCGGCATAGCCGTCACGATCATCGGCTTGACACGCACGTCGGGTCGAACGATCACACCATGCTTGCGAGCGGCACCGGCAACGGGAGCCGTCAGCGCGTTGTCGACCAACTCGAGCGAGTGATAGAAGCCCTTGCCACGCGACTCAACGACGAGCTCGCTGCTGGCTGCCACGTCGGCCATTGCGGCTGCGTAGTAGTCCTCGTTCGCGAGCACATTCTCGATCACGCCGAGGCGCTCCATGATGTCGAGGTTCGTCAAGGCGACAGCGCACGTCAGCGGATGACCGCCAAACGTAAAGCCGTGTGCGTACATTGCCTCGGCGTTGATCAGCGGAGCACCAACAGCCTCGGTAAAGATCACGCCACCACCCGGCGCGTAGCCGGAGGTGATGCCCTTGGCGAACGTGCAGATGTCGGCATTGAAGCCCAGACGATCCGAGGCGAACCAGCCACCAACGCGGCCGAAGCCTGTGATCACTTCGTCGCACCAGAGCAGCACGCCGTAGCGGTCGCAGATCTCGCGGACCTTGGCGCCGTAGCCGTCGACCGGTGCCAGACCGCCACCGTTCTGAATCGGCTCAACGACGACGGCCGCAACCGTATCGGGGCCCTCGGCAAGAATCGCCTGCTCGATGGCGTCGGCGCAGGTCAGCGTGCAGCCACCCTTGTCCTGGCAGTAGAGGCAGGAGCGCTGGTGCGTGTTCGGCACGTGGCGGACGTTCGGATCGAGCGGCTCGAACGGCACGCGCGAGAGCGGAATGCCCGTCAGCGAAAGAGCGCCCATCGTGCAGCCGTGGTACGCGCCGCGGCGAGCGATGATCTTGCGCTTGAGGCCCTGGCCCTGCGCAAGGAAGTGCTGGCGCACGAGCTTGAGTGCGGACTCCACCGACTCAGAACCACCCGACGTCAGCAAGACGCGAGCCATGCGATCGGGGGCGAGACCGAGAATGCGATCGGTCAGCGCGAGCGCCGACGGGTGCGTGGCGGCCCAGTTGGGGTAGAAGCTGAGCGTCTCGAGCTGCGCGGCTGCTGCCTTGCCGATCTCGGCGCCGTGCGAATAGCCGATCTGGGTCGTAAAGAGACCAGAGACGCCGTCGAGCAGTCGATTGCCGTTGCTCTCGATCGCGTAGACACCCTCGCCCGTCACGATCACCGGCGGCGACTGATTCTCGAAATCGGCCATCTTGGACCAGTTCAGCCACTCGCCCTTGTGGGCGTCTGCGGGCAGTGCGGCAAAGTCAGTAAGCGGATTCATCGTGGTATCTCCTCTTCAAGCGTTCTTTAAGTATGGCGTACCTGTAGCCGGACGGATAGCCTGCCCGTCAATGACTGCAAAAATCACCCATGGCGAGCTCGACGGCTCCCCTTCCGTCACGCTCACGATTGGCGACTTCAGCGCGACGATTGTGCCCACCGTCGGCATGGTTGTGGCATCCCTCACCCATTGTGGAATCGAGGTGCTGGGCCAGCGCGGTGGGCTGGCTGCGTACCGCGACCATGGCTCGAGTTTCGGCGTGCCACTGCTCTATCCCTGGGCAAACCGGCTCAGTGGCGTGACGTACAACGTCGGCAGCGTGGCCGTTGACCTCCACCCCACCGCGATGCCACTTCGACTCGACGACCACGGCCTCCCCATCCATGGCCTCCTGATTGCGAGCCCACGCTGGCAGGTGACGGGCACGAGCTGCACCACGCACTTCGCCGCGATCACCGCCGCGATCGAATTTGGTGCCTACCCCGACCTGATGGCGGGTTTTCCGTTTCCGCACCGCCTCGAGTTGACGCACGAACTCGGTGCTGGAGGGCTGCGCACGACGCTCGTCGTGATTGCCGAGGAGAACCTTCCCGTCCCACTCGCCTTTGGCTTTCACCCCTACCTCGCGCCCGGCGGTGACCGTTCAAGTTGGCGGATCGAGTTGCCCGTACGTACCCATGCAGTGCTCGACGAGCGCGGACTTCCGACCGGCGAGATCGAGCGTGCCGAGGAGGGCTGGCGCGAGCTTGGGACAGACGCGTACGACGACCTCTACCTCTCGCTCGCCGCACCCGCAATTTTTCGTGTCGAGACTCCAGAGCGCCTGATCGAAGTGTCGTTCGGCGACGCCTACCGCTGTGCCCAGGTCTATGCGCCTGCCGACGCGGACTTCATTTGCTTTGAGCCGATGACCGCACCGACGAACGCACTGATCACCGGCGACGATCTCCGCGAGGTAACGCCGGGCTCGACCTTCGTCGCCTCGTTCGAGATCCGCGTTAGCTCGCGCTAGACGTTATTCCTCGGCAGATGAGGCGTCGCCAAAGAACGCCTGCACGCGCTTGGTCGCCTTCGGGTCACGTGGCACGACGACGGGGCGAGCAGGAGGCTGATGGACGCCACCACGCTCGATCACGCCACGCACGTTGGCGGCAGCGTCGATCGCTGTCAGGGCTGCGGTCTCCATCGAGACGAAGTCGCTCACCCAGTCGCCCGCCAAAAATACGCGACCACCAAGACCGCGCTCCAGCATCTCCTGCGCGCGCCATCGGCCCGGAGCGGCGAACGCTCCCGCGTGCGCCCACGGCATCACCCACGTCTCGACGATGTTCG
>JBAXOM010000048.1:0-16437 GCA_037133215.1 Thermoleophilia bacterium | reverse complement strand
CGATCACTGTCCGGCGGCGCGAGTAGCGTGCCTCACAGGTGGAACGACATGAGGACCTCGCGCGGCTGCTCGACCTACGGCTGGCTGGACTGTGGGCGGAGCTCTTCGAAGTACCTCGCGAGCAGTGGGATCCCGAGATCATCGGCTGGTATTTGCGGACCGCCTACAGCCAGGGGTATGCCGACGCGATGTCGTACATCGACCGTGCCGAGATGCGTGACGAGCTGTTGCGCATCGATGGTGCACAGCCCGAGGCTGCGTAGCTCGGGGGTGGGCCAAAACCGTCAGGCCTCCGATAGAATCAGTAACGCATGAGCGATGCAACGCCCGCAACTCCAGACGGACCGAAGACAGGAATTCGACATGTCCGGCTCGTAATTGCGCTGGCTGTTGCCTCGCTGCTTGGCACCTTCGCCGTCTACACGGCGTTTGCGGACTCCTCGATTCCCGTGCTCGGTGTTGCTCAAGCCTCGACGGGCTACGACGGGCAGAAGGTGCGCCTAGAGGGCAAGGTCACCGAGACGAGTGGCGACGCCGCAGATCCACACGGGATGCGCTTTATCCTGCAAGACAACGAGCATGCCACCACGATGCCAGTCGAATATCACGGTGCCGTTCCGGACGCGTACCGCGTAGGGCGGGCGATCGTGATCGACGGAACCTTCAGAAATGGCGTCTTTACCGCCATCCCCGACACATTGGTGACCAAGTGTCCATCGAAGTACCAGGACAAGGCGACGACCTCGACGTCGTCGGGCTCGTCCTGAGCTGTCAGGAGTACATGACGTGGCACTGATCGGCCAAGGTGCATTGATCCTTGCGCTGCTGCTCGCGATCTATGCGGCTGCCGGTGGATTGTTTGCTGGTTTAGGGCACGATCGACGCTTTCTGACCAGCGCCCGTAACGCGCTCTGGGCGATCCTCGCACTCGTCGTGATCGCCGACGCGATCTTCCTCTATGCGATTTTTACTCACGACTTCTCGTTCAAGGTCGTCGCCGATACGACGTCACGATCCTTGCCAGCGGGCTACATGTTTACGGCCTGGTGGGGCTCGCAGGCGGGCTCGTTGCTCCTTTGGGTGACGATCCTGGCGGCCTTCAGTTTGCTTGCGCTCCGTGCCACGCGTCGTGCCCTTGGCGAGTTGCAGCCTTGGCTGATCATGGTCCTCGCGTTGATCGGTGGGTTCTTTCTCGTGTTGCTGGTGGTACCGGCAAGCCCGTTTGTCACGCAACTTGCTCCGGCAGACGGAGTGGGGCTCAACCCGTCGTTGCAAAACCCCTACATGGCGATCCATCCGCCTTGTCTCTACCTCGGCTACGTCGGGCTCGCGATCCCGTTCGCGCTCGCAATGGCTGCCATGATCGCGGGCCGCACCGACGCGCGCTGGCTCGTTGCCTCTAGGCGCTGGACGCTTGCCTCGTGGGGCTTTCTTGGTATCGGCATGCTGCTCGGCTCGCACTGGGCGTACACGGAGGTTGGTTGGGGTGGCTTCTGGGCCTGGGATCCAGTCGAGAACGCGGCGCTCATGCCGTGGCTTGTGGCGACTGCCTTCTTGCACTCCGTGATGGTCCAGGAGCGCAAGGGCATGCTCAAGGTCTGGAACATCTGTCTGATCTCTGGCGCCTTCGCGTTGTCGATCTTCGGAACCTTCCTCACGCGCAGCGGCATCCTCTCGTCGATCCACGCCTTCGTCTCGACCAACATCGGGTGGTACTTCGTCTTCGCCCTTGCTGCCGTGCTCGGTGGAGCGTTCGGGCTCATCCTTTGGCGCCTGCCACTCTTGAAGGCAGACCAACGCATCGAATCGCTCGTCAGTCGCGAGGCCACATTCCTATTCAACAATCTGCTGCTCGTCGGACTCGCCTTCGCCGTCCTCTGGGGTGTCATCTTTCCGCTCTTGACCGAGGCCGTCGGCTCAGTGCGCGAGACGGTCTCGACGCCGTTCTACGTCTTCTTTGTGGTTGCCTTCGGCATTCCGCTGCTCTTCCTGATGGGTGTTGGTCCGTTGATTGCCTGGCGCCGCGCATCGCTTAAGCAACTGCGGCGCTCTTTTCTCTGGCCTGTGGCCGCTGGCCTGATTGCTGGCGGCGTCATGATCGGCTTTGGTCTTGACTCGTCATGGCCTGGTGTTGCTGCCGGCAGCGTCTGTGCGTTCGTGACTGTCACGATTCTCAGCGAGTTCGTGCGTGGTGCGGCAGCTCGTCGCAGTATCCATGGCGAGAACTGGCTGATCGCCCTGTCGCGCCTCATTGGCCGTAATCGCCGTCGCTATGGCGGCTATATCGTGCACCTCGGCGTGATCCTGTTTGTGATCGGCGCAATCGGCTCGAGTGCCTACGAGACGCGGGCAGAGGGACTCCTCAAGCCGGGCCAGTCGCTCACCGTCGGCAGCAATGTCCTGACGTTCGCGGGCGTCGAGAAGACGCGCGGTCCGAACTACGTTGAGCGCGCAGCGGTCCTCAACGTCACGAGCGACGGGAGTAGCCTCGGCACGCTCAAGCCGGCGAAGCGCGCGTACCTCCGCGAGCAGACGACCTCGAACGAAGTGGCAATTCGTACGACGATGACTGCGGGCGACCTCTTCATCATTCTCGACGGTATCCGTGGCGATGGCGCGGTCCAGATCAAGGCGTTCTACAAGCCGGTGGTTGGACTGCTCTGGATCGCCGGCTTCTTCTTCGTCGGCGGCGTGATCCTCTGCGTCTGGCCGGACGAGCGCGAGGCGCGGCGGATCTTGCGTCGCTACGCCGAAGAACCACTACCAGGAGAGTCGTGATGATTGCCGCTCTCGTCCTTGGACTAATTGCGCTCGCAGCCGTGGTCGGTGTCTCCTGGCCACTCGTGCGCCCCGCGTCGGCCGCCGACCAGCTCGATCCGTTTACCGACGGTCAGCGCCGTCGTTTGGCGCTCCGCGAAGAGCGCGACCTCGCGCTCGGGGCACTCAAGGAACTCGAAGTCGACCACGCCACGCACCACATCGGTGACGAGGACTACGCCGATCTAGTCACGGACTATCGCGCGCGTGCGGCGGAGGCGATTCGCAAGTTGGATGCCGAAGTACCTCCTGTTGGCTAGGTCGAGGCTTCCCGGTACGCTGACGCCATGACAGTTCCAGTCCGTTTTGAGATCCGCGACGCGCTCGCCGTCATCACGCTCGATGATGCGACCACGCGCAACGCGTTGGGCCCTGAGGCGGCGACGTTGATTACGCGTTTCGCCCTCGAGGCCGCCGCGACCGAGTCGGTGCGTCTTCTGATGCTAACGGGCGCAGATGGTGTGTTCTGTTCGGGCGCTGCTATTCGCGAGTGGGAAGAGCTGGACGAGACGGGGGAGACTCTGACCGATCGCGGGACCGAACTCTGCGACCTGCTCGAAGAACTTCCCCTGCTTGTGGTCGCCTGCCTGCCTGGACACGCGGTGGGTGGTGGCGCCGAGCTGGCACTCGCAGCTGACTGGCGGATTGCTGCGCCCGATGCCGAACTGCGGTTCGTCCACGCGGGCTTTGGTCTGATGCCCGGCTTCGGTGGGCTGGTGCGCCTCGAACTATTAGTGGGGCGCCCGAAGACGCTCGAATACCTTGCGACCCGCGCACGTGTCGGTGCAGATGAGGCTCTCGCCGCAGGACTGGTCGACGCAATCGTCGAGGCCGATGCGCAGCTCGCCTGGGCAGAGGAACGGGCTGCCGCGATGGCGGGTTCGGACCGTGCGGCGCTTGCGGCAATCAAGCTCGCCTCGGCGACCGGCGACGAGCGCGCGGCGTTCCTCGATATCTGGCCGGATCGACAATTGCCCGACCGCCTCGGCTCGTGACGGGCGCGTAGGCTACCCTATGAGTTCACGCGAAGGATGTAGGCATGAGCGAAGTCACCAAGCAGATTGTTCTCGAAGCACTCAACCAGGTTGAGGATCCCGAGTTGATGATGGGTATCGTCGACATTGGGCTCGTCTACGAGGTCGAGATCGACGAGGCTAAGAATGTTCACGCGACGTACTCGCTGACGTCGATGGGGTGCCCCGCCGGACCACACATCGCCTCCGAGATCGATCGTGCGATTCGCGAGGTGCCTGGTGTCAACGAGGTCGAGGCCGAATTGGTCTGGTCGCCGCCGTGGACGCCTGAACGCATGAGCGAAGACGCCAAGTTCGCACTCGGCTTCTAGCCGCACCCGCGAACTGACAGAGTTGAGCTCGTACGTCGCGTTTGCCTGCCTGTATGTCCTTGCCAAGAGTCGGCCGTGCCGGCGCATGCAAAAGCCAACGTGCCAAACGACTGGAAGCGGGGAGGCTTAGACCTCGTCTTCGAGGACAGCAGCGGGAATTTCGTCGATTTCGACGACCTCCACAACTTCCTCGTAACGCGGTGCTTCGGTGGCCTGGGAGGCCTCGGCCGATGCCATCGTCTGCTCGTCGCGATCCTCGCCACGACCGCCACGATCCGAGCGACCACCACGGGCGCGCTCCATCTTGGGCATCACGAAGGGGAGAAGGCCCATCTCGCGGGCGCGCTTGATTTCGCGCGCTGCAAGCGTCTGCTGGCGGCGGGACAGGCCCGTCATGCGGCGCGAACGAATCTTGCCGCGGTCCGATAGGAATCGCTTGAGGCCTTCGACGTTGGTGTAGCGGATCTGGTCGTCCGTGATCTGGACGCGCTTGCGCTTCTTGAGGGGAAGTGCTGTTCGCTTGCGTCGGGTCTGCTGTTGTGCCACGAGTTGTAAAACTCCCTATCGGGTTAGCCGGGGGATCATACCCCAGCCTGAAAAAAAAGCGGTCAGGTACCCAGCATGCTGTCGCGTGCAGCGACGGCAAGCACGTCGGCTCGCTCGTTGAGTTCGATGCCAGCGTGGCCTTTGACGCGTTCGAAGCGTACGTCGTGCGCTGCGGAGGCGTCGAGTAGGAGCTGCCAGAGGTCCTGGTTTTCGACGGGCTTCTTGGCGGCGGTTTTCCAGCCGTTTCGTTGCCAATTTTTGAGCCAGCCTTGGGTAAACGCCTTCTCGACGTAGGCAGAGTCCGTCACCACGACGACTTTTGTTGGGCGGGTCAGTGTCTCGAGCCCTTTGAGGACGCCCATCAGCTCCATCCGGTTATTGGTGGTGTGCTCGTCGGCACCCGAGATCTCGTGCTCGTGGTCGCGCCAGCGCAAAATCGCGGCCCAACCACCAGGTCCAGGGTTGCCAGAGCAGGCGCCATCGGTCCAGATCTCAACTTCGTCTTCTGCAGCGGGCATGCCGAGAACAGTACTTTGGCGACAACGCGACATTTTGGGCCCGGGCCCAAAATGTCGCCACGACCGGCGGGGTACGCTCTCCGTATGGGAATGCCGACCATGGATGAGCTCGCAGCGCTCGTGCGCGACGAGGGGATCGTGCTGGGTGCCGCTCCCGCGTCGGCGTACACCGAAGTCGAGGCGGCGCTCAAGGATCGAGTCGAGCGAGGGTATTGGGCCGACATGCGCTTTACGGCTGCACGGACCGAGGTGTCGTGTCACCCCGAGACTGCGGTGCGCAATGCGCAGACGGTCGTGACAGCGATTCTGCCCGTCTGGCGCCCGTTGCCACCTAAACCCGACGGACCGGTCGGACGATTACCGCGTTACGCCTGGAGCGACCCCTACGCGACGCTACGCGAGGCGCTTGGTCGTGTGCGGGACGCGCTCAAGGCCGAGGGATTTCGCTGTGTGGTGCACGTCGATGCCAACCATCACGTCGATCGCGAAGGTGCTCGTCGGGCTGGGCTGACGTTTCCAGGCAAGAACACGATGGCGATTGCCCCTGGCCTCGGCTCGTTTATCTCAATTGGCACGCTGATCACGGACGCGCCCCTCGTGACGGAGACACCAGAGCCCGCCCGGGAAGGCTGTGGCTCGTGCACACTCTGCATCGACGCCTGCCCAACGGGTGCGCTCGACGAGGAGTACGTTCTCAACGCCGAGCAGTGTCTGTCCTACTGGACACAGAGCCGCCGCGAGATCCCCGACGAGATCGCCGATGCGCTTGGAGATCAGGTCTACGGCTGCGATATCTGCCAGGACGTCTGTCCCTGGAACCAAGGCCCCGAGAAGCGTGGGGCAGACCTGCTCGCCGAGGGTGAGGCGTGGGTACGACTCGACGCCTGGCTCGACGCAACCGACGAGGACCTCGTCGAACACAATCAGCGTCTGTACATCCCTGGCCTCGATGGGCGGTACCTCAAACGCAACGCCTTGATCGCGCTTGGCAATGGGCCGGAGGAGTACCGCTCGCTCGCAGAGCCGTTCGCTGCGACCGACGATCCGATCTTTGGCTCGGCTGCACGCCGAGCCACCAATCGCTAGCGTCGACCCTTGCCGGCGAGGCGCTTGGCGCCCTTGACTTCTTTGAGGATCTGCGTGGCGCGTCGCGCGACACGGGCGCGGAGAGCAGCAGGCTCGATCAGGACGGCTTCGCCGCGGTACTTGATGACCTCGTCTTCGAGCCAGCGCTCGGAGTCGTAGGTGATCGTCGCGAGGATTGCACCGTCGGTGAGGTGCGAGGCATCCGAGCGCTTCTCGGACTCGCGCAGGGCGACAGCGGGAGAGAACCAGACGCTGACGGAGCCCTTGGTGCCGCCGACGCTACGGCCTTCGGCGCGGTTCGAGAGGCCATCGCGCGGTGTAAAGGTGTCCTTCAGGCGCTCGACGCTTTCGATGCGGTCGATGCGGAAGGTGCGCTCGCCCTCGGCAGTGCAGTCGTAGGCCTCGATGTACCAATCCGAGTTGACGCCGCGCAAGAGGTACGGCTCGATGATGCGCTCTTCGACCTGATTCGTGGTGCGGGTCAGATAGTTGATGCGGACGAGGCGATTGCGCTCAATCGCCCAGGAGATCTGCGAGATCACATCCTCGGGTGCGCCGACGTCGGCAGTCGTCGAGGGCTGACCGCCCGGGACACCGCCGCCACAGGCGACTTCGATCTTCTCGCGCACAGCGGCGAGCGTCGAGTTGGTGCCAGCGGCGATCTGCGGCCCAACGAGGTCGAGGGCCATCAGGATCGCCTTGGCCTCGAGCGGCGAGAGGCGGGCTGGGCGGCGGAAGTCTTCGCCGTACAGCTCCTTCTGAACGTTGATCATGCCCTCTTCGTCGAGCTCGGCGTAGACGGCGTAGCAGCCACCACCGAAGTTGACGAGGTTGAGCAGGTTGATCTGCTCGATCATCTCTTCGTCGTCGATCTCGTAGCGCGCCTGCAACACGGAGGCCGCGATGCTGCCGCTCTGCTCCGTGCCGCACGTCTCGAGCAGATCGGCGAGCAGCGCCTGAAGCACTGCGAAGCGCTCGGGCGCGACAGGGTTCGAGGGGCGCGCCGTCGGTGCGTCGGGCTCGGTGACGATTTTCTTGGGCGAGCGGATCGACGGCGGATCGCCAGCGTGGGCATCGCGTACGCGCTCGAGCGCATCGGTGACGGCATCGATGACATCGCGCGGGCCGAGCGGCAAGACCTGGCCGCCAAGACCAAGGATCCACTCTGCGAGGCGATCGACGTCGCTGTACGGCGTCTCGAAGGTCGCAGAACGGTCTTCGTGCGTCGTTACTTCGCCATGCTTGTTGTAGAGACGGTCGACCAGCCAGGCGGCGCTCGGCGCGACGTAGAGGATGGCCTCGCCGACAGGTGCGTCATATCCCCAAGGGGCGCGATCGCGGTAGGTTGCGGGGTCGAAGTCGCCAGGGCGTCGGAAGTCGCGCTCTTTGCGCGTATGGAAGCGCATGTCGCCGCGGATGCGCGAGACGCGGAAGTTGCGGATCTCTTCGCGGTCGTGGTCGTGGCCGACGAGGTACCAGTGCGACTCGGAGTAGTAGAGACCGTACGGGTCGACGGTGCGAGTGCGCTCTTCGCCACGGCTGATTGCGAAGTACGAGAAGACGATTGTCTTCTGCTTCGAGATCGCACCTTCGAGCTTGGCGAGCCGAGCAGCGATCTCGGGCGTGTGGCCACCGCCACGTAGATCGAGCGTGACACCTTCGGACGGCGAGCGATCGAGCACGCCGGGACGGCCGAGTGCAAGGTTTTGCAGCGCCAGACGCAACGGTGCGGCGTAGGCGAACTGGCCATCAAGCAGGAACAGGCTGGTCTGCAATGCAGCCAACTCTTGATCGCTGAGGTGCAGCGGCGGGAGGAAGTAATTCTCGCGCGTCAGCGTGTAGAGCTCTTCGCCGGTGAACTCGTCGCGATTCGACTTGATCGGCACGCCCAGTGCGAGCAGTTCGGCGCGGTCGGCATAGAAGCGGCGGGCGAAGGCCTCGTCGGACATGTCGTAATACCCCTCGACAGCGTTCTTGGCGTCGCGCGCAGTGATCGGCCGCTTCTCGGCCATGATGTACGCAACGAGGGAGAGCTGACGGATCAGTTTGTCCGCGTCATGGCTCATCGCGCCACACCTGTCTGCCGGTCGTCGTTACCACTCCAATCCATAGTTGGAGAGCATACGCAGTTCTGACAACGGGCGCGATGCAGTACGTGTCCTGCTATGGCGTGGGAACCGCTTGGTAGCCTCGGATTTGTGCCTCTCGTTGTCGCGCATTTGGATCTGGATGCTTTTTTTGCGGCGGTTGAGGTGCTCGAAAATCCCGCATTGGCAGGGCTGCCGGTGGTGGTCGGCGGTGATCCACAGGGGCGTGGGGTTGTGGCGACGGCCTCGTACGAGGCGCGCGCCTTTGGCATTCGCTCGGCGATGAGTGCGGCAGAGGCAGTCCGTCGTTGTCCGAACGCCGTCTTCGTCAAGCCCGATCATTCGCGGTATCGGCGCCATTCGGATGCTGTCTGGTCGTTGGTCCGCGCTGCTGTTCCTGTCGTCGAGCAGGTCGGTATCGATGAGGGCTACCTCGACCTGTCGTCCGTTGCCGCGACCGCGGGGGAGGCGCGCGCATTTCTCGCAGAATTGCAGGCGCGCATCGAGCGCGAGACGGGGTTGCACGCCTCGTTTGGCTGTGGCGCGGGGAGGACGATCGCGAAAGTCGCTTCGGACGCAGACAAGCCTAACGGTCTCGTGATCGTGCCAGCAGGCAAGGAGGAGGAATTTCTTGCACCATTGCCGCTGCGCGCACTGCCAGGAATCGGACCGAAGGCCGACAAGCGAATGCGAACTGCGGGCCTGAGGACGATTGGCAATCTGGCCGACCTCGACGATGCTGATCTGCGGCTGGTGTTGCCGGGCGCTGTCGGGTTGGAGTTGCGGGAGCGCGCGCGTGGGATCGACCTGCGCCCCGTGCTGGCCGAGACGGGCCCTTCGGTCTCGATTGGGCACGAGGAGACGTTTGACCACGACATCGCGGATCCGGCGATCCTGTCGGAGCACGCTGCTCGCATGGCCGCTTCTGTCACGGAGCGCCTGATCAAGGAGGGGCGGGTTGCGCAGACGGTCACGATCAAACTGCGGTATCCCGATTTTCGGATCTTGTCTCGTGCCCGTTCGGCGAGCGCGCCGACGGCTGATCCGATCGAGATTACGCGGCTTGCTGAGGTTGCGCTGGAACGAGCATTGCGTGATCGCGAGCCACCCGTGCGGCTACTCGGCGTGACGGTCTCGCGACTGATCGAGGGCGAGCAGTTGCATTTGCCACTCGACGAAGACGCCTAGAAAAAAGAACGAGAAACGACGAGAGGCTCGGAGACCACTGGGGGCTCCGAGCCTCTCGCTCACTCCACGTTGTTCGTAAAAAGCTAGGCGCTGAGCGCGTGCTCTTCGAGATGCGAGTGCGACGGGCAGTACTCGCGGCTTGGCAATGGCGTGCGCTGGCACGGCTTGCCCTTACGGGTGGTTGCACGGCACGGAGCAATGACGCCCTCGCCGTGGCGCTCGATCTCGTCGCGAATGAAGTCCTGCGCGAGGCCGATGTAGCGCTCAATCGTGTAGTAGACGCGAGCCTGCTCCGTGATTGGGAAGTAGTAACGCACTTCCTGGAAGAGGCTGCGGGCCGGCTTCGGGAAGTAGCGGGAGTCGCGGGCGAGGCGCTCAATGGTGCTCTCGCAGGCGGCGAGGATGCGGCGACGCGCCTCGACGACCGACACGGTGTCGGGGGAGGGGTCGACGGCGTCCTTGATTTCGACGAAGATCTGGCGGCTGAAGCGATACATAAAAACTCTTTCTACGAACGTACGTGGGCAATCGCACCACGTACCAAGTGCGAAATGGGGAGAAGCGGTGCGCTCCGCGGGGAATACCTGCTAAGCGCGCAAGCCGCAGTGTACCGGTGATACGTTCTCCGCACAAGGCATTGTGTTAAACATCACAAGAGCGCCCAGCGTTCGCGATTTCGAACGGCTCCGTCAGAGCCCAGCGATCGGACAGTTACGGCTGAACTTGGCGCGCGTAGGCGTCGGGGTAGCCCTGGCCCTGAATCGTCGTCGCGGCAGTCGCGGCTTCGTCCTTCGTCGTGTACGGGCCAGAGAAGACGGCCCAGTAACCAGGGTTGAGCGTGGGGAACTGCGACGAATCGAGGACGCCCACCATCTGCACACCCGCTGCCGAAGCCTGATCGGCAATCGCCTGGGCGTCGGCCTCGGTAAAGGTTGCGGTGTCCTTCGAGGCGAGAATGACGGCGTAGCCACTCTGACCAGCCGGCCAACCTGTTGCGGACGAACCGGTGTCTGTCATGCCCGTGTCGGTGATGCCGGTATCCGTGATTCCGGTATCGGTGATCCCCGTGTCCGTGATACCCGTGTCGGTGATGCCGGTATCCGTGATGGTCGTATCCGTAGCGGTCGATGCAGTAGCTGCCGTCGTGACAGGATCGTCGCCGTTGGTTGTCGTACGCAGCGCGACCCACGCGAGCCCGGCTCCGGCGATGATCAGAACGACTGCGATGATTGCCAGGATCGACGTGTTGCGATTCGCAAACGCAGAACCGCCACCGGGAGGCGGTGGAATCTCGTCGACCGCAAGGCGCTCACCGCATTCGAGGCAGTACCGCTGATCCGAACGCATCGGCGACAGACAGGCCGGGCAGCGCGCAACATCGGCCGCGGGTAGAGGCGTCTCGAAGATCGGACCGCCGGGCAGGGGGCCGTCGTTGGTGGGCTGGTCGGCGTCGGTCATTGGGTCGGTGTCCCGCAGTAGGCGCAGAAGTTCGCGTCAACGGGAATTGCAGCCGTGCAGTGCGAGCACTTCGTCGACGACATCGCGACGGTACCTGGCGGCAACGCGGTTCGGCCACTCGCTGCGTGCAGCGTGAGCGCACCGTCGATCTCCTTGGCGCGCTGTTCGACGGTCACGGCCTCCGAGGCACGCAGGCGCAGGAGGTGAAAGTTGAACTGGTCGCGTCGGGCCATCTCGATCAAGAGGCCACCGAGGTCGCCGCGGAGCTCTTGGTAGCGGCGGGCGAGCCCGGCGCGCTCCTTGCGCAACTCTCCAGCGGCTTTCTTGGCTTCACCGGGCGCAGAGGACATCTGCTGGATCGCCTTGCCTTTGGCGTCGCGAACTTGGCTGGCAGCAACCGTAACCACGACGTCACCCGCCGAGTTCGGTCGTTGCGCGGATAGTCGCGCGCGATCGGAAAAGCCTCCCATTGCGCACGGAGTATACGGGGAATGGTCCAATCATCTGGTTCCACGTCGGTGAACACGCTGGTGGCATCGCTGCGCCAGGTGCGCCGGGTACGTCACGATGCAATGGTTCAGCGAAGGGCAGGAGACGTCATGACGCAGATTGTCGGAGTAGTCGGGCTAGGAACAATGGGTGCAGGGATCGTGCAGGTGTGCCTTGCGGCTGGCCATACCGTGATCGGGATGGACGGTGTCGATGCTGCCCGCGACAACCTGGCCGAACGGGTTGAGAAGGGCCTCCAACGCGGTGTTGCCAAGGGCACGCTGACGGCCGAGGACTGTGCAGCCGCCATGGCTCGCCTGTCGACAACGGCCACCGTTGATGGTTTCGCCGACGCCGATCTGGTGATCGAGGCCATTGCTGAGATTCCACAGGTCAAGCACGACCTGTTCCGCGAGCTCGCTGCGGCGACGAAACCAGACGCCATCCTTGCCACGAATACGTCGGCAATCAGCGTGACGGGCATCGCCGAAGCCAGTGGCCGCCCCGAGCGCGTCGTTGGACTGCACTTCTTCAACCCCGCACCGGTCATGCCACTCGTCGAGGTCGTCCACACCAAGCACGTCGATCCAGCTGTGTACGCCGCAGCGATCGAGTTTGCTGAGGGCCTCGGCAAAGAGGCTGTGCCGTGCCCCGATACGCCAGGCTTCATCGTCAATCGGATTCTCGTACCCATGCTCAACGACGCGGTGCGGACGTACGCCGAAACGGGCGCCGATCCGGCCGACATTGATCGGGCGTTGCAGGCGGGTGCGGGCTGGCCGATGGGACCACTCGCGTTGATTGACCTCATTGGTGTCGACGTTCAGGTGCACGCCTCACAGGCGATTGCCGAAGCGCTCGGTGACGAACACTGCGCACCACACCCGCTGCTTCTACAGATGCTTGATGAGGGCAAATTGGGGCGCAAAACGGGTGTCGGGTTTCACCGTTACGACGCGTCCTAACGCAACCATCACACCTTGTTGCCGTTAGGGGAGCATAATGCGCGTGTGCTTCGCGTCGTCCTCGCTCTCGCTGTCTTTCTTGTTGCCGTTCCCGTGGCGGGTGCGAAGTCGTTTGAGATGGCGACCGCGAGCGGCGATTTGTCGTATCGCGGTGTCGCTCGCTTTGACTCGATGGTTATCGTCGAGTCGATCAGCAGCGGGGCGCGTGTCAGCGGCCCACTCGAGCTGACGGAGAGCATCCAGTGCATCGATGGCCAGCCGCTTCAGGAGTGCGTCAAGATTCTCAAAGGTATGGCCCCGGTCGAGCTGCGTGTGTTGGCGCCGATTACGATCAGCCTTCACCGGCGAGGGACGTTTACGTTGACGGTTCGACGAGCCGATGCGTTAGCGAACGTGTGGATTAGTGGGCGTGGCCAGGTTGGTTTGCGCGGCGACGGTACCTACAGTGCGGATGGTGCCGCGGACGTAACGTATGTCGCGACAGACAAGCCAAGTAGTCTGCGGTTGAAGTAGAGAGGGACGATGGCCGAGCGCATCCTGATCGTCGAAGACGAGATCAATATCGCTACGCCTGTCAAGACGTACCTCGAGAAGGCTGGTTTCGACGTCGACCACGCTCTCACCGGTACCGATGCATTGCGATTGATGGAGGCGACACCGCCGAATCTCATCGTGCTCGACCTCAATCTGCCTGACATTGATGGTCTTGAGGTGTGCCGCCGGATTCGCGCGTCGTCCCAGGTGCCGATCATCATGGTCACGGCGCGCGACGACGATATCGACAAGATCGTTGGTCTTGAGGTCGGGGCGGACGATTACCTCACCAAGCCCTTCAACGTGCGCGAGTTGGTTGCGCGCGTCAAGGCGATCTTGCGGCGCGCTCCGACGACCGCGCAGCCGATCGGTGGCGTGTTGACGCACGGTGGCGTTTCGATCGATCGGGGTCGGCACGAGGTCATGCTCAACGGTGCCGTCGTCCAGCTCGCACCAAAAGAATTTGATCTGCTCTGGACGTTGCTGGAGGAGCGTGGCAACGTGCTGACGCGCGACCAATTGCTCGAGCGCGTCTGGGGATATACGTTCGCGGGCGATACGCGCACCGTCGATGTCCACGTCCGTCAGTTGCGCCGCAAGCTTGGCGACGATTGTCCGGTCGTGACGGTCTGGGGCGTGGGGTACAAGGTCGGCGACGATGCTGCTTCTGCGTAGTCTGCGCGCGCGGTTGCTGATCATCGGGGTCGTGCCCGTCTTAGTAGCGCTCGTCGTGACTGCTGTGATGACGGTGCGTTCGGTCAACCAGTTTTCGGACCACCAGCGCTACGAGGCGCGGACCCAGCAGGAGCGCGATCTCAAGCGCCTAACGACGGGCCTTTCTCGGGAGTACGCGCTGCTGATCAGTGGCCTCTTTATTGGCAAAAGCAACGATGTCTTGCGAAGCGCGTACCTGGAGGCGGCCAACGGCAGCTCGTTGTTTTTTATGTCGACGATGAAGAGCACTGTCTTGAAGGCCAAGGGGTTGGACCTAAAAGAGCTGTCGTGGACGCAGCCATTGCCGACGTCGGTCAGCGAGCAGCTTGATCAGGGAAAGGCTGTCGTGATCCCTGCGGAGTATGTGCCAGCGAGCCTTGATGGTGACGTCGTGGTGGCTCGCGGGTTGTTCCCGACAGAGCAGAGCGATTTTCTTGGTGCGAGCCCCGGTCTACTGGTCGTAGCGCGTCCGGCGGTCCACGTGTCGTCACCGGCAGGCACTCTGCGGCGCGCACTTATTCCCGCCTTTGCTGTTGGTACGGCGGTGGCGATCATTCTTGCCCTGGTCCTCGGCCTTCGTCTCGTTCGCCCACTGCGACGGTTGGCAGCCGCGGCTCGCGCAGTGGCGCGTGGCGATGACGATGTGCCCCTCGACACGACGCGCGCGGACGAAATCGGCATGGTCAACCGCGCCTTCTCCGACATGACGGTACGTCTGACGGAGGCCCGCGATACCGAGCGCCTCTTCCTGATGCGCGTCTCGCATGAACTGCGCACGCCACTCACGGCTATCCGTGGTCAGGTCGATGCCTTGGCCGACGGCATCTTCGATGATGAGGATTCGCGTCAGAGGGCGTACGAGGCGATTACGGCTGAGTCGCTTCGGCTCAATCGCCTGGTGGGCGATTTGCTCGATCTTGCTCGGCTGCAGGCCAAACGCTTTGGTCTCGAGGCCGACGAGGTGGATCTCAACGTGTTACTCGAACAGGTTGTGACGGGGCAGGGCAGCGAGGCGCGCGAACGCGACATCACGATCGGGCTGCAGTCGGGTGTCTTGCCCGTCGTGATTGGCGATGGCGATCGGATCTTGCAGATCGTCTCGAACCTCGTCCGCAATGCGGTGCGTTGGACGCCCGATGGCGGATCGATCACTGTGTCGGCGCTCGCGGAAGCTGGTCGCATCTGGATTACCGTCGACGACTCTGGTCCCGGTATTCCGCTCGAGAAGCGCGCCACCATCTTTCGAGCCTTCTACACCGAAGACGGCACCGGCACGGGCCTCGGTTTGGCGATCGCTCGCGAGCTAGCGATCGCGATGGGTGGCGCTGTCACCGTCGGCGATGCGCCGCAGGGTGGGGCGCGATTTGTGGTCGAGTTGCCGTGCGTGAGGGCTCAGACGGCGACGAACGTGATGGCGTAGCGGGAGCGCGACGCCGGGTGGCGCCGCGCTCCCGCCTCACCTCAGAACGTGCAGGCGGCCGTTGGTACGAGGGCGAGCCAGGTGCCGTTGGGACAGCGGGCGAGCGACCAGTTATTGCCGATGAAGCCAGCCAAGGCCGAAACGTCGGGTGTTCCGGTCGCACCGGAGAAGTTCGCTTGCGACAGATTCCCGGTGAACACCGTGCCGGCAAGATTGGCACCCAAAAACTGCCCTCCGAAAGCAATTCCCATCGTCGCGCCCGACAGGTTGGCTCCCGTGAAGTCGGAATTGGACGTAGTACCCAACGTAGCGCCCGTAAGATTTGCCCCGACGAATTGGGATTTCGTGTTGTCGCCGCCCGCAGTGAGGTTTGTTCCGGCGAGATTTGCGCCGTTCGCCTTCAAACCTACGAGTTTCAAGACGATGCCGAACGGGAACGTCCGGAGGTCCAAGCCCGACAGGTTGACCCCGCTCAGGATCGCTGACGTGAAGTTGATCTGCGAAAGGTTGGCGGAGCGGAGGTCCGCGTTGGCCCAAGTGGCGAGCGTCGTCTGCGCTCCGGTAAACGTCGTGCCGCTCGTTACCGTCACCGACTCCATGCCTGCACTGAGCAAGCTGGCGTTGGTGAAGTTGGTGCCAGTCAGATTTGCGGAGTTAAGATTGATTCCTTGGAGGTTTGCGCCCGAGGCATTGGCGTTGGTCAGATCGCTGTTGTTCATCGGAGCGTTGACAAGGTTCGCGCCACTGAGGTTCGCGCCGGTGAGGTCGGCGTAGGTGAAGCCGGAGTACGAAGAAAACGATGAGAAGGTCACGTTACTGAGGTTCGCTCCGACGAGATTGGCATTGTTCAGATTGGTAGCCTTGCCGATCGTTGAACGACTCAGGTCAACGCCGCTGAGATTTACCGCGGAGAGGTTCGCCTCCGCAAAATTGATCTGGCTAATGTTCGCACGGCGGAGATCAGTCGAGGAAAAGTTGGCGCGTACGAGCACCGTTCCCGTGAAGTTGGTCTTGGACGAAATGATCAGGTTGGAAATGTTGGAGTTGTTGTAGTACCCGTAACTGCTGAAGGTGGTATCCGTGGCGTTCGCGTTAGCGAGGTTTGTGCCCGCCAAATTGGTGCTCGACAGATCGAGGCCCGTCAAGTTGGCACCCGATAGATTTGCGCGTGACAGATTCGAGCCCGTGAGGTTGAAGTGGTTGTCTGTCGCCAGCACGTTGAGGCCCGTGAAGTTTGCCTTGGCGAAGTTCGCGCCACGAAGATCCATAC
>JBAXOM010000047.1:0-16473 GCA_037133215.1 Thermoleophilia bacterium | reverse complement strand
GTCTTGAGGATTGGCTCGTGCGTACACGTGAGGGCGATCGCGACGAGCTTCCGTTTGTGCCAAGCGAGGTTGTCTGGCGCGAGCTCTCTGTTGGTCCCGATCGCTGTCGTGGTGCACGCTGTGCCGAGCGCGACGGCTGCTACGCCGAGCTCGCCCGCGAGCGTGCCACGGGGTGCGAGATCGTGCTCGTCAACCACTCGCTCTACCTCGCCGACCTCGCGTTGCGTTCGGCCCGCGGCGGCGAGCCGGTAATCCTGCCCGAGCACGACGTCTTGATCATCGATGAGGCCCATACCTTTGAGCAGATTGCGGCCGAGTCGCTTGGCGCCCGTGTCTCTGCACCTGCGCTGTCGCGTTTTGCGCGTGATATCGACACGGCCTGCACGGCGGCGATCAAGTTGCCGCCGACCGCCGAACTAGCGCTGCTACAGATGCACGGTGATCGCCTCTTCAACGCCCTGCCCGAGGGGCGCCGCGTGCGCCTCGACGAGACGCGTCTGCGGCTGTTGCCACTCGATGCTGCCGATGCCATGCGCGATGCACTCGGACGTATTGCCGAGCGCATTCGCGACTTCTCGGACGAGACCGAGGCCTTGGCGCGTCAGGCCGAACGCCAGGCGCTAGCGCTGGAGGCGATTCTCTCGCCGGACCACGAGGAGACGGTCGTCTGGTCGGAGCGCGACACGCGTGGCGGAGTGGAGTTGCGTGCGGCCCCAACGGCCGTGGGGCCGCTGCTCCGCGAGCACCTGTGGGACAAACTGCACGCTGCGGTGTTGGTCAGTGCAACCCTGGCCGACGGCGATGGCATGACGGGTATCTGTCGCCGGCTTGGCGCGGATGCAGCGACCACACACGTGGAGGATTCGCCGTTCGATATCGAGTCGAACGCGCGTCTCTACGTGCCGGACGACATCGTCGGTGGTGGCAAGGCAGATGCCGTGGTCGTCGCCGATCGGATTGGCGAACTGATCGAGGCGGCGGGCGGACGGGCACTCGTGTTGTTTCCGTCGATCAGTCGTCTCCAGCGTGCCCACGACCTGCTGCGCGATCGTCTTACCATGCCGGTGCTCTGCCAGGGCGAGGCCTCGCGCGATGTGCTGTTGGACCGGTTTCGCGAAGACGAGACGTCCGTCCTGTTCGCGTCGATGACGTTTTGGCAGGGCGTCGATATCCCCGGCCGCTCGCTCGAACTGGTGATTCTCGAGAGCCTGCCCTTTGCTGTCCCCGACGACCCCTTGATCGCCGCCAAGTCCGAACGCGCCGAACGCGATGGAGGCAACGGCTTCCGCGACGTCCAACTGCCACACGCAGCACTCCTGCTCAAGCAGGGCTTTGGGCGCCTGCTGCGCTCGGAATCGGATCGCGGCGTGGTGGCCGTCCTCGACGCCCGGCTCGTCACTAAGGGCTACGGGAGCTTCCTCCGGGGCAGCCTGCCGAACGTCCCCGTAATTGGCTCAGTCGACGAGGTACGGACGTTCCTCGCCCGCGAGGCCGTCTGAAGTACCCCGAGCGGGACTCGAACCCGCATGCCTTTCGGCAGTCGATTTTAAGTCGACAGCGTCTGACCAATTCCGCCATCGGGGCCTCACGAGGATAGAGCAGCAGGTGGGCTGCGACGGCGGTTGGTGCGATATGTCACCTATCTCCACGCTTGCCCGCCAATCCGTGCACGAACTCCTCCAAGACCAACTGCCCGCCTATTGCGCTGGGTCGTTGCCGCGGGATTGGGACGCGTTTGTAGAGTCGGAACTGCTTTGCTCGCCGTCGCTGCTCGCCGAGGCGATGGAGTTGATGCACGTCAACGAGCACCTGCTCGAGGTGCGCCGCACGCTCGACGCAACCGTCTAGCTCTACGAGGCGAGGCCCAGGACGAGGCCGTGCAGGATGTCGCGCTCAGAGGCAACGTAGCCATCGGCGTAGAGCGCATCGAGTGCGGCCAGCAACACGATTGAGCCACCCACGATCAACGCGGCTCGACCCGATTCGATCGCCGGGTAGAGCGAGTGGCGCTCGGCGGCTGTCAGGGGTGCGAGCTTCGCGATCCAGGTTGCGACGACGTCACGATCGACGCGATGTCCATGGATCCGCTCGGCGTCGTAGCCCGGCAGCTTGAGGTCGAGCGCGGCGAGCGTGGTGGCCGTGCCCGCCACCGCAATCGGCTCACCGACCACCGTCTTGGCCAGGTCGGGTGGGAGGTGGCGGTCGAGCAGGAGGTCGATCTCTTGGCGCGCGATCGTCATCTGCTCGGGGCCGACTCGATCCTCGCTGAGCCAACGCTCTGTGGCGCGTACGCAGCCTGCCTGCAGCGAGACGGCGCCGAGCACGTGGGTGCCCTGGCCGACCACGATCTCGGTTGAGCCGCCGCCGACGTCGATCACTGCCGTCGGCTCGGTCGTCAGTTGGGCCGAGGTGACACCGCGGAAGGTTGCCCGGGCCTCCTCATCGCCCGACAACACACGGGCCGCGATACCCAGATCGCGTGCGAGGGAGGCCATGAACGCCTCGCCGTTGTTGCTGTCGCGCACGGCACTCGTCGCGCTCGCGAAGATGACGTCCGCATTCATGGCCCGCGCCCGCTCGACGTAGTCGGTCACGACCTTGCGCGTCCGTCCCATCGAGGTCTCGGCAAGACGGTGGTCTCGATCGACGTGCGCACCAAGGCGGGTGATCGTCATCAGACGCTCGAGCTCGACGATTTCGCCACCCGCGACGTCTGCGATCAGCAGCCGCGTCGAGTTTGTCCCCATGTCGATCACCGCTGCCCGCATGCGCGAAAGCGTACGCGGCACGACGGGCGGAGGTTCCGACTGGCATGGTGGGCGATATATTCGAGGCATGGCCGAGATCACGCGATTGGCACCATCGGCCACTAAGCCAGTCGTGCGCGTCCATCTCGATGGCAGTTTTTGGGCGACGCTGCCCGTCGGCCTCGTCGCGGATGAGCACCTGCGCGTCGGGGAAGACCTGACGGACGCACGCCGTGCCTCACTTGAGCAGCGGGCGCAGACCGAGCAGGCCTTCGCGTATGCGGTGCGCTCGCTCGATTTTCGGATGGCCTCTCGCGCCAAAATGGGCGAGCGTCTGACCCGCAAGGGCTATGCACCGTCGGTGATCACCCAGACGCTCGAGCGCTGCGATGCGCTCGGCATCCTCAACGACGATGCCCTGGCGCGGGGGCGCGCACGACGGTTGATGGAGGAGGGGCAGGCTCCCTATTCGGCACGCCAGCGGTTGCGCACGCAGGGCTTTGCTCCCGAGGTGGTGGAGGGGGCGCTCGACGAGGCATATGCCAACTTCGATGCTGAAGCGGTCGCGCGGCGATTGCTCGAGTCGCGTCCAAGCACGACGAAGACGCGCCAACGCGCATATGCCTTCCTTGCGCGCCGTGGTTTTGGTCCCGACGTGATTGGGAGGGTGACGGCCGAGCTCGCACCCGCTGCGACGAAAACAGCAGCAGCGCGTGGCGCCGTCGACGTCGCTGCTCTGGAGAAACAGGTTCGCCGTCGCTACCCAACGGCCGGCAGCGATGCGGGTGCCGGGCGGCGTGCCTATGCCTACTGCGTGCGCCACGGTGCCACCTCAGTACAAACGCAGCAGCTCCTGCAGCGTCTCCGAGACGGCTAAACCGAATGGGGTAGAACCTGTGAAGTGGTGCCTCAAATCGTGATCAGCGCTAGAGTTGCCGTCACGACGCGGGGTGGAGCAGTCTGGTAGCTCGTCGGGCTCATAACCCGAAGGTCGCAGGTTCGAATCCTGCCCCCGCTACTCCTGCCCGGCCTCGTAGGCCCGGGCAGCGTCGAGCATCGCGGCAGTCATGCCCTGCTTTGGTACCTCGGGCTGGTGGTAGAAGCTGTGGCTCTGCGAGAGGCCCGTGACGAGCAGCATGTGGGCGATTGCGTAGCTGAGCGGACCAGGGTTGATGACGGGCACGGGCAGGTTCTCCGTCAGAAAGCCGTGCGCCTGATGCATCGTCGTCGAGCCGAGGCAGATCACGTCGGCACCGTCCTCGATGCAGCGTTGGGCCTCAGCGAGCAAGAGCGGAAAGACGACCTCTTCTTTGCCGCCCAGCAGGTTCTTCAGGTCGGGCCGCATGTTGATCGACCGAATCGAGGCACAGTGCGCATCGAGTCCTGCGTCGTGGATGCCCTTCTGGTAGATCGGAATCCAGCCGTCCCACTGCGTTAGCACCGAGAACCGCTGGCCGAGCATCAGCGCCGTCAGGTACGAGGCGCGCCCAGGGCCAATCACCGGAATGTCGAGCAACGAACGCAAGGCATTGACACCCGAGTCACTCATCGTGTCGCTGCAGACCGCGTCGTAGCCACGCTCCTGAGCCGACATGCCGACCTCGTAGAGCGCGAGGTCCGCGAGCATCGAATCGTGGAAGCTATCGAGCAGTGCAGCGCCTGCCTTGACCGGCTCGAAATCGAACTGGATATCTGGGCCTAGGTCGATTGCGGAGGCCTGCAGACGCCGATTGGCCACGCCCTCATCGTCGAGGGGGAACGGCACGATCACGAGTACGCGCTTAGGCATCTCAACCTCCGGGTAGTGCTGGACCCGATAACCCTACTCGCAGAGGGTCGTCTCAGTCGGTCGCTGCGGCACGCTGGCGCTGCATCAGGCTGCACCAGTCCCCGTTGGCGCCACCCATCGCATCCACCTCGTCGAGCAGTTCGGCGACCAGCGCCGTGACGGGGAGTTCGAAGCCCTTGCGGTCGGCCTCGTCGAGGACGAGTGAGACGTCTTTGCGCATCAGGGTGGTCGAGAAGCCGAAATCGAATTCGCCGGCGATCATCGACTCGGCGCGGTTCTCCATCATCCACGACGTCGACGAGCCCGTCAGCATCACCTCGAGCACTTTGCGCGGGTCGAGCCCGGACTGTTCGGCAAAGGTAAGACCCTCGGCGAGTGCTTGACCGACGCCGAGCACGCAGATCTGGTTGGCCATCTTCGTCAGCTGTCCCGCGCCCGGGCCGCCAATCAGGTTGGCACGGGCTGCGTAGGCAGCGACGACTTGGCTGGCCGTCTCCCATGCCGAGGCGTCGCCGCCGGCCATCACGGCCAACTTGCCGTTCTCGGCGCCGACCGTGCCGCCCGAGACGGGTGCATCGATAAAGGAGCAGCCACCCGCCGTCGCCTCGGCAGCGAGCTCGCGCGCGATCTCGGCGGAGGTCGTGGAGTGGTCGATCCAAATTGCACCGTCGGCGAGGCTGCCCTGCGCTGCATCCCAGATGCTCCGCAGTTGCGGGTCGGCCGGGACGGACGAGCAGACGACGCTGCAGTCGGCTACGGCCTCAGCGATCGAGGCGGCAGCGGTACCACTAAATTCGGTAGCCCAACGCTGTGCTGCGTCGGCGTCGATATCGAAGACGGACAACTCGTGGCCAGCAGTGGCTAGGTGACCGGCGAGGTGCCAGCCCATGCGGCCGAGGCCAATGAAGGCGATTCTCATGCGGGGACGCCTGGCTTGCCGCGGTCTTCGAGCGAGAAGCCTGTTGCCAGACGCTCGTGGACGCGACCCGTCGTGGCCATCGCAAGGATCAAGACCATTTCGTCGGCGCGTGGTGCATCGGGTACACCAACTTCGATTGCGTCGTAATGGCTACCGACGTAGGACCAGTCGATGTGGGTCAGTGGCACGTCAAGGCGGGCACCGACTGGGCCAACCTTCTTCGTCGACGGCACGATGGAGGTGCCGCCACCGATCGCTGCGCGCATGCCGCCACCGCCGGGGATATGCCACATGGCACCGTGTTCGATCTCGCCATTCGAGCCGACGATGGCACCCTTGCCATAGCCCTCAATGGCCGAGGCATCGCCGCCGAGATGATCGATCAAGATTTTGCCGAGGTGTTCGCCCAGCGCCTTCAACTCGTCCATCGCGGGGCTGAGATCCTCGACGTACGTGCCGACGTACGGATTCGTGACGACGGCCAGCACGGCACCCTTGCGCGCCGGCTGTTCCGGCTGCGGACCGAAATCGTGGTGGATCTCCTCGGTGATCGTGACGATCTTACGGATCTCAAACAGGCTCATCAGACTCTCCTCAGGCGATGCGGGCAGTTTAGGGTGACCGCTCGGCAAAAGCGACGTTGGCCTCAAGTCCGATAGAGTTTCTTAAGGGAGGAAACAATGGTTGCCAAGCTTGGAGCACTGTGCGCGCGATACCGCTGGGTCGTCGTCGTGCTTTGGATCCTTCTGCTGGCAGGAATGACGACAGCCACGAAGCTCGTTGATGTCAACGACAACGAAGGGTTGTCCGTTCCTGGCACGAGCGCTTTTCGTGGCAGCGACACGCTTAATCGGGCCTTCCCAACTTCGAATACCGGTACGCCTGGCCAAATCGTGGTCTACGGCGCCCCCGGGGCAATGAAGGTAAAGGCGACGCAAGACGTCATCACAAAGGCCATCAAGGACATCAAGACGCTGCCGTCGATGGGCGTGGTGGGAAACCCCTTCGCCGAGCCAAGCACCGTCTCGTCCGACGGATCGACGGCACTGATCAATATTCGTTACACGGTCAACGTCAACGACATCACGCCGGCGATGTACACCCATCTGCAGGATGTGATGGCGCCAGTCAAAGCCGTATCGGGCGTTCATATCGCCTACTCGGGTGCGCCGGCGGCTGAGGCAGCGGGCGCAGGGCAGGACATCTCCGAGGTACTCGGGCTCTTTGCGGCTCTGATTATCCTCTCGATCGCCTTCATGACGGTGCTCGCCATGGTGGCACCGCTCCTCAGCGCGATCGCTGGGTTGATGTTGGGGCTGATGTCGATCACCGTGTTTTCATCGGTTACGCCCATCTCGTCGATCGCACCGGTGCTCGCTGCGATGATCGGGCTCGGCGTCGGCATCGATTACGCGGTCTTCATCGTCAATCGCCATCGCGAGCAACTACGGGCGGGCATGACTATCGAAGAGTCGATCCCAGCCGCGCTCGGTACCGCTGGCCGCGCGGTGCTGGTGGCAGGTGTCACCGTTGCGATTGCCCTCACCGGCCTCTTCCTCGCCGGTATCCCGACCGTCTCACTGTTGGGCGTCACAGCCTCGTTCGCCGTACTGACCGCGATTTTGGCAGCGCTCACCCTGCTGCCGGCACTGCTCTCGCTGTTTGGCATGCGCATTCTTCGTAAGCGCGATCGCAATGCGCCTCCGATCGATTCGGCGGGCGAAATTTCGAGCGGTATGTGGGGGCGATGGGCGCGCGTTGTCGGTTCCCACCCGATTCCCTTTCTGCTGATCGCCGTGGTGATCCTCGGCGCCCTGACAATTCCGTTCTTCTCGATGACGCTGGGTCAGGTCGACGCTGGCTCCGATCCTCAGGGCTCGACGACGCGGGCCGCGTACGACCAAATCGCGAAGGCCTACGGTGCCGGCGAGAACGGGCCCATCGAGATTGTGTTGTCACCGTATACGGATCAGGCGGGCGCAAAGAAGATCATCGCTGCCGTCGGTAAGGACAGTGACGTCAAGGTCGTCTATCCGCCGGCAATCAACGCCAAGCAGAAGGTGACGCTGATCCAAGTAGTACCCAAGTCGTCGCCGACCGCACAGGCCACGGAAGACTTGGTCAATCGTCTTCCCGGTGAGGTACAGCCGATTGCTGGCAAGGCCGTGACGGTCGACGTCACTGGAGTGACGCCGGCGATGATCGCGCTGTCCAATCGCATTACCGACCGGCTGCCGTTCTTCATCGGTGCGGTGATTCTGCTCTCGTTCCTCCTGCTGGTCGTCGAGTTCCGCTCCATCCTCGTACCGCTCAGCGGTGCGGTGATGAACGTGCTCTCCGTCGGCGCTGCGTACGGCGTGATCGTCGCAATCTTCGAGTGGGGTTGGGCCTCTCGTTACATCGGCGTGCCCGAGGCGGTGCAGATCGAGGCCTACGTGCCGATGATGATGTTCGCCATCCTGTTCGGACTCTCGATGGATTATCAGGTGTTCCTGATCAGCAGCGTTCGCGAGGAACACGAGCGTGGTGCCTCGACACTTCGAAGTATCGAGGTCGGCCTGTCTCACACCGCGCGTGTGATCACGGCAGCAGCGCTGATCATGATCACGGTCTTTATGGCTTTCGTGCTGATCGACAACGTCGTGATCAAGATGTTCGGCATCGGCCTGGCAACCGCGGTTCTGATCGACGCCACAGTCGTGCGCCTGATGCTCGTGCCGAGCGTCATGGTGCTGATCGGCGACAAGAACTGGTGGCTGCCCGGCTGGCTGGATCGAATCCTGCCGGGCGCGTGATGTCACAAAGGGGTCAGACCCTTATGTGACATCCAAGCAGCAATCGCTGGTCGTGCGCCTCGGGAATTGCTTCAGGCATGTCACATAAGGGTCTGACCCCTTTGTGACATCAGCTGACGGCGTCGTGGCGCTTCTGGATCGCCTCGAGCATGCCTACATAGGCATTCTGGAACGACGCGACGCCCTCGTCCTCAAGCTCTTTGGTGACGGCGGAGAAGTTAATGCCGGCATCGGCGATGCCCTGCATGACGGCACGGGCGCCGGCCAGGTCCTCGGTGATGCGCGAGCCAGGGTTGCCCAGCGTGCGGTACGCCTCCAGCGTCGCATCCGGCACCGTGTTGACCGTATCGGGGCCAATCAACTCATCGACGTAGAGCGTCGGCGAGTAGTCAGGGTTCTTTGTGCTCGTCGAGGCCCAGAGTGGGCGCTGGCGGGCGCCACCAGCAGCCGCAATCGACTCCCAGACACCAGCCTCAAAGGTCGCCTGATAGACGTCGGCGTAGGCGATCTTGGCGTTCGCAACAGCAGCCTTGCCTCGCAGGTCGGACCCCTCGGGCAGCATGTCGTCGACTTTCGAATCAATGCGCGAGACGAAGAAGCTGGCGACAGACTGAATGCCCGTGACGGGCTTGCCAGCGGCGAGCCGCTCGGCCATACCGGTCACGTAGGCCTGCGCGATCTCGGTGTAGCGCTCGACGGAGAAGAGCAGCGTGACGTTGATCGAGATACCGGCTGCAGTCAGCTGGCGAAACGAATCGATCCCAGGGATCGTGCCCGGCACCTTGATCATCGCGTTCGGTCGATCGACAGCGAGATGCAGCTCCTTGGCACGCTTGACCGTGTTTGCGGTATCGAAGGCAAGGTCTGCCTCGACCTCAATCGAGATAAAGCCGTCGGCACCATTGGTGCGGTCGAAGACCGGGCGCATCACATCGCAGGCAGCCTGGATGTCTTGGATCCAGAGGGGCTCGAAGATCTGAGCAGCCGTGGCGTCGGCGGGGAAGGAACTGATCGCCTCGTCGTAGGCGCCGGACTCCTCGACGTTCTTGGCGAAGATCGATGGGTTTGATGTACCACCGGTCACGCCGTCCTCTTCGATGATGCGCGCCAACAGGCCCGTCTCGACAGCGGGGCGAGCCACGTTGTCGTACCAGACGCTCTGTCCGAATTGTCCAACCTCAAGCCACTTGCTTGCCACGGTGTCCTCCACGTTGCGGTACCCGCGTAGTCTACGCAGTGCTGGCGACTACGCGGGTAACAGGATGGGTGGGAGAGAAACGGATGAGCAAGCACACGCCATTGACATTCAGTGTGTTGACGGACGCACTCGTTGAGCGTCGCGCCTGGGCGCTCGTCGACGGGTGCCTGGTTCGCTCGCATACCTTTGCCTCGTGGCAAGAGGCATTCGACTCGCTGGCACCGATCGCCGCGGTTGCGGAACGCCTTGATCACCACCCCAACTGGTCTCAGCGGGGAGCGACACTCCGTATCGAGTTGACCACGCACCGTCCACGCGGCATTTCGCAACTCGACCTCGACCTCGCGGAGGCAATCGATACGATCTTGCCGGAGGTTGTTGCATGACGCGCGTGCTGATTCTTGACCCGCTCTGGCCCATGGACGTTGGCATGGAGGCTCTCGACGGCATCGACGTGACGCTCGAAAAGGCCGATCGCATCGAAGGGGACGACGTGGTCGCCGTCCTCGCTGCACCAGAGCAGACAATCCCAGCGAATCTGCTCGAGTTGGTGCCGAACGTGCGCCTTGTTGGCACGTGCTCGACCGGGTACGACAACATCCCCGCGGTGGAACTGTCGGCGCAGGGTGTCATGTGCCTGCACGTCAAGAGTTATTGCGACGAGGAGGTTGCTGAGCACACGATTACGCTCGCCGCGAACCTGCTGCGTGGCGTTGCGCAACTCGATGGCTTCGTCCGCGAGGGTGGCTGGTGGCCCTATCCACGCGAGCCGCGACGCCTGGCAGGCAGTCGCCTCGGCATCATCGGCTTTGGTCGTATTGGTCGACTCGTGGCCATTCAGGGGGACGCGCTTCGGATGGAAGTGGTGGCCTACGACGAATTCGTCGGCGAGGCAACGATGCAGAGCCTCAGCGTGCAGAAGGTCGATCTCGACACGCTGCTCGAGACGAGCGATGTGGTCACGCTGCACGCGCCGCTACTCCCGGAGACGCAACATCTGATGAACGCCCGCCGCTTTGCCCAGATGCGCGACGATGCGTATCTCGTCAACTGTGCGCGTGGCCCGCTCGTCGATCACGTCGCACTCGGCGACGCCCTACGGATGGCAGTGATTGCCGGTGCGGCGATCGACGTCTATCCGGTCGAGCCGCCACCGGCAGACGAGCCCGCATTTGGCTGGCCCAACCTGATTCTGCAGCCACACTCGGCTTGGTATTCCGCCGAGGCCAGTCTGGCGCCGTATCGCCGTCAAATAGCTGATCTGGCTCGGTTCCTCCGTGGCGAGGTGCCAGAGGGGCTGATTATGCAACCGGAGGGAACCCGATGAGAGTCGTAGTGATCGACGATACGTGGCCGCTCGACCGCGCCCGCGCCATCCTTGAGCCCTGTGGGGTAACGGTTGAGTTCAATACGGAGATCGCTGGCGACGATGTCGTTGCGGTGCTGACCTACCCGGGCGGCAAGATCGGCGTCGACGTGCTCGACGCTGCGCCGAACCTGAAAGCGGTTGGCACGTGCTCGACCGGGTTTGACCATCTCGCAGTCGATGGGCTGGCCGAGCGTGGCGTCTGGTGTTGTCGCGTGACGCACTTCTGCGATGTCGAGGTCGTCGACCACACGATGGCGCTCATCTACGCGGTGCTGCGTGGTGTCGTGATGCTGGATGGCCTTGTCCGTGAGGGCACCTGGTGGCCGTACCCGCGGGCACCACGCCCTGTACGCGGTTCGATTCTTGGCGTGGTGGGCTTCGGTGCGATTAGTCACGGGTTGATCACGACCGCCAGTGCCGTTGGCATGGACGTGCGCGTGGCGTCTGAGCACGCTGCGGCAGGTGACGTTGCTGCCGCGGGTGGCACCCTCGTGCCGCTCGACGACCTGCTTGGTGCTGCCGATGTCGTGGCGATCATGACGTCGCTGACCGACCGCACCAGGGGCCTCATCGACGCCGCGGCGATCGCGAAGATGCGCCCCGACGCCTACCTCGTCAATACGGCTCGGGCTGCGATCGTCGACCATCTCGCCCTCGGGCGCGCACTCGAGACGGGCGCCATCGCCGGTGCCGCGCTTGACGTGCTGCCGGTCGAGCCTGCTCCGGCCGACGAGCCAGCGTTGACGTGGCCAAACACGATCATCCAACCGCACGCGGCGTGGTATTCGGCCGAGTCGGACCGACGTTCCTTTGATGACGCAGCTGAGGACGTGGCGCGGGTCCTGCGTGGCGAAGAGCCTCTTAACGGCATGACCCGCCCCGCCGAGGTGGGACCGCTGGCCTGAACCTGGTGTGCGATGTACGCGTCAGGTCGCGCCGATGAGTTCTGCCTCCGAAGGCAGCTCTTCGGCGACGTCTTCAGCGGTCATCGCGCCACGCATCAGGATCACGGCGTAGATAACCAGCGCCACGATCGCGGCGGCGGTGGCGACGTAGGCAAGCACGCCGGGAAGCACCGTCAATTGGAATACGACGAAACCGATCACCGCAGCCACGGGCATCGTGAAGACCCATGCGATCACCATGTCGCGCATGACGAGCCAGTTGACGCGGCGACGCGCACCGACACCCGAGCCGACGATCGAGCTCGACACGGCCTGAGTCGTCGAGATTGGAATACCAAAGTTGGTGGCGCCATTGATCGAGACGAGCGCGCCGATGTTGGCGGCAAGGCCCGTCGCGCGGGTGATTTTCGTGATCTTAAGTCCCATCGTCTCGATGATCGACCAGCCACCGTAGAGCGTGCCTGCGGCAATCGCAGCGTGCGCGCCGAAGATGACCCAGGTCGGCGGCTCGAGGTGGCTTGCGTCCATGTCGCCCAAATAGCCGCCAGCAAAGAGCGTGGCTGCCACAACACCCATCGTCTTCTGCGCGTCGTTAGAGCCATGGCCCCAAGAAACCCAGCAGGATGACGCGATCTGTCCAACCTGATAGACAACATGGTCCTCGTGCAATTTGAAGACTTTGGTCATCAACAAGATGATGATCACGGCGAGAATTGCGACGACACCCGCGACGACAGGCGACGCAACGATTGCGATCACGATGTCTTTCATGGTATTCCAGTTGACCGCGCCCATGCCACCAGCGGCGATGCCAGCTCCGACCAGACCACCGATCAGTGCGTGGGACGACGACGACGGCAGACCGCGATGCCACGTGAAGAAGTTCCAGAAAATCGCGCCGAGCAACGCAGCCAGCGTCAGGCGCACGCCGTAGGGCACGGCGCCGGCAGCCACGGTCGGGAGATCGCCGAGCTGCACGGTCTTCGTAATCGTGTTCGCCACGGCGGTGCCAACGACGAAGGCGGGGAGGAAGTTAAAGACCGCCGCGAGAACGACGGCCACGCGTGGGCTCAACGACCGCGTGGCGACGACCGTAGCCGTCGAGTTCGCCGAGTCGTGAAAGCCGTTTGTGAAATCGAACAGCACGGCAAGAGCGACCGTGACGATCGTGGCGACAAGGATCAAATCCATCGCACGCCACTCTGACGGATCTTCTGGTAAACACCAAGCGTGTTTACCGCCTCGTAGCCACCGCTAGACCACTCCTGCCCCACGGCTCAGCTGTCGAGGACCTCAGTGCCAGCCGCGATGTACTCGGCATACGGCTGGACAGGCTTCTGCGGCCACGCCTTTGGTGCTGCCCAGAGGCTGGGGTCATCGATGCCAAAGACTTTGATTAGGTCCTTATCCTTGATCAATTTGGCGACACCCTCTTTCTGTGCGCCGGCGTACTGAAAGAGATCCGTCAGGTCGGCAGATGCCTGGGGTGTATTGGCCGACGCCATCGCGACCATGGCGCGCCCGGGCTGTTGGGATTGCGCACTTAGCACCATCCCGCAGACCCAAACCATGCGACCCTCGATTGGCTGCATGTACTTGATGTTGCGGCCCTTCATCTTTGGATGGTTCTTGATCTTCCAGTACCCGTCAGGCCACGTCGAAGTGACCAGCAAGTTGCCGTTAACGAAGTCGTTGACCGTATCGTTCTGGGAGGTCCAGTAGTTGCGCAAGTTCGCCTTGATCTTCAGCGACGTTTCCTTGGAGGCGGCAATCTCCTCGAGCGTCAACACCATCGGATCAAGCGCGCCACGATTCACGAGTGCGCCGATCGAGATCACCTCGTCGGGACCACGGAAGAGCGACATCTTGCCCTTGTAACGCTCGTCGAGCAAGACCTTCCACGATTCCTCACCGCCCGTTGCCGAAAAGTCGATCGCGTCGGCGTCGTAGGTCAGCGAGGTAAAGCCCGTATCGAAAGGCATGTGGTAATACGCGCCGTCGATGTATCCGGGCTCTTTCAGCGCCTCGGGGACACCCGCCCAATCGGGCAGCAGTCCAGTGTCGAGTGCTTGAATCAGGCCCGCCTGCTGCCACTTGGTAATGAAGCTGCCACAGGGGTGGATGATGTCGGGGTTGAAGCCTGAGGCGACCTTGGCGAGCGCCTGGGTGTCATCGTCGAGGAGCGTGAACTCGAGTGGCGACTTGCTGCCGTACGGCCCATGCTCATACTGCGACCACATAAAGGGTGCGCCGTCTTTAGGGGAGTCGTCGTAGCCGGCCCAGGTAAAGACCGTAAGCGGTCCGTCCGGCTCAGTCGCCGGGTCAAACGAGGCGGGCTGGGCGCCAGAACCACTGCTCGCGCTCGTATCAGCCGCACTCCCGCTGCCGGAAGACGACGATCCTCCACAGGCGGCGAGGAACGCCGCGAGACTCGTTGCGCCGGTCAGAGCGACAAAGCCTCTGCGATTCATGCGTGCGTCCATGTGGTCCCTCCTCGGAGAGCCGTTGGCGGTTGTACGCCGTTAGGGAGCGATCTTCGTGCTGGTTGAAGCTTCTGCAGCTGCTCTGTCAGCAGCCCGATCCTTTGCGCGGGTTGGCGCGGTGCAGCCACAGTCGCCTGTGGAGATTTCACTCGACAGGACCGTGATCATGCGTGCCCGTGCGGCGCCCGAGGTATCTGCGTGTTGCGCGACCGCGACAGCCGACCCAGCGAGCACGCCGATCGCGATAATTGTGGCGACCAGCGCCCGCACGGCTACTTCCCGACCAAGCGGCGGTCGCCGTAGCGACGGATCGCCTCGGCACCGAAGGCGAGGGCGAAGCTGATCACAATCATCACGGTTGCGACGGGGATCAGTGTCTGCGTCTTCTCGGGGAACTTGAGGCCCGAATAGAGGTAGACGGGGTAGGTGACCTGATCGGAGGCGAGGAACGAGGCAATCACAACTTCGTCGATCGAGAAGACGAACGAGATCAGGAAAGCCGAGATGATCGACGGCACGATCAGCGGCAGCATTACGCGGCGGAACGTCTGGATGCCAGAGGCGCCAAGGTCGTAGGCTGCCTCCTCGAGTCGCCGGTCGATACTGGCGATGCGTGGCAAGAGGATCAAGACGGCAAACGGCATCGCAATCACGATGTGCGCCAGCATGATGCGCGTCAGGCCAAGTCCGATCTGGCCGGGACCACGCTGAAACAGGATCAGCAGGGCGACACCGAGCACCACCGTTGGCACGACCAGAGGCACCAGCATGAGAGCGGAGATAAAAGCCTTGCCGCGGACGTTGCGGCGGGCGAGCGGGTACGACGCCATCAAGGCGATCAGCGTCGCGAAAAAGGCCGCGCCAAGCGCAACCCAGACGCTCGCTCCCAGTGCCTTGCGAATCTCGTCCGAGTGGAAGGCCAGACCGTAGTACTTCGTCGTCAATCCCTCAAGCGGAAAGGCTGCGACCGTGCCGTCGTTGAAGGAAAAGATGATCAGCAGCACGGTCGGCAGATACAGCACGAGTAGAAAGACCACGAAGAATGCGGCCAAGACGCGCTTGCCCCACGGCGAGATGACGACGAAGGTGGACGAGTCGTGCGCCATTAGAGGCCACCACCACCAGCGCGAAGAAAGCGTGCGGTTGCGAAGGTCAGCAGGAGCACGACGCCCAGCAAGAAGAGCGCCATCGCCGAGCCGAACTGCCAGTTAAAGGCGCCACCGACAAACTGGTTGGCGAGCGACTGGCCGTACATCGTGCCCTGCGTACCACCGACGAGCGTGGGGGTGATGTATTCGCCGATCGACGGGATGAAGACGAACAAGAAAGCGGCAACGATGCCCGGCGCAATAATTGGCAGGCTGATCTTCCGGAAGGCCTGCATACGCGTCGCACCAAGGTCCATGGCGGCCTCGAGCAGGCGCCGATCGATCGTCTCAAAAGAGAGGAAGATCGGCAGACAGATAAACGGTACCCACGCGTAGGTGAGCACGACGATGACGGTAAATTGGCTGTAGATCAGGAACGTCAAGGGCTGATCGATCACACCGATCGCGGTCAGGCCCGAGTTGATCAGGCCCTGATCGCCGAGGATGACCTTCCAGGCGAAGACGCGCAGGAGGTACGACGTCAAGAAGGGGGCAATCACGATCAGGAGCCACGTGTACTTCGACTTGCCGACGCAGAAGGCGAGGAAGTAGGCGACGGGAATTGCGATCACCACTGCCGCTACTGACGACGTCATTGCCATCGAGACCGACTTGAAGAACAGGCGCATGTACTGACCATCAGACGACAGCTCGACGAGGCGCACCAAGTTGTTGCCGGCAGGGAAGGTCAGAAAGGGCGCAAGCAGCAGGACGAAGGCGACGCCAACAATCCACGAGCCGTACTCGGGAATGCGGCTCGCCGTCACGGCCACCAGCAGCAGTACCACGAAGGCGATGCCGACCACGATCACCGGGACGTCGAAGTTGAGCCCCGGGATCATCACGGTGACATGAACGCTGACCAGTTTGGACCAGAGGTCCGTCGTAAATGCGTTGAGCTCACCGTTGAGGCTGGCGAGCGCGTCGGTCGGGGCAAAGCGCTTCAGCGCGACGCTAAAGAGAAAGATGTAATAGAGCGGTGCGAGGAAGAACAGGCTGAGCACAATCAGCATCGGCGCCAGTAGTCCGTACGTGGACAGGGCGGAGCCACCGTCGTTACGCATCTCTCGACGCGAGCGCCGCCGCTTGGGAGCGGGCGGGGTGGGAGGTTCTGCGATTG
>JBAXOM010000046.1:0-16572 GCA_037133215.1 Thermoleophilia bacterium | reverse complement strand
GGCGTCGACTTCTCGATCTAGTTCGGCAAGTCCGATAATGTTCAGAAGTGCTGTTGCTCGAGATAACAACGGTCATCGTCCTAATCGTCGCAGCGAAACGCCTGCCACCACCGACCACTGGTGCCTCGCCGCGCTTCCTTTCAGCGCTGGCGGCAGGCGCGTTAGGAAGCTTTGGGGTCGCCCTGTCGGCGATGATTATCGTCCGATCTGAACTCGTCTTCGGGGTCGCGCTGCTTATCGCTGCCTTGATGGCAGCAGCATTTCTTTGGCTGGTTCGTGGTGGCTACGAGCCCGACGAGGATGATGGTGGCGAACCACCCGCTGAACCTCCGAGCACTGACCCCGATGGCAGCCAGCGGCGCTTTCTTCGCAAGGTCGTGCGGCCCGTCTCGCCCCGCACGCCGAGTGGCCGTCGCTAGCGACGGACCGAGCGGGAATCAGCCTTCGATCGACGGCGTGGAAGCAGTTTCGGAGGCGATTTTGGCAGCGTTTTTCTCTGCCGCCTTCTCTGCCTTCTTCGCTGCACGCTTCTCGCCGACCTCAGAGCGCGCCGAGGCGACCGCATTCGTGACGATTGCGCGTCCTCCACGCCAACCAAAGAAGATCGCCACAGCGACGATCGCGATCGTGATGCTCCATGCGGTCATCACCAGTTGCTGCGTCAGCGAATAGGCCGCAACGACCTTCGGGTCGGCAACGTCGGCGAGCGCAAGCGTCGTCAACGTCTGGGTCACGCCCACACCACCGGGCGTGACGGCCGTCAGTGTGGCCAGCGAATTGGCAGCATCGTTGAGGATGATCGCGTGTAGCGAGACGGGGATGCCATAGCCCCACATGAAAAAGCCGACGACCGCATTCTGGAAGAAGTAGGCCATCATCTGCAGAAGCAGCACCGAGAAGATGTAGACCCGCGGCGTTCGCAAGACAGCCGCTCCCTGCTTGAGTTTGTGCAGCTCGGGCACCAAGCGTTGTCTAAGCAGCTTGATCAGCAGCACAACCGCTACGACAGCAACGATTGCCACGATCACCAGCCCCAGCAGGTGCGTGCGAAGCCCACCAATCGCCTCGTTAAGGGCACCCGAGATGGTGATAAAGAGGTACGTATACGTGAACGCGCCCATTACGGCGTAGAAGATCTGGTCGACCGCGAAGCCGGAGGCCATACCCGGCACTGTTGCGCCAGGCAGCACCGCCAGGAACATAAACAGCATCGTGACGGAGCCAAGGTTTAACGGCAGGACACCATTGAGGGCGATGCCAACCATCGAGCAGGCGACAATGCGCCCAACCGGAATCGTTCTCGAATCGGGATAGGCAGCCCGCCAGATCGCCACATAGGCCAGGCCACCGAAGGTCAGATTGAGCACCTGCGAGAGCATCGCGCCGACCAGAGCGGCCCGTGAGACTTTTTGCATCTGGATGATCAGCGAATCAACCCAGCCAAAAATGTCGAAACCGAGCGCCTGCAGCACCACAACGACCAGACCTAGACCGATAAGCCACAGCGCCGTACGGAGTAGGCGTCGACGCCCGGACGCCGACTCATTGTCTCGAATTGGTACCGCGCTCACCCGAGGATCATGGCAGGCGCGGGCGCGGACGCCTACGACGCCCACGCCGCGCTACCCCAAAGACTTAGAGCAGGCCGTCAGGGAAGTAGATCGCCAGCTCGCGCTCGGCCGACTCGACGGAATCGGACCCGTGGATGATGTTCTCGCCCATCAGCAGAGCCAAATCGCCACGGATTGTGCCGGGCGCAGAATCGAGTGGGTTCGTCTTGCCCATCATGTCGCGAACCGTCAGCACTGCTCCTTCGCCTTCCAACGCCAGCGCCAAAATTGGGCCGGACGTGATGAAGTCGACGAGCTCACCAAAGAAAGGGCGCTCGGAATGCTCCGCGTAATGCGTCTCCGCCGTTGCGCGATCGAGCTGGATCAGGCGGATGCCGCGGAAGCGGAAGCCGCGACGCTCGAAGCGACCAATGATCTCGGCCATTAGGTTGCGGCGAACCGCATCGGGCTTGAGCAGTACGAGCGTGGTCTCCATCGTTCCCCTACCAGTGAGTCTGCGGGCCGCGGGCGTCGCGACCACGCGTAATCATGCCGGTGGCGGGGGTGCCGAGGCGCAGTAGGGACAGACGCGCCACGTCGGATCAAGCGGTTTATGACAACTGGCGCAGGCCTTCTTGAGACGCCCTGAGCAGGCCGGGCAGACGAGATAGTCGGCCTCGACATCGGCTTCGCAGTACGGACAGTGGTCTGCACCACCAAAGCGACGCTCCATCAGACGAATCTCGAGCTCGCGCTCGCGGACGTCAGCCAGGTACTCAGGTGGACGCAAAAAGAGATAGATAAACGGTCCGATGAACGGAAACAACAGTCCTGCAGCCACGGCTACCCCAATCAGGATCGGATCGGCCATCCGTCGGCGAGCGTCTTTGTAGACCCAAAGCGCAAGAGCCAACCACAGCAACACGATCAGCAAGAGACCAAGCCGCACGCCAGCGCGGAAGGCACCCGAGTTGTAGACATCGAGCACGGGCTGCAACGGATTGTTGGCTGCGAAGATGATCATCAGATTGGCTGAAGTGTAGATTCGCTACAGGTGTGCGAAGTCCTTAGTTGCCCGATTGTTGCCAACCGTTCACCAGCGGCGATAAGGCGCGCTGCCCTGTAGCATCCACAGCGTGATCGGAAAGCCCAGCGTCGTCCTATTTGCAGTGCTCCTACTCGCTGCGTTGATCGGCATGGCCTACGCCATCGGGTATGTCGCCGGACGCCTGATTAGCTAGCGGGGTCCGCCGCTCGGCTCGTGCGAGCAGTTAGGTATCGAGCGCGGCGAGCAGAGTCAGCGAGCCGGCGATGACGACGGCGCCTGCGGAGCCGGTGCGGAAACGTGCGCGAGCAAGGGCTGCCTCCGGATCGGGCACAACCTCGACCTCAAGGCCGTGCGCCGCGCAGGCCGCCATCAGTTGGTCCGCCGGCAGTGCACGCTCCGACTCAGTCGCCGTCGCGATCACCACGTCGAACGACTCGGCCAACGCCGCAACGAAGCCGTCGGCGTCCTTATCGGCGAGTAGCGCGATCACTCCCACCACGGGCTTAGAGCCACGGGTCGCACGGGCGAGTTCGCCCGCCAGTACGCGAGCACCGTCAGGGTTATGCGCCGCGTCGCGAATGACGAGTGGGTAGCGACCAACAACCTCGAGTCGACCTGGTACGACGACCTTGGCGATCGCCTCCATCGCGGCACGCACCTTGAATTGGTCGCCAACCAGCGCTGCTGCAGCGCCCAGTGCCAGCATCGCGTTGCCACGCTGAAAACTGCCCGCTGCCACAAGGTCAGGCAATTCGTCGTCGAGCACGCCCGGCGCGACAAGCATTGCGCGGGTGACCTCGTGTTCGGCCGCGAGTGCCTCAACCGTTGGGCGAATCTCGTCATCCATACCGCCCGCAACCAAGATTGCGCCCGGACGAAGGACAGCCAGCTTCTCGGCTGCGATCAACTCGCGTGTGTCACCAAGATGCTCGGTGTGCTCAAGCGCCACGCCCGTCAAAACTACAACCGGTGCGTTCACAACGTTCGTTGCGTCGAGTCGTCCGCCAAGTCCGGCCTCGATGACAGCGATCTCCACGCCAGCGTCCCGCAAGGCGAGAAATGCGCCAGCAGTGAGCACTTCGAACTGTGTGCACGCTCCCCCACGTTCCTCGTCAACCACGACGGCTGCGGCTTCGGCCGCGGCAATCGCGTCAGCAAACGAATCCGCCGCAATCGGTGCCGGAAGGCGCCGTGGATCGGCAATCAAGACCCGCTCGTGCCAGCCGGTGATGTGCGGCGAGAGGTAGGCGCCGACCTTCGCGCCCTGTGCGGACAAGGCTGCGGCGATAAAGCGCGTCGTGGACGATTTTCCGTTCGTGCCAACGACGTGGATTGCGATAAACGACCGCTGCGGATTGTCGAGCACCTCAAGAATCGCCTTGATCCGCTCGAGCCCGAGCTCCATGCCGAACATGGAACGGGTCTGCAAGATCTCGTCGGCGCGATCCATCGCGGTTAGCCCGCGTCGAGCGCAGCCAACTGCGCCTCGAGTTCGGCGGCATCGCGGGCAAAGCGCTCGCTGCGTTCCCGCTCCTCCTCGACCACCTCAGCGGGAGCACGCTCGACAAACTTGGCGTTCCCCAGCTTGGCCTCAGCCTTCTTGTGCTCAGCAAGCGCCTCTTCGCGACGCTTGGCCAGCCGATCGCGCAACTTACCCGCCAGGCCATCTCCCTGGATATGAAGCGTCACCGCGCCCGCGGGAAGAGGCACCGCTGGACCGTCCGCTGCGGTCTCGACCAGTTGAATTGCACCGAGTGCGGCCAACAGGGCGGCCTCACCACGAACAGCATCGGCTTCGCCGGTGATCGTCGCAACCAGTTCGGCGCGGGGACTCAGTTCCGCGTCTTGACGCAGTCGCCGCACGCCCGTGACAGCCTGGATGACAGCCGCAACAGTCGTGGCTGCCGAAGCATCGCGCGGAATGCCGTCCGTGGTCGGGAACTCCGACCACGCCAACAGCCCCGTGCGGGCGGGCAGGAACGACCACAGCTCCTCCGTGACAAACGGGCACATCGGATGCAAAAGACCCAGCGTGCGCTCGATCACGAACAGTGCGGTCTCGGACGCGGCGCGCTTCGACACGACATCGTCACCGTACAGGCGCGCCTTGATTGCCTCGAGGTACCAGTCGCAGAACTCGTTCCAGATGAAGGAGTACAGCGTCTTCGTGGCTGCCGAGAACTGGAAGTCCTCGTAGCCGGCTGTAACGTCGTCGATCGTCTGCGCCAAGCGATCGAGGATCCAACGGTCGACGGCCTCGAGACCATTCGGCGTCGGCAGCGCCTCCGGATCCGCGTTGAGCAGCACAAGACGACTCGCATTCCACAGCTTGTTGGCCAGGCCGCGCCCCTCATCGATCATCCCCTCGGCAAAGCGCACATCCTGCGTCGAGCACATCTTCAAGAGGCCGTACCGCGTTGCGTCGGCACCGTATTGATCGATCAGATCAAGCGGATCGACGCCCGTGCCGAGCGACTTCGACATGCGCCGACCGTCGGCCGCTTGGATCGTCGAATTGATGTACACGTCGGTAAACGGCAGACCGTCGGCAAAGGCGATGCCGGTCATGATCATGCGTGCAACCCAGAGATTGATGATGTCGCGGCCCGTGACCAGCACGTTGCCCGGGTACCACTTCGCAAGCTCGGGCGTCTGCTCGGGCCAGCCGAGCGTGGCGTACGGCCACAGCGCCGACGAGAACCAGGTGTCGAGCACGTCGGTCGACTGCTCCCAACCCTCACCCTCGGGACGTTCAACCTGTACAACATGCGTGCCGTCAGCCGCAAACCAGACCGGTAGGCGGTGGCCCCACCACAGCTGGCGCGAGACGCACCAAGGGCGAATCTGCTCCATCCAGTCGAGGTAGATCTTCTCCATCCGCTCGGGATGGAAGCGCACCTCGCGCGACTTGACGACGTCGATCGCCGGCTTGGCCAGCTCGTCCATTCGACAGAACCACTGCAGCGAGATCAGTGGCTCGATGCGAGCGCCAGAGCGCTGACAGAAACCGACCGAGTGCCGGTACGGCGTCTCCTCGCGCAGCGCGCCACTCTCGCGCAGGTGCTCGACGGCGCGCTCGTGTCCCTCGTCGGCCGTCAGCCCCTCCCACTCGGGCATCAGGTCGGTCAGCTTGCCGTCAAGACCGATCGCCGAGAGCGCCTCGAGGCCATGATCCTTGCCGATCTCGAAGTCGATTGGGTCGTGGCCCGGCGTGATCTTGAGCGCACCCGTGCCGAACTCGATCTCGACGCGCTCGTCCGCAATGATCGGGATCTTGCGACCGACCATCGGCACGATCGCGAACTTGCCGAGCATCGCCGCGTAGCGAGGATCGTCCGGATGCACAGCGATCGCGACGTCGGCGAGAATCGTGACGGGACGCACCGTCGCGATCGTGATCTCGCCACCGCCTTCGACCTCGTAGGCAACCTCGTAGAGCGCGTCGTTGACATCCTTGTGCTCGACCTCAAGGTCCGAGATCGCGGTGGCGAGCGGGACGCTCCAGTTGACGAGGTAGTTGTCGCGATAGATGTAGCCACGGCTGTGCAACTCAACAAAGACGTCCTGCACGGCCAGCGCGTAGTCGTCGTCCATCGTAAAGCGCTCGCGCGAGTAGTCCATCGAGGCGCCGAGGCGCTTGTATTGCTCGATGATCGTGGAGCCCGTCGCCTCTTTCCAGGCCCAGACTCGCTCGATAAAGGCGTCGCGTCCAAGGTCGTGACGCGTCTTGCCTTCGGCGGCGAGACCGCGCTCTACAACCATCTGCGTCGCGATGCCCGCATGGTCCGTGCCCGGCTGCCAGAGAACGTTGCGGCCCTGCATCCGACGCCAGCGGATCAGCAGATCTTGGACAGCTCCATTGAGCGCGTGTCCCATATGCAGCGAGCCCGTCACATTCGGTGGCGGCAAAGCGATGCAATACGGCTCGCCCGGAGCACTCGGATCGGCCGTAAACACGTTCGCTTCGGCCCAGCTCGCAAAGACGCGCCCCTCAACCTCGGCGGCCTCGTAGCGCGTGCGCTCTTCTAATTCTGCTCGGCGATCCATAGGTTTAGGAGTGTAACGAGGCCGTGCTGATTGCCCCTCCGCCCCCATGGTGTGTCGAACACCCTGTACCCTGACTAACGAGTCAGGAGAGCCCCTCTATGCGACGCATCGCCCTCGTCCTCGTCCTCCCCATCATTGTGTTGCTTGCGACGATCACTGCCTGCGGTGGCGGCGTCTCGACGACGCCTGGCGGCGGCGGCAGCAATACCCGCGGCGCCAACACCGCGCCGGTCAAAGAGGGTGGGATTCTCCGCATTGGCTATACCGACCCGCCCGATGGCATCAGCCCGTTTGTCGGCTCGAACCAAGTTGCGTACATCATCTTTCAAGAGATGTACCCCGCGCTCGTGCAATACGACGCGAACTACAACCTTGTCGGCGACTGGGCTTCGTCCTGGACGGTATCGCCCGACAACAAGGTCTACACCTTCAAATTGAAGCCTGGCAAGTGGTCCGACGGGGTGCCACTGACAGCCAAGGATGCAGCGTGGACCGGCAATACGGTGATCAAGTATTCGTCCGGCGCCACGGCCTTGGTTGCGCCGTACATCAAAAATGCCACGTCTTTCAAAGCGCTCGATGACCTGACGCTAGAGATCACGTACGCCAAGCCAACGGCAACCGCGTTGTCGAATCTCCAGCCGTTTTACATCTTGCCTCAACACATCTACGAGCAGCATCTCGGCACCAATGGCAAAGGACTCCGGACGTGGGATATGAAGTCCGAGGGAGCACTCGTTGGTGGCGGCCCGTTCTCGATCAAGCAGTACAACGAGAAGGGGACCACCCTACTCGTGCGCAACCCTGGGTACTACGGTCCGCGACCTCATTTGGACGCGATTGGCATCACGGTCTATCAGAACGCCGATGCGATGGTGAGCGCTTTCAAGGCCAACGAGATCGATGCGATGGACAAGGTGCCCACGACGGTCGCCAACCAACTGAAGGCCGAGCCGGGGGTTCAAATCAAGTTCGGGCTCGTCCCCGATGTCGTCAATATTGGCTTCAACTCGAACCCAAAGAAGACGAAACATCGCGAGCTACTCGACTGGCGGGTCAAGAATGCGATGGCTCACGCTGTTGATCGTCAACGCATCATCGACACGGTCTACAACGGCTACGCCAAACCGGCGGGCAGCATCCTCACCCCGATTGCTGGAGATTTCCTCAACCCTGCCGTGACGCCGGAGACGTATGACCTCGCGCTTGCGAACAAGATTCTTGACGACGCCGGCTATCCCAAGGGTGCAGATGGAATCCGAGTCACACCAAGCGGCGATCGCATGAGTTACGAAGTCCTTCTCCCGTCGGATATCCCTGGACAGGATCGCAAGTTTGGAATCGTCCAAGAGGACTGGCAAAAGATTGGTATCGAAGCCATAGCCAAGCCCATGGACGGCACGGCCACGTGGGCAGCGATTGCCGCACCCGACGGAAAATACCTCGACTTTGATATTCACATGTGGTCGTGGCTCGGCTACATCGACCCCGATTTCATGCTGATGACCGTGATGTGCGAGCAGTACGGCAACTGGTCGGATACGGCCTACTGCAATCCCGCCTACGACAAGCTCTACCGTGATCAAGCCGTCGAAATGGACCTCAAGAAGCGGCAGGCGATCGTCTGGAAGATGCAGGAAATCCTGCAACACGATCACCCGTACATCTTCGTCACCCAATCCGAGTTTATTCGAGCCTACAAGCAGAACTGGGGCGGCATCCCACCCGTCTACCTCGTCTACGTCTCAAAGATTCCGTGGGACACGATTCACCAGACGGGCTAGACGCGTCGTCGCGAGCGAGCGAGCGACTCAGACCAACGAGCGTTCGAGCCGATCGAGCCAGTCGCGAACGAGCGCGCCAAAGAGCGCCGGCCGCTCGATGCGACCGATGTGGTGGCCGCCAAGGTCGAGCGTTGCGAACGTGGCGCGAGGAAACTCGGGCAGCAACGATTGCTGTGCACGCCAACCCACCGTCGCATCCTGCCGGCCGATCACCACAAGACTCGGCCCCGCGAACGGCCCCTGCGGCTCCCCGGCCCGCCCCTGATACACGTAGTGCTGGTTGAGCCGTTCCAAGAAGTCGCGGTCGCAGGCCCGATAGCCCGGCATGTCATAGGCGCGGATCTCGTCGAGCATGCGCTGCTCATGCACGACCAGTCCCTCGGGAATCCACGCCTCGTCAGCGGCGAGATCGTGGAAGAGCGACACGTCTGGATAGAGCGTGACGGGCTCGGGTAGATCGCGTGAGTTGTCTGCGTCTGGCAGGTCGGGTACGAGCAGTGCAGCGCCCAACAATCGCTCGGGGATCGTGCGGACCAGACCGAGTGTCAGATACCCACCGTACGAGCTGCCCGCCACCGCGAAGGGCTCCTCGCCAATCATCTGGTCGGCAATGTCCGTCACGATTTCCAGCATCTGCTCCTGGCTATGCAACCAATCAGGCGCTGGCGTCGTACCGTGGCCAGGTAGGTCGAAGTAGATCCGCCGCCACCCCGTCTGCTCGGCCACGAGCGCGTCAAGATCCGCCACCAGGTACATGTGATCCGCCGACCAGCCGTGCAGCATCAAGAGCGGCCGGCCCTCACCGCGCACCTGGATATCGATCGGAATCCCCTGCACCTCGATCCGCATCACCACCCCCAAACTCGTCGTCGCATCCGCCGACATCTGCAGTGCCTGCGTAGTCTAGTATCCGCCCGGGAGGAGTACTCAATGCGGACAGGTCGGACCATCGGAATTACCCTTGGGCTCGTCGCCCTGCTACTGGCCGGCTGTGGCGGCGGCGTCTCGACGACGCCCGGCAACGACACGGCCCAGAACACAGGCGTGCTCACAGGCGGCAACGATCAGCGACCGGTCGTCGAGGGCGGCATCCTCCGTTTCGGCACGACAATGGGGCCCGACACGCTCAACCCCTTCACCTCCGTGACGGGCACCTCTGTGCTTTTTCCACAGATTTATCCGACTCTGGTCAAATCCGACGAGAACCTCGAAACCATGGGCGACTGGGCCGAATCGTGGACCGTCTCGCCCGACGGCAAGGTGTACACTTTTACGCTCAAGGCCGGCGGCAAATGGTCGGACGGCAAGCCGCTGACTGCAGCCGATGCCGCCTATACCGGCAACCTGATCATCAAGTACGCGGCCGGTCCAACGGCTGTTCTCGCGCCGTCGCTGGCTCATGCCGTACGCCTCGATGCTCCCAACGAGACGACGCTCGTGATCACGTACGACGCTCCCGTCGCAACCGCGCTTAGGCAGCTGGAGTGGTTCTATATCCTGCCGCAGCACGTGCTCGAGCCGTTGGCAGCAAACGATGCCAAAGACCTCAAGAAGTGGGCACCAGGACGCTCCCTACCAATCGTCGGTGGCGGCTCGTTTTATGTGACCGCCTACGACAGCAAGGGCACAACGATCCTGACGCGTAACCCCGGGTTCTACGGCAAGCAGCCCCATGTTGAGGCTGTTGGTTGGACGGTTTATCACAGCGCCGACGCCATGCTTGCGGCACTCGCTGCCGGACAGCTCGACGCGGTCGACACGGTTCCGGCGACGCTGGCCAAGCAGTATCAAGCGAATCCGAACATCCAACTCGTAATCGGTGAGCCATCAACGCTCTACTACCTCGCCTTCAATTCGAATCCGGACAAGCCCAAGCGCCGCGAGCTGTTGGATCCTGTGCTGCGCGAGGCGCTCGCCCATGGGGTCGACCGGCAGAAAATCATCGACATCGTCTTCGATGGCTTTGCCGATCCTGGCGCCGCGATCATCACGCCACTGTCGGGGATCTACAACGATCCGAGCATCACGCCGGAAACGTACGACCTTGCCCTCGGTAACGAACTGCTCGACAAAGCGGGCTACGTGCGCGGCGGAGATGGCATTCGCACGACGCCGACGGGAGACCGTATGGAGTACGAGGTGATCGTGCCGCAGGACGTCTCTGGGATCGATCGCGAGTTCGAGATCATCAAGACTGGCTGGGCCGAGCTTGGCGTCAGCATCGTGCAGAAGTCGCTCGATGCAACAGCGGCCTGGAACGCTGTCACCGCTCCCGACTCGAAGTACCTCGACTTCGACATGGTGATGTGGACGTGGGGAGCTTATCCCGATCCGAACTTCATGTTGTCGGTGCCGACCTGCGCGCAGTACGGCGGCTGGAATGACACGGGCTACTGCAACCCCGCATACGACAAGCTCTATGCGGAGCAGGGCGTCACCCTCGACCCGGAGCAACGCAAAGCGATTGTCTGGGAGATGCAGGCGATCCTCGACAAGGACAAGCCCTACATCTGGACGGCGCGCCAGAAGATGCTCTTTGCCTACGGGTCCAAGTGGGGCGGCCTCAGCAGTCCCACGCTCTCAGAGACCAAAACGCCGTGGATCAACATCTACCGCACGGAGTAGCGGCAGGCGCGCAGTACAAGCAGGCGCGCGATCCAGGTCCGCTCGTGTTGCAGGGAGGACACCAGCGCTCCATAGCTGATTGCGGCTAGCCGAGCTCGAAACCGAACCGTCAGGCGAGCGGTGGGCCTGCGACCTTGACGCGCAGGCGCGACATTGGCGGATCGGTGTAGGCGAGCGAGACCTCGTCGATGCGGATCGTCTCGAGCCGAGCAGGGTCGGCGCCAGCTCGCAGTGCGCGGGCCGCCGCGTCGCTCCGCACCGCCTCAATGCCGGCCTCACGATCGGGGCCAAGGTTGAGGACGTGCTCGGCATCGCCACTGACCAGACCGACGGCGGCACCAATCGCGTTGGCGACATCGAAATCGGCCGGTCGCAGCAGCTCGCTCGCGCCAGGCAACGTGGTCGGCAAAATCGCGCTACCACCGCCGACGAGGACGACGGGGACGTCGCCGCGAGAGAGCTTCATACGATCGATTGCATCGGCAACCAGTAGATCTGCAGAGGCCAAGACCTCGGGCCACGCAGCATCGCCGAGCAGACCCGCGTCGCCCATCGCAGCACGACCTGCGGCCACGGCGCAATCCGACATCGTCAAGACCTCGCCACCGAACACCCGCGCCTGCTCGAGGAGGCGATAGCCGACGCTCTCTGGCCCGAGCTCGCCCGCTGGACCAATAATCGTGCCGCCGCCGAGCGCGACCGAAACCACGTCGGGCATCCGAAAGTTTGTCTGCACACCGCCGAGCTCGACCCCAAAGGCCGATTCGCGCGGAAAGCCCTGCGCCAGAGCACCCACGTCCGTGCTCGTGCCGCCGACGTCGATCACCAGCGCGTCATTCAACCCCGTCAAGACACCGGCCCCACGAATCGAGTTAGAGGCACCACCACCGATCGTCAGCACCGGCAAGGCGCGGGCCTGCTCGACGCTCATCAGCGTGCCATCGTTCTGCGTCAGATACGGGGTACCGACAATGCCGTGCGTCGCGAGGGCGGCGACAAACGCGTCGATCACGCCCCCGACGATGCCTCCCAGCGAGGCGTTGAGGATTGCCGCGTTTTCGCGCTCGAGCAAGCCAATGCCCCCAACCTGATGCCCGAGCGAGATGGGCATCTCTGGCCCGAGCACTTCGCGCACCAACGCTGCGGCCTCGAGCTCTTGCACAGGGTCTTGCAACGAGAAGGAGCCCGCAATTGCGATCCCGTCGACGCCCGCGCACTGCGCAAGCACGCCGCGCACCTCGTCCACATCGAGCGGGTGGACACGTCCATCGATCTCGACACCGCCACGCACGATCCAGGAGCCACCGTCAACCGCCGCGCGCAGATCCTCCGGCCAACCGGCGAACGGCTGCACCGACTGCGTGGCGGGACCAGCCAGCCGGAGGACCGCCACTCGGCCGAGCTCGCGGCGGCGCAAGATTGCGTTGAGCGCGTGCGTCGTGCCCAGTGACACCGTCGAGATCTCGCTCGCGTGTGTGCCGACAACTTCGCCGAGCGCCTTAGCGATGCCGTCGATCGGATCCTCGGTCGTGGGCGTCTTCGTGCGGGCCAGAAGCACGCCAGCAGCACCAAGCAGCACGGCATCGGTGTTCGTGCCGCCAACGTCGATGCCGATCCGCAGCGCGCTCACACGCCAGCCTCTTCGATCGGCACCCAGGGGCCGTCATAGCCAAAGCGCTCTGGTCCCGCAATCTCGAGACCACGTGGCGTCCGCCAGACATCTGCACACGGCATGCCAATCACCGTCACACGCTGGCCGTAGCGAATGCGTTCAGTCGAAATCGCCTCGCCCGTGCCAGCATCGACGATGGTGATGAGGTCAGGAGTGCACGCAATTGTGCGTCCACTCTCGGAGGCGATCAGGTTCTCGTTCTGGACCTGGATCGACACGACACGTTCGGTGTCGACGCCGGTCCCCTCAACCGTCACCACCCCACGCGCAAAACCGCCGCTCGTCAGACGCTCAACGTCGACAACCTTGCCCGTCACCAACCGACGACCGCCCGCGACTGCAAGCACACCATCGACACCGTCGCGCTCCAAGGCCTCGCCAATCGCCAAGGCCAACGAGACCGTGTCGGGGATCGTCGCCGATGGCACCGTGGCGGCGTCCATCGGGTGATCCGCACCTGCGATGACGCCCCCGCTGACGAGCACGAGGTGGCGCGCGATGCGCTCGTGCCAGAGCGCGTCGATCGGATGCGTGGTCATGACGTTGCCTCGTTCGTCGGCAAAAAAGGCGGGAGCGGGTGACACGCCGGCGATATGCATCGTGCACATATCTCCCTCGGGAAACGCACGACCCATGCCGTCGGCATCGATCAGCGGTAGTCCCATACGCGCGCACCAGGAGACGAGTTGCACGCCGTTGCCACCACCGATCTCGGAGGCAATCAGCGCCGCGACCGGTCGTTGGAACCAGCGTTCAGCCGCCTCGCAGAGCAGGCGACCCTCATCGCCCGAGTCAAACTTTTCGATACAGACGGTCGGCGCACCCCAGCCGCCGACGGGCAAAACCAAGGCGTTGTCCGCGAGTTCCTCGGGGCGAATCACGGCAACGGGGCCGCACTCAGCGATCGCCGCCTGCGCGATCATCAGCGGAATCCGAATATCGCCACCGCCACCCGTACCCAACACAGCGCAGCCGTGGGCATACCGGGCGATGTTGTCGAGGTCGAGTTCCACGGGCATCGATTCTCGCACACCCCTTTGATCAGCGCCGATGAGCAGTCGAAAGGTGACACCACCTGACCGTACGGTTAGACTCTCGCTAACTCCGGGAGGGAGAGCATCATGAGGAAGCTACTCGTAGGCATCATTTTGATCGTCTCTGTCGCGCTACTCGCGGCCTGTGGCGGCGGCGCATCGACCACGCCTGGCGGCGGCGGTGACACAGCATCGGGTGGCGCAGACACTACAGCCATCAAGGAAGGTGGCATCTTTCGCCTCGGCACAACCTCGAACCCGGACTCGATCAACCCGTTCGTAGGCTTCTCCGCGCTCTCCTACATCCTCTGGACCGAGACCTACCCGACGCTTGTCCAGTACGACGCCGACTACAAGATCATTGGCGACTGGGCCGACTCGTGGACAACCTCGAGCGACGGCAAGGTCTGGACCTTCAAGGTCAAGTCCAACGGCAAGTGGTCCGATGGTAAGCCGATCACGGCTGCCGACGCTGCCTTTACTGGCAACCTCGTCATCAAATATGGCGAAGGCCCCGCAGCGATGATGGCGCCGTTTATCGCACACTCCACCAACTTCGAGGCACCCGACGCCACGACGCTTGTGATCACCTACGACAAGCCCGTCGCCAACGTTTTGCCGCAGCTTCAGCAGTTCTTCATTCTCCCTCAGCACGTCGTTGAGCCGATCATTGGCGACAAGGGCAAGGGCCTCAAGAAGTGGGATCCGATGTCGGCCGGCGCGCAGATTGGTGGAGGCGCCTTCTTCGTCAAGACCTTCGAGAAGAAGGGCACGACAATCATCGAGAAGAACCCGGGCTACTACACGACGCCCCCGCACGTAGATGCCGTTGGCCTGACGGTCTACCAGAACGCCGATGCGATGCTGGCGGCGCTGAAGGGTGGCCAGTTGGATGCAGTGGACAGCATGCCGCCGACACTGGCCAAGCAATGGTCGACCGACCCGAACTACACGCTCCAAATCGGCAACTCGAGCTTTACCTACGACATTCCGATCAACTCGAATCAGAAGAAGACGAACAATCGCGAGTTGCTTGATCCACTGGTCAAGAACGCACTCGACCTGGCCGTTGATCGCACGCAGATCATCGACACAGTCCTCAACGGCTACGGCACCCCGATCTCGACGATGCTGACGCCGCTGTCCGCTCCGTATAACAACACGGACATCCCTGTACCTCCGTATGATCTAGCCGCAGCGAACAAGATCCTCGACGACGCCGGCTACAAGCGCGGCGCCGACGGCATTCGTGTCGGTCCCGACGGGTCGAAGTTCGATTGGGAGGTGATCACCCCCGACAACGTTGAGGGCATCGATCGCCTGTTCGAGATCCTCAAGACCTCGTGGGCCGAGCTCGGCATCAATATCACTTCGAAGAAGCTCGATTCGACCGCCTCGTTCGAGGCAATCGGCGCGCCCGACTGGAAGTACCTCGACTACGACCTGGCGATCTGGGACTGGGTTGGCTACATCGATCCGGACTTCATGTTGTCGGTCACCCTCTGCAACCAGCTTGGCGGCTGGAGCGACACGGGCTACTGCAACCCGGCCTACGACAAGCTCTACGACGAGCAGGGTGTCACGCTCGACCAGGACGCGCGCAAGGCGATCGTCTGGCAGATGCAGGACATCCAGAACCAGGATCACCCCTACCTCTGGGTTGCTCAGAAGCAGGGAATCTCCGCCTACTCGAAGACTTGGGGCGGCCTCAGCGAGCCGTTCCTGATGGGTATGTCGAAGATTCCGTGGGACATCATCCACCAGAACGGATGAGAACTAACCGGCGCGCAACTGTGAGGCTTTAGATGCGCGCCGGTTGGTCCTACGTTGGTCGCCGTGCGCTGTTCGCGCTCGTCACCGTCTTCATCGCGATCAGCCTCAACTTCGTGCTGTTTCGCCTTGCTCCTGGCGATCGCACCTCTGCCCTCCGCTGCCAAGGCTGCACCCAAGAATTCAAACAACAGTTGCGCGCTGAGTTCGGTCTCGACAAATCTGTGCCTGAGCAGTACGTGATCTATCTCAACCAGACGCTGCATGGTGATTTTGGACGCTCGTTCGTGACCGAGCAGCCTGTGATCTCCGAGCTCTGGCAGCCAATCAAGAACACGCTTCCGATGCTTCTGCTCGGCACAATTATCTCGATCATTCTCGGCATCACGACCGGAGTAATCGCCGCCTGGAGACGCAACACGCTCGCCGATAAGGGCACCGTCTGGGGAGGAATTCTGTTCTACAGCCTGCCGACACAATGGCTCGCGCTGATGTTGATCCTCTATCTCGCAGGTCCATTGCACCTGCCAACGAGCGACATCGCCGACCCCTACCTCGCCTACAGCAACGCTGGCGCCTGGGCAGAGTTTGTCGACCGCTTGAAGCACATGATTTTGCCCGCAGCCACGATCGGGCTTGTGCTGTTCGGCGAGTACACACTGATCGTGCGATCGTCGATGCTCGAGGCGCTTGGTGAGGACTACATTCTGACCGCGCGCGCGAAGGGCCTCTCTAATTGGGAGATCATCACCCAGCACGCATTGCGCAACTCGATGCTGCCGATCGTGACGCTCGTGTTTCTCTCACTCGGTTTCATCTTCGGAGGCACGATCCTAATCGAGTCGGTTTTTAACTATCCCGGCATTGGGCTCCAGATCTATGAGAGCGTCGGCAACCGCGACTATCCGATGCTGCAAGGCGCCTTCCTGCTCCTGACGGTCGTGATTATCTTGATGAACTTCGTGGCCGACCTCCTCTACTTCAAGTTGGATCCCCGGGTGACTGAATGAGCTTTGTCGACGCCCCCATGACACCACTCGAC
>JBAXOM010000045.1:0-16669 GCA_037133215.1 Thermoleophilia bacterium | reverse complement strand
TGCAACAGGTCCTCACCGCCGAGGTGGCCAACCCAGGTGGCGGGCGAGACGGGGGCGGCAGTGGTCATCCGCAGATCCTAGTGCCAAGTGCTTGAATTAGTGAGACAGTCGCCGTGCGGCAACCCACGCGAAGGACTGTGTCGCGCCGCTCGGCGTCGTGTGGAGCTCGTGTCGTTCTTCGACAACTACGAACGTGGGCGCCAGAAAGTGAGTCAAGTCGGCCGCGCTGTAGCGCGTGACGGGCAGGCCAGAGCACTGCTCGGGCCCGTCGGGCGCAAAGGTGCCGAGGATCACGCAGCCACCGGGCGCCACGCTTCGCTCCAGCAACTCTCGATAGGTGCCGATGTCTTTGCCAGACAAGAAGTGGAGGACGGCACGGTCGTGCCAGAGGTCGTAGCGGCGGGCTGGCTCCCAGCTCAGGAGATCCTCTGCGATCCACTCGACATCCGTAGCGTCGCCAAGGCGAGCCTGGCTGACCGCGAGCGCGGCTGGCGAGAGGTCGAGGACGGTGAGATCGGTGTAGTCGGCTGCGAGTAGGCGGTCGACCAGCCGTGAGGCGCCCCCGCCAACATCAACAATCGCGGCGGCATGAGGAACTCCAAGCAGCTCGATGAACTCGAGCGTCACGGCTGGCTCTGCCTGAAACCAGCTGACGGCATCCGATTCGCGCGTGCGGTAGACGCTGTCCCAGTGCTGAAAGCGATCAAGTTCCGACATCGTCGGAGTCTAGCCACCGGCACTCGCGCCTTGTCGGGAGTACTGGCCTACGACGCGACGGGTTCGGGGCGCCAGACCGTTGCCGACGCCTCGATTACGAGCTCGTCGAAGCCCTCGCCGCCCGCGTCGATCATGTCGAAGAACTGGCGACGTTGGCGAGGAGCCCAAAACTTGTTGAGGTGCTCGGCGATGCCGGCCACGCCCTCGTCGTGAGGCTTGGAGTGAAAGAACGTGGCGATCTGGTTCGCCTCGCGGATCATCTTGGCCTCAGTCGCCATGAATCAGCTCGCCGTCATGCTCGATGCGACGCGACTGCTCGGCCTGTTGGTTGTACTCCTCTTGCCAGTTCGAGCGGCCCGACGTCAAGGCAACCTGCACGGCCGTGACCTTGTACTCGGGGCAGTTCGTGGCCCAGTCCGAGTGGTCGGTCGTGATCACGTTGACCTGCGTGTCGGGGTGATGGAACGTCGTGTAGACAACACCCGGAGCGACGCGCTCGGTGACATCCGCGCGGAGCGAGGTCTCGCCGGCGCGCGAGGCGAGGCTGACGAGGTCACCATCGTTGATGCCACGCTGCTCGGCGTCGTGCGGATGGATCTCGAGGACGTCCTCCTCGTGCCAGATGACATTCGCCGTGCGGCGCGTCTGTGCACCGACGTTGTACTGCGAGAGGATGCGGCCCGTCGTGAGGAGGAGCGGGAAGCGAGGACCAGAGCGTTCGTCGGTCGCCACGTACTCGGTGTTGATAAACCGACCCTTGCCGCGCACGAAGCCGTCGAGGTGCATGATCGGCGTACCCATCGGAGCCTTCTCGTTGCACGGCCACTGGACCGAGCCGACCTCGTCGAGATGGTCGTACGAGACGCCAGCAAAGCTTGGCGTGGTGCGGGCGATCTCGTCCATGATCTCGGACGGATGCGTGTAGGTCCAATTGAGGCCCATCGCGTTGGCGATGCCCATCGTGACTTCCCAGTCGGCAAAGCCGTTCTTGGGAGCCATCACCTTGCGGACACGGTTGATGCGACGCTCGGCGTTCGTAAACGTGCCGTCCTTCTCGAGAAAGGTCGAACCCGGCAAGAAGACGTGCGCATAGTTGGCCGTCTCGTTGAGGAACAGGTCGTGGACGACGACGCACTCCATCGCGGCCAGACCGGCGGCGACATGGTGCGTATCAGGATCGGACTGAAGAATGTCCTCGCCTTCGATGTAGATGCCCTTGAAGGTGCCCTCGACAGCGGCGTCGAGCATGTTCGGAATGCGGAGACCAGGCTCCTTGGCGAGCGTGACGCCCCATTCCTCTTCGAAGATGTTGCGGACGTCCTCGCCCGAGATGTGGCGGTAGCCAGGCAGCTCGTGCGGGAAGGAACCCATGTCGCAGGCGCCCTGCACGTTGTTCTGGCCGCGCAACGGGTTGACACCGACGCCGGGGCGACCGATGTTGCCGGTCAGCATCGCGAGGTTCGCGATTGCCATCACCGTCGTCGAGCCCTGGCTGTGCTCGGTGACACCGAGGCCGTAGTAGATCGCACCGTTGCCACCCGTGGCGTAGAGCCGGGCCGCACCGCGGATCGTCTCGGACGGAACACCCGACAGACCCTCAACAACCTCGGGGCTGTGGCGCAGATCGGTGACGAACTCCATGTACTCCTGGAACTCGTCCCAGTCGCAGCGCTCGCGAATGAACTGCTCGTTGTAGAGCCCCTCGGTGACGATGACGTGCGCGATCGCTGTGATGACCGCGACGTTCGTGCCCGGCTGCAGCGGCAGGTGGAACTGCGCCTCGATGTGCGGCGTGCGCACAAGAGCGATCTGGCGCGGGTCGAGAATGATCAACTTGGCGCCAGCGCGCAGGCGCTTCTTCATCCGCGAGCTGAAGACCGGATGGGCCTCCGTCGGGTTGGCGCCAATCAGCACGATCACGTCGGTGTGCTCAACCGAATCAAAGTCTTGGGTGCCGGCCGACGTGCCGTAGGCCTGGCCGAGGCCGTAGCCCGTGGGGGAGTGGCAGACGCGGGCGCAGGTATCGACGTTGTTGTTGCCAAAGCCCTGGCGAATCAGCTTCTGAACGAGGTAGGTCTCCTCGTTCGTGCAGCGGCTCGACGTGATGCCACCGATCGAATCGACGCCGTGCGTCTTCTGGATCGAAGCGAAGCGGTCGGCGACGAAGGCGTATGCGTCCTCCCACGAGACCTCGCGCCACGGCTGATCGATCGAATCGCGGACCATCGGCTTGGTGATGCGATCGGGATGGCTCGCGTAGCCATAGGCAAAGCGGCCCTTGACGCAGGAGTGGCCACGGTTGGCCTTGCCGTCCTTGAACGGCACCATGCGGATCAGTTCGTCGCCGCGCATCTCGGCCTTGAAGGAACAGCCGACGCCGCAGTAGGCGCAGGTTGTGACAACGGAGTGCTCGGGAATGCCGATCTCGACGACCGATTTCTCCATCAGCGTCGCAGTCGGGCAGGCCTGGACGCAGGCGCCGCACGAGACACAATCAGAATCGATAAACGACTCGTGCGCACCAGCCGAGACGCGGCTCTCGAAGCCGCGGCCCTCGATCGTCAAGGCAAACGTGCCCTGGACCTCTTCGCAGGCGCGGACGCAACGCGAGCAGGCGATGCACTTCGACGGGTCGTAGGTGAAGTACGGATTCGACTCGTCCTTCTCCATGTAGCGGAAGTTCGACTCGCCACGCACCTTGGGGGTGAAGTGGTTGGCTTCGACGTTGTAGCGGACGCTACGGAGACCGACGACGCCGGCCTGCGTCTGCAGCTCGCAGTCGCCGTTGGCGGCGCACGTCAGGCAGTCAAGCGGATGGTCGGAGATGTACAGCTCCATCACACCGCGACGAATCTTCTTTAGCTTCTCCGTCTGCGTGTGCACGACCATGCCGGGCGTAACCGGCGTGGTGCACGAGGACGGCGTGCCGTTGCGGCCGTCGATTTCGACGAGGCAGAGACGACACGAGCCAAACGCCTCGACCATGTCGGTGGCGCACAGCTTCGGAATCTCAATGCCAGCTTCCATTGAGGCGCGCATGATCGACGTGCCCTCGGGCACCGTTACATCAAAGCCGTCGACGTTGAGCGTGACCAGCGTCTCCGAAGTGGAGGCGGGCGTGCCGTAATCGATCTCGCGAATCAGACTCATGGGGTTCTTCATCGGGTTCTCCTACTCGGCCTTCTGCACAGCAGCGGTGGGCTTGAGATCAGTACGGAAATGGGTAATGACACTCATGACGGGATACGGCGTAAAGCCACCGAGCGCACAGAGCGAGCCGAACTTCATCGTCTCGCAGAGGTCGGTGATCAAGGTGATCTGCTCGTCGACGTCGGCGCCAGCGGCGATCTCGTCGAACGTCTCGACACCACGCGTCGAGCCAATGCGGCATGGCGTGCACTTGCCGCAGCTCTCGATCGCGCAGAACTCCATGGCGAAGCGCGCCTGCTTGAGCATGTCGGCGGTGTCGTCGAAGACGGTCACGCCGGCATGGCCAATCAGGCCTTCCTTGGCGGCAAAGGCCTCGTAGTCGAACGGCGTGTCGAAGAGCGACTCTGGGAAGTACGCGCCGAGTGGGCCACCGACCTGGACGGCCTTGATCGGGCGGCCGCTATGCGTGCCGCCACCAATCTCGGTGACGAGCTCGCCGAGCGTCATCCCGAAGGGAGCCTCGAACAACCCGCCGTGTTTGATGTTGCCGGCCAGCTGGATCGGAATCGTGCCGCGCGAGCGACCAACGCCGTACTCCTGATACTGGGTTGGGCCCTCAGCGAGGATGATGGGCACCGACGCGAGCGAGATGACATTGTTGATCACCGTTGGCATGCCAAAGAGGCCCTTGTGTGCAGGCAGCGGCGGCTTCGAACGCACCACGCCACGCTTGCCCTCGATGCTGTTGAGCAGCGAGGTCTCCTCGCCACAGACGTAGGAGCCGGCACCAACGCGGACCTCGATGTCGAAAGCCTTGCCCGAGCCGAGCACGTCGGCGCCGAGCACGGTGGCGGCGCGCGCCGTGGCGATCGCCTCCTCCATCGTCGCGATCGCGTGCGGATACTCGGAGCGAATGTAGACGTAGCCCTTGGTGGCCTCGGTTGCGAGACCAGCGATGGCCATGCCCTCGATCAGGACGAACGGGTCGCCCTCCATGATCATGCGGTCGGCGAACGTGCCAGAGTCGCCCTCGTCGGCGTTGCAGACGATGTACTTCTGCTCGCCCGCCGTGTCGAGCACGGTGCGCCACTTGATGCCGGTCGGGAAACCTGCGCCACCACGGCCACGGAGGCCCGAGTCGGTGACGGTCGTGACGACGTCGGAAGGGGTCATCGCGATCGCAGCCTTGAGGCCAACGAGACCGCCGTGGGCCTCGTAATCGGTGAGCGAGACCGGGTCGGTAATGCCGCAGCGCGCGAAGGTGAGGCGCGTCTGGCGGGCGAAGAACGGAATCTCCTCGGTGGCGCCGAGTGCGAGTGCGTGCGCGCCGCCATTGAGGAAGTCGGCGTCGAAGAGCGAGGCGACGTCGGCCACCGAGACGGGGCCGTAGGCAATGCGGCCAGCTGGCGTGTCGACCTCGACGAGCGGCTCAATCCAGTGCATGCCACGCGAGCCGTTGCGCACCACGCTGGCGTCGAGGCCACGCGAGACGATCTCATTCGCGACGGCAGCAGCAACTTCGTGTGCGCCGAGTGCAATCGCAGCGGCGTCGCGAGGGACGTAGATGCGGACGGTCATGCCGTCACCTCGGCGACCAGAGCAGCAACCTTGTCGGCATCGATGCGACCAATCACGCGCGACTCGTCGAGGATCGCGGCCGGAGCACACGAGCAGAGCCCAAGGCAGAAGATCGGCTCGAGCGTCAGTGCGCCATCGGCGGTCGTCTCGTGAAAGTCGATGCCGAGGTTGGCCTTGATGTCGGCGGCAATCTGGTCGGCGCCAAGCGATTGGCAGGCCTCGGCGCGGCACAGCTTGAGGACATGCTTGCCAGCGGGCTCGCGGCGAAAGTCGGGATAGAACGTCAGCGTGCCGTGAACCTCGGCGCGCGCGATGTTGATGGCATTGGCGATCACCTGCACGGACTCCTCGGGCACGTAGCCAAAGGAGTGCTGAACGGCATGCAGGATCGGCATCAGCGGACCCTCGAGGTGCGTGTACTCAGCGGCGATCGCCGCGGTGCGCTCCTTGACTTCGCTGGCTTCTGCCATCAGACGTTCGCCTCCGGGGCTCTGCGGTGGGGGAACTCCGCTCGCACACAGTATTGCGCGCTCGAAAACCCTGTACCAATCAGAAGAACCTGTTGCATGATAGGCGTAGACTATCTAAAAACCGCGAAACAGCGGTTTGAGATAGTCAAGACGCGTTGCTCGCGCCCGGAGGCGACATTTTGGGCCCGGGCCCAAAATGTCGCTACAGCACCGCTTGACCGCGGGCAATCCGGTCGAGCGTGCCCTCGAATTGCGTTGCCAAGAGGTCGGTGGGAGCGAGTTCGCGCATCTCTTCGAGGCGGTAGCACTCGACGCGGGGCTCGCCCGCACCGGCCTCCTGCAGAGCGGCAAGGCGGGCCGGTTCGCCGAGCCGACGATTGCGGTGATCGTTGTGCATCAACTCGAAGTCTTCGTACGAGCACTCAGCCGTTTCGAGATAGCCGGCCTCAATTGCAGCCGCGACGAGTTCGCTGCCCGTCGTCGTGCGCTCGACGACGATGTTTACGCCAGGGGCCTCGTTGTGAGTGGTCTTGCCATCTGCATCGAGGATCCAACCATCAGGCACCGAGATGTCTGCGACCTCGCCGATCGCATCGGGGCAAATCTTGCAGCGCCACTGAGCGTCATAGCGCCAAGGCGCGTCACGATCGAACCAGGCCTGCCTGTACGTGATGTCGAAGCGCCGGTCGCCGGCCTCCACGCGCGTGGGCCCGGGCCAGCCCTCACCGCGGAAACGAAACAGCGTCACCTCGTCGGGCTCAATGCCGTGTGCTCTAGAGAGATTCTCGGCCGTCGTCACGTTGGGAACACCACCGCAGAAGATCGTCAGGAGGTAGGGGATCTGGGTTTCGACACGCACGTCATGGCGAGCCAAATTTCGGATCGCAGTAACGTCGCACGGCTTACCGATCACCGCAAACCGTTCACCCGCATCCAGCAGTTGCTGCACGTGGACAAGTGGAGCGGCCGGGCCATAGCGCGACTGCGCCGCCACCAGCGTGCTGTCACCCGGTCGCGAAATATGTGCGTCCGTCAGCATCGGCTGGGTGGGGGAGGTGCGCACATGCAGCACCGCAGTAACCCTGCCCAAATCGAGCAAGAACTGTCCAAGCGTCGTCAAGACGCCACCGGCCGCAGCCGTAAATCGCACCTGCGGGTCCGCGGCCCAACCACGCTGCATTCCTCGCAGTGGACCCCAAATCGGATCGAGTCTGGTGCCCGCTTCGAGCGTCGCCGGGTCGGGGCCAATTGCGGTCGCACCAGGACAGACATCGACGAGCAACGCATCCTGTTCCGGCGAAAGCGGGTCGCCAAACTGCGGACGCAGATCGCCACGCTCCGAGAGCGCCATCGTCAGCTGATGAGGCGCGAGTGAGGTACAGATGCCACAGCCCACGCAGAGCCCACCATCGACGACGTCCTGCAGAGTCGTGGGCTGGCCGCTCATCCGAGCACCATCGTAGCCCGACTAGAAGAGGTCGCCAGGACCGCCGTCGTCAATGCCATCGAGTCCCTGATTAGGATCCTCGTCGACGCCATCCCACTGATCCATGGCATCGCTGGCACCACCGCCACCCCATTCGCCGGAGTCGATACCGCCGAAGTGTTCGTCGGCGACATCGTCGAGCGGGCCACTGAAGACCTGCACCGAGAGGTCTTGACCAGCGGCAAGGAGCGCCACCGTTGTGAGGCCACGACCAAGTTCGCCGGTTCGCATCTCCTGCGCAAACGGTGCGACGCCAGACCGAATCGCCGTGCACGCCTCCTCGGCCAACTCGGGCTGCACATCGAGCCAGCCGCCTTCGATCGAGTCGACGCCATCAGCGCCGCTCTCGAACTCTGCCAGCCACACGCCGCCACCCTGCGTCCACGTTCGAATGTTCATGTCTGCTTTCCGCCCGTGGCGATGGAGTAGCCCAACCCAATCAACAGCATGCCGACCGCACCGACGATCCAGGTGCCAATGTTCGGTGGCAGGCCCTGTGCGAACAAGAACCATTGCGTTGCCGAGCCGTCGGCCATCGCCTGGTTTTGGACCGTGCAACCGACGATCAGCGAGACGAGCGCGAGGTAGCCGCCGACGAGGATGAGCACACCACCAGCGAGCCAACGGATGATTTTCATGCGAAGGAGTCGTCGACCTGTGCGAGTGGCTTACGCGGCACGCGATTCGCGGTTGTGGTGTCCTCCCTGCAGTTACCGTTGCTCCGTACTGGGATACGAATCCTGCGAGCCGTCACACCGATTTGCGTGCCTGGACAGCCGAGAGCAACGCTGCTTCGACGCGCTCCGGTCCCTGCTCGACGAGCAACTCGACCAGCGCCGGCTTGCGCAGCGAGTTGCCCGGCTCGAGTCCGAGTTCGGCCTCCAGCTCGGCAACCCACAGCGCCTCTGCCAGCAGGTAGGTCTTCGACTTGTGTGGATCGCGGGGCGCGCGCAGGTACTCAAGGGTCACGACACCATCTGCATCGTCAGCCACCCAGATTCCCCACCACGGTGGCAGGCCGGTGAGCACTCCGGCGAGATGCTTCTGCTCCGTCACCATCACGAGATGCCGGAAGCGGCTGCGAAAACGGCGCTTCTGGCCCGGCAAGCGCTTCAGCGAATCCTGCGCCGACTTGATCTCAATGCCCGTCAGCACACCATCAAGCATCGCGGCCATATCGATGCGGCGATCGCCAAACGTCACCTCATCGACATAGCCAACACCGGTGGCGTCGAAAACGGCGTGGAGGTGGTTACGGATTTCAGTGTCATGCATCGCTGGTCCTGTCGGGGCAGCTTGGCATGGGCTTACGGGGGACACCACAACCGCGCGGATGTCATGTCCTCCCTGGTTGATCGTCTGAACATTTATTGCGCTGCTGCAGGGAGGACATGACATCCGCGCGGTTGTGGTGTCCTCTCTGCGAAACTCCAGCCATGGCTGATGAAGAACGGATTCCCTTCGCTTGGAATGACCACGTCAACGCATTTGAGTCGATTGCGGTTGTGGTCGGTGAACTTGTCGGCAGTGGCATGCGGCCAGCGGCGGCGTTCGAGCAGGCCTGGGTCGATCTCGATGTGCCCGAGGACTATCGCGACAAGTTCTGGCGCGTCGCCGTCCCAACGATCGCCGAGTACGCAATTCAAGAGGGTGGCGTACCGAGTCTCGCAGGCGTCGATCTGTCCGAGATCGATCTCGAGGAGGGCGACTTGCGCGGCTTCGACTTTACGGGAGCGAATCTCGCGGGGGCGTACTTCGCCAAGGCTCTCCTCGACGGCGCCAACTTTACGGGCGCGGATCTGACCGACACCGATTTTGCCGGTGCCAGCCTAACCGGCGCGATCATGCCGGACGGGTCACTCCATTCCTAGCAGCGGTGCTCGGGTGGCCTAGAAGTCGTCGTCGTCTTCGCTGCCGTACGTAAACTCGTTGTACTCCTCGGCAGACAGCGCATCAATCGCGGTGTCGTCATCGAGCGGATCCGGAGCGAGTGGGACGAGGTTGTCTTCGTCGCGTTCGTCGGGCTTCACGGTTGCCTCCTGTGGCGAGTGTGTGGGCAAGATCGATGCTGATCAAGATAAGTGTGCAGACAGCGATCCCGATGATGATGCGTTGAGTGTCCATGGTGCAGCGTCGGCCTCATCCACCGCATGCTTATGGGTGCAGCCCCGGTCGTGACCAAGTCGTTACCAACGGTTGCTCCAGCGAGCTCTACGGCGCAGGCGTAGCGAGCACTTTGCCCGGGTTCATCAGCCCGAGCGGATCCATTGCATCCTTGATGCGGCGCATCATCGCCATCGTCTCCGCATCGTGCTCGATGGGAAGGAAGCGAACCTTGCCCGACCCGACGCCGTGCTCGCCTGTGCACGTTCCCTCCATCGCGATCGCTCGTTGCACGAGACGATCGTGCAACGCCTCGGCCGCCTCGACCTCCTCGGCACTGGTCGGATCGACCACGATCGTGAGATGAAAATTGCCGTCACCAACATGGCCGACGATCGGTGCAAACACGCCCGAACGGTCAAGGTCGGCGCGCGACTCTTCGATACATTCGGCTAACCGTGAGACGGGCACGCAGACGTCCGTCGGCATACCTCGGCAGCCTGGGCGTAGCGCGATCGTCGCCTCGTAGACCTGATGGCGGGCCGACCAGAGACGCTTGGCCTCAGTCGGATCGGTTGTCCACTCGTAGCCCTCAGCGCCATGCGCGGCGACGACTTCGCCGAGCGCGGCAGCATGTTCCTGCACGCCCGATGCCGAACCGTGCAGGTCGATAAACAGCGTCGGACGTTCGGCCATTGGCAGCTGTGACCGCAGCACGACCGCGTGCATCGTGACTTCGTCGAGCAGCTCGATGCGCGCGACGGGGAGGCCCAGCTGGATCGTCTCGATCGCGGCCTCAACCGCATCGCGCACGGTCGGAAAATTGACGACGGCCGACGCTGTCGCCTCGGGCAGCGGGTACAACTTTACGGTCAACTCCGTGATCACACCAAGCGTGCCCTCCGAGCCAATCAAGAGGTGCGTCAGGTCGTAGCCAGCCGACGACTTGCGCGCTCGCGAGCGCGTACGCATGATCTCGCCGTCGGCAGTCACGATGGTCAACGACAGCACGTTCTCGCGCATCGTCCCGTAGCGCACAGCAGTCGTGCCCGATGCCCCGGTAGCAGCCATGCCGCCGAGCGTGGCGTCCGCGCCCGGGTCGACAGAGAAGAAGACGCCGTCTTCGCGCAGCCGCGCCTCCAACTGTCGGCGCGTCACGCCGGCCTCGATCGTGGCGTCAAGATCCTCTGGGCGCACCGCGATGATGCGGTTCATGCGCGTCAGGTCGATCGAGACGCCGCCGTGGAGTGGTGTGACGTTGCCTTCGAGCGACGAGCCAACACCAAATGGGATCATCGGCACGCGGCGCTGATTGCAGACGCGGACGACGCCCGCGACCTGCTCGGTCGTGGCGGGAAAGACGACGGCATCTGGCAGCACGGTCTCGTGCGCCGACTCGTCGTGGCCGTGACGGTCAAGCTCGCTCGCGGCGGTGGTGACGTGTTCCGCGCCGACGACTGCGGCGAGTGCGGCAACGAGTTCTGTCGTATCGCTCATGGGCGAAAGCGTAACCGCGCAGTGGCGAGGTCTTCGGGTGTGTTGACGTTGAACAACGCATCGAGGTCGGCCGGGACGAGGCCAGGCAAGGCCAGCAGGTCGGCCTCGTCAAGGATTTGGCTGGCAATCCGGTCGGGCAGTGCGTTCGCGCCCCGAACGCCTTCGGCCAGCAAGGCCGAGACTGTCGCCAGTACCGACGTGCGATAGACCGCTGCGAGCGGATGGCGGTGTCCGTCAGAAATCGGCACGACGGCATCGAATTCGTCCGTCAGTGCAGCAAGCAGTCCGCGGACGAAGGCGGGATGGAGGAGGGGCAGATCGACGCTCGCCACGAAGACCACGTCCGCGCGATCGCCGATCGCGATCAACCCCGACTCGAGACCACGCAATGGTCCCTCATCGGCGACGGCATCGTGGACACACTCGACTCCGCTGGGTAGTTCAGGCAGCACCTGATCGACGGCAGCCACAGCAACGACCGGACCGGCAACCGCCGCGCTCAGCACGTCGGCAACATGAGCAGCGAGCGGGCGCCCAAACCACTCGAGATCGGCCTTGGCTTCGCCCATGCGCGCCGAGGCGCCGCCGAGCAAGAGGATCCCGCCGGTCTGCATCACGCGTCGCCGCGGCAGACCGCGGCAAAGCCAGTTCCAATGCCATGGCCAATTGCCGTCGCCGAAGCATCAGCATCGCGCGCATCGCGCTCGAGCTGATCGGGGTCGACGCCGTTACGAGCGAAGAAGGCAGCCGTCTCGGGGAGCACCGTGCCGTCGAAGTCGCCACGGATCGCACGTGCCAGCGCGTCCGCGAAGAAGATGGGAGTCTCGGGGTGGCACTGGAACGCCCACGTCTTGCCGTGACGCAAGGCCTGGATACTGGTATCCGTCTCGATCAAGACGGTCGAATCGGCTGGCGCAGTAAAGGCAAAGGCGTGCGCGTGGAAGCTTGAGTACGTCTTCGGAACACCACGGAGTAGCGGATCAGTTTGCGCGGCGGGCAGCGTGCGGACGTCGTGGTACGCGAGCTCGTTGTCGCATTTGTAGACGCCGCCGCCGAGGACTTGAGCAAGCAACTGTCCACCGAGGCAGACGCCAAGCACGGGCAGATCTTGTGCCAGCGCCTCTTCGATCACGCCGCGCGCGCGGTGTACCGCCGGATCGTCATCGATCGGATCGGCGAGTCCCGGCAGCACAATCAGACCGTCGTAGCCGGCGACCGAGGGCACCTCATTGAAGGCCATGTGCGTGTCGAGCTCGGCGCCGGTGCCGTAGAACCCATCACCAATCCGACCGAGTCCCTTATCGACGTCGTTCTGCACGACAAGAATGCGGAGGGGGGAGCCATGCTCGCTCATTGCGGCAGGCTATCAGCCACTGCTAGGGTCGGCAGTATGAAAACGTGCTGCGTAATCGGTGCAGGCGTCGCGGGACTGACCGCGGCGGATAGTCTCGCCCAACATGGCGTCGAGGTTGTCGTCCTCGAGGCCCGCGATCGCGTTGGCGGCCGGGTCTGGTCGGACCGGCTTGAGGGTGGCGGTCTCGTCGAGCGGGGCGCCGAATTTATCACCGCCGGGTACGACGCCACCGACGCGATGGTCGAACGCCTCGGGCTCGCCTACGCAGGCATGGGTATTCGCTACCCCGACCGCGCCCTACGCCCCGACCCAGGTATCGACCGAGCCGAGGCGCTGCGCGTTGCCGCGCTCGTCGAAGCCGCCGCGACCGCTGCGGGAGCCGATGCCATGGCCGTCGACATTCTGGACGCTGTCGTTGACGACGCGCGTATTCGCGAGCTGCTCGCGAGTCGCGCCCAGAGCGCCTCGTCGGTAGCACTCGAGCTGTTGCCGGCTGAACGTCTTCGGACAATCGGGCACCTGCTTGATGACGGCGAGACGCGGCGCGTTGTTGGTGGTAACCAGCAGCTCGCGTTGAAGTTGGCAGAGGGGCTCGGGACTGCGGTGCGGCTGTCGACTCCAGTGCTGCGAATTGACCATGCGCCAACGGGTGTCCGCATCCACACAGCGGGCGGAGTGATCGAGGCCGACGCCTGCATCGTTGCGGTGCCGCTTGCTGTCACCGAGCAGATCACCTTCGAGCCACCACTTTCTCCGGAGCGCCGTGCCGCGATGGCGGCGATCCCGATTGGGCAGGCTGCGAAGCTCGCGGTCCCCGCCGATGAACCCGTGTCGGCTGCGGCAATCATGTCGACGCCCGGGCGCTTCTGGGCCTACACGTCGGCGTGTGATGAGGTCGGTGGCACGGTCGTTGGCTCGTGGGCCGGTGCCACGCCGGTGCTCGACCTGCTCGAGGTTGATGAAGGCTCCGCGGTCTGGGCACGCGAGATTCGTGCGCTTTGGCCCGAGTTGCCCGCGCTCGACGTCGACGCCGCGAGCATGACGGTCTGGCGCTCCAACCGTGAGTGGACCGGCGGCAGCTACTCCGCCGTCACGGGCATTCCCGACGATCGCGACCGCCACCCAATTGGCGATGCGATTGGACGCCTTGGATTTGCGGGCGAGCACACGGCGCCACGCGATTGGACCGCCACAATCGAAGGCGCGATCCGCAGCGGGCAGCGGGCGGCAGACGACATCCTCAACGCACTTGGAGACGATCGATGAGCAAGGCAATTCGACTCGCAGCAACCGACCTCGACACGGTAGAGGCCGTACTGGAAGACGGGGCAATGGCCAAGACGGTCGAGCGCCTCAACAACGGCGGCGGGCTTTCGTCGGGAGTCTGGGAATCTGAGGCCTTCACCTGGGAGACCGACGGCTACCCCGTCGACGAGACGTGCGTGCTCATCGAAGGCACGGTCGAGTTCCGCTATCCCGACGGGACCGAGGAGTCCTACGGGCCGGGCGAGGCGTTCTCGATCAAAAAGGGCACACCGTTGACGTGGCACCAAGACGGCTTGGTCCGCAAGTACTACGTGATTCGCGAGTCGTAGCGCCTGTGCGCTAGGCGAACGGAGCGCGTTCGCCGGGCAAATCGATTGGGTTCGACCAGGCCAAGCCACCGTCGATACCGACCATCTCCACGCGACCCCATGTCCAAAATTCGGGCATCTCAAACCGCGCCTCGACGATGCCACCCGCGTCGCGCGCGACGATCTCGCCGCGATAGTTCCGCAGCGTGTCGCTCGCATTGACGCGGCAGCCATCCCAGGCCCCCGAGCGCAGAGTGATCGAGGCGGCCGGCGAACAGCGGACGACGATGTGGTCGCCTTCGACCTTGACCGCGTGAAAGGCTGGGCCGTTCGTGGCGTAGAACGCGCCCGTCCGGAGCGCCTCGATGACGGCTGTGCGCGTCCGCTCCTGCACGCGCACCATCGTCCAGCCAAGCCCGGCGTCCGAGCCCGACGGATCGGCAGCATGATGTGCATCGTCGGTGCCAAGGCCCGACGCGCAGCCGCCGGCTTGCAGGACCGAGTCCCACTGGATGTCGGAGAGCCCCATGCCCTGCGCCTGATTCGACCAGCCATTCCAAATCTCGAGGCCAGAGAGAGCAGGCGCACCGAGGTAGTCGTCGGCGGTCAACGTGCTCCAGTGCGGATGCGCGAGAAAGGCAACGCCACCCTGCGCGACGATCCAATCGGCGCACGCGGCAATTGTTTGGAAGGCCTCTCGTGGCTCGGGAAGCACGTCGATACCGATCGCCAAGACCTCGGCCTCGAACGGGGCACGATCAAGGTGTGTCGACAACTCGCTGCCCGGGATCATCAGCATGCGATCCGACTCGGCGAGCGTAATACCCCAATGGTCGGTTATCACCAACACATCGCACCCGAGTTCCTCGTAGTGCTCGACGAGCACAGCCGTCGCGGGCCAGCCATCGGATTCTGTCGTGTGGCAGTGGAACTGGCAGCGCAGCCATTCGCCCGGTTGCTCGAAGGTATTCATTGACAGCGAACGTAGCAGGCGGCCGGCACCGAGCGAGTGGGATGCGCGGCTCTCGTTTGCCCTCTATCCTGTAGGCAATGGCTCACGACATCACACAGGTTTCGCCCGCCGAACAGGCTGATGCCGAGCGCTCGTGTGCCGACGTTACGACCGGCGAGGCCCGCTACCTGATGGCGCTCTACGACATGCAGCGCGATGGGACGACGGGCGACACGTCACAGGCGAGTCTCGCCCGGCACCTCGGTGTGTCGGCTCCGACTGCGCTCGAGATGCTGCGCCGGTTGCGTTCGCTCGGACTGGTCCAGGACAAGACCGTGCATCTGACACCGGCCGGTGCGAGCGCGGCGCTCGTGCTCAGCTCGCGTCGTCGCGCTGCCCTCGCGATCATGCAGGACGTGCTTGGGTTAGAGGGCGAGGACGCCGAAAACGAGGCTGCCTGGCTCGCGGCAAGTTCGTCACCGCTGCTCGGGCGGCATCTGATTTCGTGGCGTGCCCACGGGCACAGCGGCTCCTAAGCGCGAGCGTTAGACCGTCGCGGTAGCTGCCGCTCGCTTCGCAACCTCTGCCCGCACAAGCGGTGCGACATCGTTGCCGAGCAATTCGATGCTGCGAAGCGTTGCCTCGTGGTCGGTCGGTGCGGCGCTCAGTTTGAGCAGAAAACGCGTGTTGCCAAAGACTGAGTGGTAATCGAGGAGCTTCTCGACGACGTCGTCGACCGAGCCGATTAGGAGCGCGCCGCCCGGATCGCACTCGCGCTCAAAGTGGTCGCGCCCACGTGGTGCCCAACCGCGCTCGCGTCCGATCACGTTCATCATCGCGTTGTACGTGGGGTAGACGAGATCGCGGGCCTCTTGGGATGTTTCGGCGACAAAGCCGTGGGCGTTGATCCCGAGTTGGAGCGTGGCCGGGTCGTTGCCGTACTCGCCCCAGGCCTGGCGGTAGAGGCGCGTCATCGGCTCGAACTGTGCGTACTCGCCACCGATGATTGCCAGCGCCAATGGCAGTTCGAGCGCCGCCGCGCGGACGGCGGATTGGGGCGTGCCGCCAATCGCGAGCCAGATGGGCAGCTCGTCTTGGAAGGGGCGAGGGAAGACGTCGCGACCATCGATCGACGGACGGTGTACGCCCTGCCAGGTGACGGTCTGGCTTTCGCGGAGTGTCAAAAGCAGATCGAGTTTCTCGGTAAAGATCTCGTCGTATTGGCTGAGGTCTTGCCCGAAGAGGGGGAACGACTCGATAAACGACCCGCGCCCAGCCATGATCTCGGCGCGTCCCTCAGAGATCTGGTCGATCGTTGCGAATTGCTGAAAGACGCGCACCGGATCTTCTGAGCCGAGCACGGTGACGCCACTCGAGAGGCGAATCCGCTCGGTGCGTGATGCAGCGGCAGCCAGCACGGTGGTGGGCGACGAGATCGAGAAGTCGGCGCGGTGGTGTTCGCCGAGCGCAATCACGTCGAGCCCAACCCTGTCGGCCAGTTCAATCTCATCAAGCAGATTACGGATCCGTAGGCCCTGGTCGATGCGTGCGCCAGTGGCGGCGTTGGGCATCGAGTCACCAAAGTTGTAGAGACCGATCTGCATGACGATGACAACGCAAGGCGGCCTGCAGATAGTCCCATCGCGCAAGGCGACATTTTGGGCCCGGGCCCAAAATGTCGCCTTGCGCTTCGTATCGTGAAACCACTCCTCGCGAGGCCAGTATCCGCCTCAGCGTGACGAATACGTATTCGTCACGCACACGTCACACGTTTGTCACACGCCGTCT
>JBAXOM010000044.1:0-16822 GCA_037133215.1 Thermoleophilia bacterium | reverse complement strand
GGGGGGTCGCGCAGCCAGATCTGATCGAGCCCGATTCGCCGACGCAGCGTGTCGCGGGTGGCGTCTCTGGCGGATTTAGTGAGGTGCGCCATCTGCTGCCGATGTTGTCGCTGGCCAATGCCCGCGACGACGACGAGCTGATGGCGTGGGATGTTCGCCTGCAAAAGCTGCTGGGCGAGACCGGTGAGGCAGAGGAGCCGGCCTTCGTCGTGGAGCCAAAGATCGATGGTTTGGCGCTGTCGTTGGTCTATCGCGACGGCCTGCTCGAGCGTGCGGTGACCCGCGGTAACGGTGAGGCAGGCGAGGACGTGACCGCGAACGTCCGCACGATTCGGGCAATCCCACTCTCGATCGACGATCCCAATCCGCCTGCGCTGATCGAGGTGCGCGGCGAGTGTTACATCCCGCTCGAGGCCTTCCGGCGACTCAACGAAGAACGCCTGGATGCTGGCCTGCCGGTGTACATGAATCCGCGCAATACGGCGGCCGGGTCGCTGCGGCAGCTCGACTCGGCGATTACAGCCGAGCGACCGTTGTCGTTTTGGAGTTATGCCATCGGCGCTCTGGAGGGGATCGCGTTTGCGTCGCAGTCCGAGGCTCTCGCGTGGCTCAGCGAACGCGGCTTTCCGGTCAATCCCCGCATCCAGCGGATGGTTGGGATCGAGGCAGTTCGCGAGGCCTGCCACGCAATCGAGCGCGACCGCGAGAGCCTGGACTACGACATCGACGGTGCGGTGGTCAAGGTCGACGATCTTGGTCTGCAGGCGTTGCTGGGCGCGGTCGGTCGAGATCCGCGCTGGGCGATCGCATTCAAGTTTCCGCCCACGACGCGCACCACGAAGCTGCTCGGCATCGAGATCAACGTCGGACGTACCGGTGCGCTCAACCCGTTTGCCGAGCTCGAGCCCGTCGAGGTTGGTGGCGTGGTCGTGCGGCATGCGACGTTGCACAACGAAGAGGACATCAATCGCAAGGACATTCGCGTCGGAGATACCGTGATCGTGCAGCGGGCGGGCGACGTGATCCCGCAGGTGATTGGCCCCGTGCTCGAAGACCGCACGGGTGCGGAGCAGGTGTTTCGCATGCCAGACGACTGCCCGGCCTGTGGCGAGCCCGTCGTCAAGAACGAAGAGGACGCCAAGCACTTCTGCGTCAACCCGCGTTGTCCGAGTCGCGACATCGAGGGCATCAAGCACTTCGTTGCTCGTAGCGCGATGGATATCGATGGCGTGGGGGAGAAGCTGATTGAGCGCCTCTACGAGCTCGAGCTGGTGCGCCGCGCGAGCGACCTGTACACACTGACGGTCGCTGACCTACTGCCGCTCGAGGGCTTTCAGGAGACCTCGGCACGCAACACGGTCGAGGCGATCGCCGCCTCGCGGGCGCGTCCATTTGGCAACGTGCTGTTTGGCCTGGGTATCCCGCACGTCGGGTTGGTGACGGCACAGGCGATCACGCGTGCCTTCGGTTCGATGGAACGCCTGGTCGAGGCCGGCGCGGAGGAAATCGCCGAGGTCGACGGCGTCGGCATGGTAATTGCGGAAGCCGTCGCGGGCTGGTGTGCAGATCCGGAGCGCCAGGCGGAGGTCGCGGCGCTCGCGGCGGCGGGCGTCACGCTGACCCTGAGTGAGGACGAGTTGCCGGTCGACGGCCCGTTCACAGGGATGACCTTCGTGGTGACGGGTACGCTGGAAGGAATGTCGCGTGACGAGGCACACGCCGCGATTGAGCGACTGGGCGGCAAGACCACCGGTTCCGTCTCGAAGGCGACGTCGTATCTTGTGGCGGGCGCCAAGGCTGGTTCCAAGTTGGCCAAAGCCGAGCAGGCGGGTGTGCCGATCCTCGACGAGGCGGCCTTTGTCCAGTTGCTCGGGAGTAGTTCCTAGAGAAAGCGGATCGTGACGGTGCGGACGCCCCAGCGCAGCGCGGCGCGCTCGGCCTTAACCCAGACGTCGACGAAGGCGCCTTGGACGGCGCTGCCGATATCGGCAGCGAGACATCTGCCGTAGCCAGGGACGTAGAACCGCGTGCCGAGCGGGATCACGTCGGGATCAACCGCACAAATACCATGGCGCGTCTTGGCGCCCGTAAAGGTGGGCTGATGACCGGCGTAGGCCGTCGACGTGACGGTCAACGTCGAGCCAGGCTTTGGCGGTTTTGGCGTGGCTGCGACAGCCACCGCCGTAGGTAGGGCGCACGCCGCGACGGTGACAGCAAGGGCGCAAAGGCGATGCGGCATGGGCTCAGATTACCCGACGATTGGTGGATCAACTTTGCTTAGGGTCAGACCCCAAAGCAAAGTTGATCCTCTATCCCGACGTCGGGGGCAGCAGAAAGCCATCGGCATCTGCTGCGAGCGGGCGCACCGTAGTGCCGCCGAGGTGCAGCTGGGAGCTAACGCTCGCTGGTACCTCGTGGTCACCCACAATCAGGCAGCGTGGAGGTGGCGCAGTTCGGCTGCGCCCGAGGTGGCGAGACAGTGTCGTCAACAGGGTTGGTCCGCCTGCTGTGGTCTCGGCCAAGGCGTCGGCATCCGCCGCCGTACCGACGACGACACCCGGTTTCAGCAAGGGAATGTCCTCGAGCCTGCCGATTGCCACCGGGATGCCTTGCTCGATCGCGGCAAGGGCGACGGTGACAACCCACGGCGTGTCCAGAGGGACCGTGATCAAAACCGTCTCGTCTGGACGTAAGAGGTCGCCGACTGCGCGGAGGGCGGTGATGTCGGCGTGGAGCTGTCCGAGCGTGCAGTCCACGTTGGTAGCCGTGATCAGCGCGCGTTGATGCCCGTGGCGCTCGCGCGTACGTTCGCGCACGGCATCGGTCCGCAGCGCGGTATGGAGAACACCGTGGGCGGCAAGGCGTTCGAGGCTGCGTCCCGAGTCTTCGCGCGGAGCGATGGGAATACAAACCGATTCGAGCCGGGCGAGTGACGCGAGGTGGGCGGCCCGAATAGGTGTCGTCGCGAACCCGGCCGCAAAGGGGGTATCGGCCGTACCGAGGCGAATCGTCACACCAATCTCGAGGGCGGCGATCAGGAGCAGGAGGGACTCACTATCCGTGTTGTGCTCGAGCGCAAAAATGCTCTCGGAGGCGCAGCCAATTTCGAGCAGGCCACCGGCGTACTCATGCACGCGCGAGGCGACGAGCGCGCGGTCGAACGGGCGCCAGAGCGTTCCGTGGCGTACCCAGATCGCGGGTGGTGTGGCAGCGTCGTGCATGGTGCAGCCGAGACTAGCGCTCGGGGCTGCCGCTAGACAGGATTGTCGACGGCGAGAAACGACGTCGAGAGGTCAAACTGTGCCGCAGCTGCCTCGGCCAAGGCCTGGACACCAACGGTCTCCGTCGCATTGTGTCCAGCGGCGATGAAGTGCACACCGAGTTCGGCAGCCAGGTAGGCGGCGTCCTCGCTGGGCTCGCCGGTGATAAACGCATCGAGACCAGCGGCAGCGGCCTGACGGATATCGCGTGCTGCCCCACCCGAGACAATGCCGACCGTCCGCACGGGGTGGTCGCCACCGGGCAGCACCAGCGGTGTCGATCCGATCAGGCCACCCAGGGTGGCTGCAAGCTCGGTGGCCGTTGTCGCTGCCGGTAGGGCGCCACTCCAGCCGATCGCGACGCCCTGATGCTCACCAAACGGCACGCGCTGCGTGAGGCCGAGCAGGTCGGCGAGGCGCGCGTTGTTGCCGAGCGTCGCGTGCGCGTCGAGCGGGAGGTGGTAGGCCACGAGCGAAAGATCTGCCGCGAACAATGCCTCGAGGCGTCGTCGCTCGAGAGGTCCGATCCGCGCGTCGGCACCATCCCAAAAGAGGCCGTGGTGCACGAGCAAAACCTGTGCATTGTCGGCCGCGGCGCGCTCGATGACTTCGAGCGAAACGGAGACAGCGGTGCAGACGCGCGACACCTGATCGGCGCCCACGACCTGCAGCCCATTCGGGCCGTAGTCGCGGAACGACTGCGCAGCGAGCGTCTCGTCGAACCAGCCGACAAGATCCGCGAGCCGCACCGGGCTCATCCCGGCTCCCCGGCTTCTAGCGGCAGGCCGTCGGAGCCGGCGGGAATCGCAATCGCTTCGACCTGGTCAACGAGACGGAGCCCGTTTTGATCGACCTCGATGACATCGCCGTTCGAGCCGACGTGCACGTTGTCTGCCGCCACGCCATTCTGGATCGCCAGTTCGGCCTGTGCCTCAAGCATCTGAGGCTCGCCATGGATTGGGATCACACTGGTGGGGCGCAGCATCCGGATCATGTCCACGATTTCGTCAGCACGGGCATGGCCCGACACGTGGATCGCAGCGTCGTGGTGCGTGACGACGCGCGCGCCGCGCATGCGCAGCATGTTCTGCATCTCCTCAACGGGCCCCTCGTTACCTGGCACGGGGCGCGATGCAAAAACGATCGTGTCGCCATTGCCGAGGTTGAGGTCGGGGTGTTCGCCACGCGAGGCGCGGCCGAGCACGGCGAACTCTTCGGCCTGTGAGCCAGTGCAGATAACGAGCGCTTTGACACCCGCGATGTCGCGGCGGCCAAGGGTCGGCAGGTTCGGCGGGACCATCTCTTTCAGGCGCTCAGCGATCTTGACGTTTCGGCGCACCGAGCGACCCAGCAGCATGACCTGGCGACTCGTGCGGTCCGCAGCACGAACAGCATGGTCGATGCGGTCGATCTGCGACGAGAAGCTGGTCAGGACAACGCGGCCCTGAGCCTCATCGATGACGTCGTTGATGGGCTCGATCGTCGTGGCCTCAGAGGGCGTGCGACCTGGCAGCTGAGCGTTTGTCGAATCGCCAAGCATGGCAATCACGCCCGCATCGCCAAGCGCTGTAAGGCGCTTGCGGTCGACCTGACGTTTGATGTCCTGGCCCGTCGCATCCATCTTGTAATCGCCGGTGATCACGATCGTGCCGAGGTTCGTCGTAATGGCGATCGCAGCGGGATCGGGGATCGAATGCGAGACGCGGATGAACTCCACGGTGATCGAGCCGATCTTGATCTGATCGCCAGGCGCCACTGACTGGATCGGCGGCAACGGCAGGTCGTGCTCGGACAGCTTGGCCTCAACCATCGCAGTCGTAAACGGCAGCGAGATCATGCGGCCGATGGGCGTACCCGAGCGGATCAGATGCGCGAGAGCGGCAACGTGATCGTCGTGGGCGTGCGTAATCAGCACCGCGTCGACAGGACGACCCTTAAGGGCGCGCACGTCCGGCAGGTAAATATCGACCCCAAGGCCGCGATCGTCGCCATGCGGAAAGCCGATGCCACAGTCGATTACAAGACGGACATCGTCGTGCTCGATGACCATCATATTGCGCCCGACTTCGCCGAGACCGCCAATCGGCGTAATGCGAATCGGATCCGTCACGCCCGACACGGTATCGCGAAGTACGGGTTGCCCGCGCCGGGCGACGGGGCGGAGGGCAGATTTCTGGCATACTCATGCCCGCTCGGGGTATGGCGCAGCCTGGTAGCGCGCTCCGTTCGGGACGGAGAGGTCCGCAGTTCAAATCTGCGTACCCCGATGAGCAGCGAGGGACGGCCACCCGGGCCGTCCCGCCCGTAGTCTTTGGTCATGCCCTACGGCTGGCCCTATCTCGTTGTCGTCCTCTCGCAGGCTGCGATCATTCCGCTGGTCCGCGACCCGGCCCTGCTGCCGCGCATCCCGCGGCACCCACTCTTAGGCCTCTTGCCGCTGGTTGCGATTGGCGGCGGGGTGATCTTCTTGGGTGCCGTGCCGAGCGCGGTTGGAGCCGTCACGACGCTCGCCGCGTTTGCCGTGCCACCGCTGGCGCTGTTTGCGGCCTGGCACGTACGCCGTGCCGCGCTGCCACTCGCGCTCGTTTCGCCGATCCTGTGGCTCATCGTCTGGCGGCTGCCGACGACTGGTTGGACACAGCTAGCGGGCGATCTCTTGATTGTGCTTGCGGCCGTCTCGCTGGGACGACTGACGGGCTGGATCGCACCACGGGCAGCGCTGGTGGCCGGCGTCCTGATTGCAACCGCAGTCGACGTCTGGCAGGTCCTCACGATTCAGGTCCAGCCGGTTACCACCGCGCTCGCGACGGCCGTACCGCCGCGGGGCCTCCCGGCGTTGCAACAACTCGAAATGGTGGGAGCCTCGATGGGCTGGGGCGATGCCTACCTCGCCGCATTGGTGGGGGCAATCGTGGCCGTTAGCGTGCGTGCGACGGTGGTGGCGACGATCGTCACGGCAGTCACCGGCCTCGCACTTGGGCTGCTGTTCAACGTGCTCGATCTGCTTCCCGCCACGGTTCCCGTTGCCCTTGGTCTGCTCGCTGCGGGTTGTGTGGAACACCGTGCTGTGCGTGCCTGGGCACAAGCGGCAAGCGATCGTCGCAAACGCCCTAGGATGCCCGTAGACAAGGAGGCCTGACCCGCCATGGCGACCACGATGCCCAATCTCGACGAACAGCTTTTGATCGGTGGAACTTGGACCGATGCGACCGGTGGAGCACGTTTTGACGTGACCGATCCGGGTAGCGGTGCGACGGTCGGCTCCGTGCCGAACGCGACGCAGGCCGATGTGACAGCCGCGATTGACGCGGCCGCAGCCGCTCTCCCAGGCTGGCGCTCGACGCCGGCGCTGCAGCGTGCGCGCATCCTGCGCAAGTCCGCCGATTTGATGCGCGAGCGTGCAGTTGAGATCGCCACGTGCATGACCTCCGAGCAAGGCAAGCCGCTTGCTGAGGCCAAGGGTGAGGTCGAGTACGCCGCCTCCTTCTTCGAGTGGTTTGCGGGCGAGGCCGAGCGCGTCTACGGCCAGGTCGTCTCACCCATGAACACGAACAATCGCGTGCTCGTGCTGCGTCAGCCAGTTGGCGTTGTTGCCGCGATCACGCCCTGGAACTTCCCGGCCGCAATGATGACGCGCAAGCTTGGCCCCGCGATGGCTGCCGGCTGCACCAGTGTCGTCAAGCCAGCCAGCGCAACGCCGCTGACGGCTGCGCTTGTGCTTCGTTGCATCGAGGACGCTGGTGCACCTGCTGGCGTCGTCAACCTCGTCACGTCGCGCGACGCCGGCATGGTTGCCAACACGATCTTTACCGACGCCCGCGTCAAGAAGATCTCGTTTACCGGCTCCACGGAAATCGGCAAAGACCTGATCCGCGCCTCTGCGCACCAAGTCAAGCGCCTCAGCCTCGAGTTGGGCGGCCATGCGCCGTACATCATCTTCGAGGACGCCGATCTTGACGAGGCGATCGAGGGCCTGATTGCCTCCAAGTACCGCAACGCGGGCCAGACCTGTGTCTGCGCCAACCGTGCCTACGTGCAGCGGAGCATCTACGACGACTTCCTCGCACGGCTCGTCAAGCGCGTCAGCGAAATGCCCGTCGGCCATGGTCTGACCGAAGGCACGGTGATTGGCCCGATGATCAACGAGGCCGCGGTCGAGAAGGCCGACGAGCACGTCCAGGATGCACTCGCCAAGGGTGCCAAGCTGGCCTACGGTGGCCATCGCCTGACCGAGGGCGAGTACGCCAACGGTGCGTACTACGAGCCGACCGTCCTTGACGGTGTCACGCCCGACATGCTGATCCACCACGAGGAGACCTTTGGTCCCGTGGCCGGTCTGACGGCATTTGATACCGAGGACGAGGTGATCGCACTTGCGAACTCCTCCGAATACGGTCTCGCCTCGTACTTCCACACCAAGGACTACGCGCGGCTCTTGCGCGTCGCCGAGCGCCTCGAGTACGGCATCGTTGGTGCCAACGCGGGCATCATCTCGGCGGCCAACGTGCCGTTTGGTGGCGTCAAGGAGTCGGGCTACGGTCGCGAAGGCGGCTCGGTCGGCATCGACGAGTATCTCGACGTCAAGTACGTCCTGATCGGTGCAGTAGGCACGGTCTAAAACGATGCGCGCCGTCCGTCAACACGCCTACGACAGTCCACTCGTCGTCGAAGAGGTAGCCACGCCCGTGGTCGGGGTTAGCGAGTCGTTGATCTCGATCACGTATGGCGCGGTCAACCCGCTCGACGTCTGGATCTCGCTCGGCACCGTTGGGGCGGCTGGTCCGCTGCCGCGGACGCCCGGGTGTGAGGGTGTTGGTATGACGGACGATGGCCAACGGGTGGCGTTTCGTGGCGCCGGTCTCGGCATCGTGCGCGATGGTGCGTGGGCCGAGCAGGTTGCTGTGCCAGACGTGGCGTTGGCGGCGATTCCCGAGGGTTGCTCCGATCAGGAGGCTGCCGCACTCGGTATTCCGGGTGTGACGGCGTTGGATTGTCTCGATGTTGCAGAGGTTGGGGCGGGCACGACGGTACTGATCCTCGGTGCGTCGGGTGGCGTCTCGACGATCGCTATGCAACTGGCCAAGACGCGGGGAGCGCGGGTGATTGCGCAGACGACATCGCCACAACGTGTTGATCAGGTCTCGCGCTACGCCCACGAAGTCGTCGTGGCCGATGCCGCGGCGATTGAAGAAGAGGTCCGTCTGCTCGCACCCGATGGCGTCGACGTGATCATCGATCCCGTAGCGGGGCCGTTTGCAGCTCCCTGCGTTCGCCTCCTCGCACCGGGTGGGCGTCACGTGATCTACGGCGCCAGTGCCGGCTCCGAGTTTTCGTTTGCGCCCCAGGAGATGTACCGCAAGAACGCCCGCGTGATCGGCTACAGCGGTCTGCCGATCGCACCGGCAGCGACTGCTCGCAGCCAGGAGGCCCTGTTTGCACTGGTTGCGGCTGGGACGCTCGAGGTTGTGATCGCCGACGAGCTGTCGTTCGACGACGCCAACGTCGCGATCTCGCGGATTCGCGAGAACAACGTTGGCGGCAAACTGCTCCTCAAGCCCTAGAGGTCGTCGGGCTCGGTCAGTGCTGCGATTCGTGCGTTGCGCTTTCGGCGCCTTCGCCAGCCGACAAACATCGCGAGCAGGCGAATCCCGAACATGCCCGCGCCAAGAAACACGAGGGCCACGACGACGAAGGCCTGCTCTGGCAGGCGCCCGAGTTCGACCGTACGGATCGCCATCGCAATGACGATCATGCCGATCCAGACGATCGCGGCGCGCCGAATGCCTCGAGGTGAGCGGGGCAGATTGACGACGATCGCGCTGATCACGTAGCCGACTAAGAACGGCCAGGCTACGGAGAAGACGGTCAATGGTGTTGGATTACCCGCGTGGTTTTCGCGACCCAAAAGCGCGAAAAGACAGATCCACGCGACATCAAGGAGGAGCCACGGCATACGATGATGATCGCATGAGCACCCACGATGTCCCCGGGATCGTCCTCGCCGTTGGTGGTGGACTCGCGGCCGTGCGCACCGAAACGGGCGAGGAGCGCATCGCGAAGTTTGCGGGACGTCTCGAAGAACGGCCTGTAGCGGGTGATCGTGTGCGGCTCTTTATGGAGGCCGAGGAGGGTGCTCGGATCGACGTGATCGAACCGCGCACCACCGAGTTGCGCCGACAGCAACGCATGCGCTCCGAGGGCGAGCGGGCAATGAAGGAGCAGGTGCTCGCCGCCAACGCAGAGTGCGTGTTGATCGTCGCCTCGGTCACCGACCCACCTCTACGACGTGGGCTGATCGACCGCATTTTGGTTGCAGCGTGGCGTGGTGGGATGGAGCCGTTACTGGCAATCACGAAAGAGGATCTGGCGGACCGCGCCGACGAATCGCCGGAGGCCGTGCTTGCGGACTATGCGGCGATTGGCGTGCCCGGCGTGCTGATCGACGTGCGTACCGATGCGGGTGCCGATGCCGTCCGCGAGCTGATCGGTGGGCGCACGGCAGCGGTGATTGGGCACTCCGGTGTCGGCAAGTCAACGTTGGTCAATGCCCTCACGGGTGGCACGCTCACCATCGGCGCGATCCACGAGTTGTCGGGACGTGGTCGACACACCACGACGACAGCGACCTGGCTTGACGTACCGGGTGGGGGAGGACTGATCGATCTGCCCGGTATCCGAAGTTTCTCGCTGGCGGGTATTACACCCCACGATCTCGCCGATGCTTTTGGTGACATTGCCGAGAGCGCGACGAAGTGTCGCTTTAGCGACTGTCGTCACGTGGGCGAGGACGGCTGTGCGGTCGAGAGTACCGTCGAGCCGGCACGGCTCGCGAGCTATCGCAAACTGCTGGAGGAACTCGCGCGGGGCTAGTCGGCGCTGCTAGATCTTGCCGATTGCCTTCTTGAGGCGATCGAGCTCACGCGATTTCGCCGCCAGCTCCTCAAGCTGAGCCTCGAGTGCCGAGACGTGCTTGTGGAGGGCATCGATCGCCGTGCGGGCATCGTGGGCCAAGCGCTCGGCCTGAGCGCCGCCGGCCTTCCGCGCCGCGCGCGTGGTGGTGCGAGCCGATTGGCGAACGCCACCACCGTCGGGCTGTCGCTTGGCGATGCGGTAATACGTGGTGGTGACCGTGGCCGCGGAGCGCCCGGTCTCGCGGGCAACCTGGGCGAACGCCTCAGTCTTGTTCATGCCGCGGTCGATCAGACGTCGGACCTGAGCGTACGTTTCCGGGCCAATCGAGCCGCGAGCGGATGGTTGCGAGGAATCAGGGCGAGAATCAGACATAACAAAATATTGTCATATCTTACAAGTCGTCGTGGCATACAAATAGCACTGTCAAATACAACAAAAACGTTACTGCTGTTGACGATAACGTCCGTTATTTGACTTATAAAAATGTAAGCCAGTGGTAGGGATTGCGTGCAGCGCCGTACGACGTCGGTCACAATACGAGCATGCAACGCCTTCTTCGAGCCGTCCCGTTCCTCGCCCTGATTGTCCTAACGCTGGCGCTTGCCGCCTGTGGGGGCAGCTCGCTGGCCAGCGATCCCGGCAAGGTGCTGAAGGAGGCGAAGTTGCCACCCGCTGGCCCGAACGCCTCGACGCTGAAAGCGACGTATACGCCCGCGGCGGGAGCGACCGATGGTGGTGGTACGACGACGCAGGACAGCGGCCCACTTGGTCAGCTTGGTGGACTGCTCGGTGGTCCGATTACGATCGAGGCAACCACGCAGGGCGACGCAGCGACCGGTGTGACTGCTGACGCCAAAATCACCGCCGGCCCGATTGACCTACCGATCACCGCCCGCGCCAACAAGGACAACGCTTGGCTCCAGCTCAATGGCCAGTGGTACGAGCTCGGTTCGCCACTCGGAATCGATTTCGCGTCCTTTGGCGGTCTCGTGGGCTCGTTGCCATCGGTCATCAAGGATCCGAAAGCTACGGCCGCCGAAGATGTCGACGGTGTCGCGTGTGACCGCATCAGCGGCACGATTGACCCAAAGGCAGTGGGCACGGGTTCGCTGAGTGATCAGCTGAAGGGCCTCCCAATTGATCTGACCGCGTTGACTGCGGGCAACGCCGAGGTCAGCGTCTGGGTTGCGCAAGACACGCACGTGATTCGTCGCATCCAGATCAATACGGGTGGCTCGGGCGATGCTGGTGCCGGTGCTCTGATGGTTGATCTGACGGTTGTGCCGGCCGACGCGGTCGTGGTGCAGGCTCCGACCGGTGCCAAGCCAATCTCGGATCTCTTGACGACGTTAATGGGTGGGAGTGGCGGCCTGGGTGGTCTTCTCGGCGGTGGCCTCGGTGGCCTTGACCTTGGCAAGCTAGGTGGCGCGCTCTCCGGAGCCACTGCGTGAGCGAGACCATCGTCGCCTGCGTGCAGATGCATGCGGATCGACCACTCGCCGACAACATTGCCGTCGCGGAGCGCTTGGTCGCTAAGGCGGCAGCGCGTGGAGCCGAGGTCATCTCGTTGCCGGAGCGCTGGAACGGCACGGGCTCCGATGATGTGATGGTGGCCGCGGCCGAGGCGCTTGAGGGCGAGTCCGCACAGGCGATGTCGGCGTGGGCGAGGCAGCACGGCGTCTGGCTGCATGGCGGATCGATTGGTGAGAACACCGAGCCTGGAGTGCGCGCGAGCAATACCACGCTTGTCTTTGACCCAAATGGCAACCAGGTCTCGACGTATCGCAAGATCCATATGTTCGACATCGATGTGGAGGGCGCCGAGGCGCGTGAGTCGGCTGCCAACAAGCCGGGCGATCAACTCGTACTAAGTGAGATCGCCGGCTGGCCGGTCGGGCTGACGATCTGTTACGACCTGCGCTTTCCCGAGCAGTACCGCGAGCTTGCGCTGGCAGGTGCCGAGGCCTTCATGGTGCCGGCGGGATTTACGATGGCGACCGGACGCGACCATTGGGAGGTGTTGTTACGTGCGCGCGCGATCGAGAACGCCGCCTACGTCATTGCCGCCAACCAGCATGGCTTCTGGGCGGGCAGTGCACGGTACGCGCGGTCGATGATCATCGACCCGTGGGGTGTCGTGCTTGCCAATGCGGGCGATGGCGAGGCAATCTGCGTGGCCGCAATCGACCGCAAACGTGTGGCCGAAGTGCGTCGACTCATTCCGATCTTTAGCGCCCGCCGGCCCGAGGCCTACCGCTTCGCGGAGTAGATCCGGCGCAATGGTGTCCTCCTAGGAACGCGAGCGGACGCCGCTCGCGCTTAGAGGTTGCCGAATGCCGTCAGGACCGCGCGCGCCATCTTGACGCCTAGCTCGTACTGATCGATCCGCAGGTGCTCGTCGGGGGCATGAATACGGTCGTTGGGTAGAGCACAGCCGCTCAGGATGGTCGGCACACCCTGCTTGGCGAGAGCCGAGACGAGTGGAATCGCGCCGCCGGAGCGGACGATCGCGCAGGGCATACCCGTTGCCTGCTCGAACGCCTCACGGGCAAGGCGGATCGCCGGCAACTCGGGATCGAAGGTGGCACCATCGGCCATGCCGCGAACGGCGAACTCGAGCGTTGCGCCAGCCGGGGCACGCTCGTGCAGGAGGTCCTGGACTGCCTGCCAAACCTGCTTGCAGTCTTGGCCGCCGACCAGACGGAACGAGATTGCGGCGGTTGCCTCGCTCGGCACGATCGTGCGGTTCTGGCCGGCATCGCGACAGGTGATTGCGTTGACGTCAAAGGTCGGCATCGCCGTCGTGCGACGGTAGTAGTCGACCAAGGCCTCAGGGTTGGCGGCATTGATGCCAGCAATGGCGAGCTCGCCGGCTGGATCGGGCAGGGTTGTCCAGGCCTCTTCCTCGATCGGCGAGGCGGGCGCAACACCAACCATCAGCGATTCGTGGAGGCGCCCATCCGGGCCAGCCGAGAGGTCGGCAATCAGACGACTGAGCACGTGGGCCGCATTGAGTGCTGCGCCGCCATAGAGGCCGGAGTGAGCATCGCGATCTCCCGTGCGGACGCTGATCGTGGCGGTGATGACGCCGCGGACACCGGCTTCGATCGCGACGTGGCCCGGCTCGACGAAGCCCGCGTCAAAGACGAGCGCTGCGTCGTACTGGCCGGCTGGCTGCTGTTCGATCCAGTCGATCACCGAATGGCCGCCGATCTCCTCTTCGCCATCGAGCACGATCGTTAGGTTGACCGGCAAGGAGCCTTCCTCTGCCAGGCCGGCTGCGCCGGCGAGCAGCGAATGAAAGTTGCCCTTGTCGTCGCTGGCGCCGCGCGCGTAGAGCGCACCGTCTCGGATCGTGGGCTCGAACGGAGGTGTCGTCCAATCTGCCAGCGGGGCAACGGTCTGGACGTCGTAATGGCCGTACAACAAGACGTGGGGGCCACTGCCCGTCGAGGAGGGGAGCTGACCAACGACGAGGGGGTTGACCTGCGTGGGGAGCACCTCGGCGGTACCACCAGCGGCAACGATCCGATCGCAGACCCAGTGAGCGGCTGCAGCGAGGTCCTCGGCCGTGCCATCGCCTGACGAGATCGAGGGAATGCGAAGGTAATCGGAGAGCTCGGCGATCAACTGATCGGTGGTGCGGGCCATGCGTTGACTCCCGTTGGGCAGTATGGACGTAGGCTTCGACGGCCGCTCTGGCGCGCCAAACCTATGGACGAAGAGAACACTACTCCGCAACCGACCCCGCCGCCGGAGGCGATCGCTGGTCTTGAGGCCATTACAGCCGCGTTCGCCGAGACAGATGGCGTCGAACAGGTCGCCAATCGGCTCGGTTCTACCTCGCCTGTGGCGGCGCGCTGTGCCGAGGCGATCCTGCCACTCGTCGTCGCAGCGTTGCATCAGTGGCGACGCGAGACGGATCGTGCTGCACTGTCGATCGTCGTGGCAGACGATGATCGTGCGCGTGAATTGGCCGATGCGATTGCCGCCTTCGCGCCAACTGCTGCCGTCGCCTTTTTGCCGCACCGCGGCGTCGACTGGGGCTCGGGCCTTGATCCCTCGCCGCATCTCGTCGGTGAGCGCGCCCATGCCCTCGCGGTCCTGACCGAAGGTGGCATCGTTGCGGTCTCCGCCGAGGCACTCGTCGAGAAGTTGCCCGGTCGCGCGACGCGTCCACAGGGCTTCACGATTCGTCGTGGCGACACGCATGATCGGGACGTCCTCGTCGGTCGACTCGTGACGATGGGCTACGAGCGTGTTGACGGTGCGGTCGACGAGCGCGGGCAAGTCTCCGTTCGTGGCGACGTCGTTGACATCTTTCCCACGACGGGCCGCGAGCCGGCTCGCGTCGAGCTCTACGGCGACGAGATCGAGCGGCTCTCATCGTTCTCGACACTCACGCAGCGGTCGTTGGGCGTGCTCGAGGCGATCACGGTCCACCCGGCTGTCGACGGCGATGCGGGCGACGTGCCCGAACGATTGGGCGACGAAGGGCCGCATCTCCCCGAAGGTCTCGTCGCGTTGGCGCCTGAGCTCCTCGCCGCAGGCCCGCTCGTGCTCTGGGATGCACCCGAGATTTTGGCCGCGGGCCGCGAACGCATCGAGGAGATCCTTGGCACTGCGCGTCGTGCGTACCTGACGCACGAGGCGCTCGCCGAGACCCTCGAGAGCGCTCATCGGCTCGATATGCTGCCGAGCGGGCAGGCCGTGGTCTTCGAAGGGCATCCACCAGCGTTGGCCGCCCGTGGCCTTGCCGAGATCGAGCGCGCCCTGCAAGGTCTCGTCCGGCGTGACCTGCGTGTGGTGCTCTCGTTCGCGCACACGGGCGACGCGGATCGTGCGGTACGTCAACTCAAGCGTGTCGATGTCGAGTGGTTAGAGGAGGGCGAGGAATTACCTGAGGCCGCCGGCGTCTACGCCGTCACGTCGTCCCTGCGACGCGGCATGGTTGCCTCAACCGCACGGATCGCGGTGATCGCCGGTGGTGGCCTGTTCCGGTCGCGGCGTACTGCGCCAACCCGCGGGAGTCGCGCAATTTCATCGTTCGGCGATCTGCGTCCCGGCGACGTCGTCGTCCACGAAGACCACGGCGTTGGGCGTTTCGAGCGCTTCGAGACACGCACCGTAGGCGGCGTCACACGCGACTACCTCGATCTCGCGTTCCGGGGTGAAGACCGGCTCTACCTGCCCCACGAGCAGATCAGCAAGCTGACGCGTTACGTCGGTGCCGATGGGCGCGAGCCAGCGCTCTCCAAGCTTGGTGGCAAGTCGTGGCTGCAGCTCAAGACGCGTGCGCGCACGGCCGTGCGCGAGATGGCCGGTGAGCTACTGGTCCTGTATGCGCAGCGCCAGGCCGTGCCAGGCGTCGCGCACAGCGAACCGGGCGAGCTCCTGCAACGCGTCGAGGAGGGCTTCCCCTACAGCGAGACCGACGATCAGGCTCGCGCGATTGAAGAGGTGATGGACGATCTCTCGCAGGATCGCCCGATGGATCGCCTGATCTGCGGCGACGTTGGCTTTGGTAAGACCGAGGTCGCGCTGCGTGCCGCGGTGCGCGTGATCGAATCGGGCAAACAGGTGTTGATGCTTGCGCCGACCACGATTCTCGCGCAGCAGCATGGCGCGACGTTCCGCAACCGTCTGCTCGACCTGCCGATTCGGATCGAGGTCGTCTCGCGCATGCGTAGCGCCAAGGAGGCCAAGGCTGCGGTCGAGGCCTTCCGTGCGGGCGAGGTCGACCTGTTGCTTGGCACCCACCGTGTGCTCTCGCGCGACGTCGTTCCGGCCGACCTTGGGCTCGTCATCGTCGATGAGGAGCAGCGTTTTGGTGTGGCGCAGAAGGAGCTGTTGCGGCAGATGCGCACCGAGGTCGATGTGCTCGCGCTGTCGGCGACGCCAATTCCACGCACGCTGCACATGTCGCTCGCAGGACTGCGCGATATTTCGGTCATCGCGACGCCACCACGTGGACGTCGTCCGATTCACACACACGTTGGTGAGTACGACGACGAGCAGGTTGCAGGCTCGCTGCGACGCGAGATCGAGCGGGGCGGACAGGCCTTTTATCTCCACAACCGCGTCGAGACGATCGAGGAGGCCACAGTGCACCTTCGCCAGCTGTGTCCCGAATTGCGCTTCGGAATTGGTCATGGCCAGATGTCGGAGCGCGAACTGGAAGAGGCCATGGCGTCGTTCCTCCGAGGCGACCAAGACGTGCTGGTCGCGACCACGATCATCGAGTCCGGACTCGACATTCCGACGGCCAATACGCTGATTGTCGAGCGGGCCGATCTGCTGGGTCTCTCCCAGCTGTACCAGATCCGTGGCCGCGTTGGCCGGTCCGATGTGACTGCCCATGCCTATCTGCTGTACCCCGATGCGACCGAGTTGAGCGAAGAGGCGCGAGCCCGACTCGCGGCGCTCGCCGACTACACCGAGCTCGGTTCGGGCTTTCGTGTCGCCATGCGCGATCTCGAGTTGCGCGGGGCCGGCAATCTGCTCGGCGACGAGCAGTCGGGCCACGTCGCAGCGATCGGTTTCGAGCTGTACTGCGATCTGTTGGCCGAGGCCGTGGCTGATCTGCAGGGTGTCGCACCCGAGTCGCTCGCTGCGGGTCCTCGGATAGATGTCGCCCTCGATGCGTACGT
>JBAXOM010000043.1:0-16846 GCA_037133215.1 Thermoleophilia bacterium | reverse complement strand
CAGACGTGGTCGAGAAATCGGCTCGGCTGGCGGACGAACGAGCCCCGCCGGTCGGTCTCGCGGGGGAACTGCGCCGGAATACTGCTCATGCCGACACCTTAGCGCGCGTTACATTTGGTGATGACGCGCCGTAGAATCACGCTGATGCAAATTTCCAACACCCGCCTGATCGTCCTGATTTGCGCCTTGGCTGCGCTCTCCGAAGTCATTTTCTTCTCGGCGCTCGCACCCCTGCTGCCATCGCTCGACCGTCAACTCGGCCTTGGCCACGTTGCGGCTGGCCTACTCGTGGCCGCGTACGGCATCGGGTACATGCTCGGGGCGTATCCCGGTTTGCTGATTTCTTCGGCAAAGGGGCCACGCGCGACGACGCTCGTTGGAACGATCTGCGTCGTGACGGGTACGGCCACGTTTGCGTTCGTCGATCAAGCCACCATCCTGTTTGCTGGGCGTGCCCTGGTGGGGTTTGGCGCGGTGCTGGTCTACACGGGAGCCCTGACGATCGCGAGTGAGTTGGCAGGTGAGGAGCATCGCGGCGAGGCGATTGGCACCGTCTACAGTGGTAATTCTGCTGGCGCGGCACTTGGACCACTCTTGGGGAGTGCCGCGGAGGCTTTCGGTCGCGGTGTGGTCTTTGGTGCGGTCGCCGCTGGCCAACTCGTCGTCGCTGCACTCGTATCGCGGCTGCCCAAACTGCCACCCACACCTCACGCACCACTCGCGGAGATCCTGAGCCATCTTCGTTCACCTCGTGTGCGCATGGGACTCTGGATCACCAGCCTGCCTGGCTTCGCAATCGGCGTCCTCGTCGTCTCTGCCGCCTATCGCCTCGACGAAGTGGGTTCGTCTTCCATCGCCATTGCCCTTGCCTTCAGTGGTATCGCCGTCATCAACGTCTTCACAAACCCGGTAATCGGTCGCCTCAGCGACACCCTCGGTCGACGCACTCCCCTGCTCTACGCACTCGTGCTGACCACCATTGCGTTGATCATCATGGCCCTCCTCGCTGTCGAGGTTCCGGCGATCGTTCTGATCTCCGTGACCGGGGCATTGTTGATGGCGATCACAGGCCCTGGCCTTGCCCTCGTGGCCGATTCCATCAACGACCGCAACGGAGATTCGGTGCAGGCCACTTTTTTGATGAACATCTGCTGGGGACCAGCCGCCGCTCTTGGTGCGGCGCTCGCCGGAATCTTTCACAGCGCTCGTGGCGCGGAGCTGTCGATCGGCATGCTGGCCTGCGTGGCGTTCGCCACAATCGCGCTGACCTACCGCTACGCCCGCTAGCGACGCAGCCGCGCGCGCCAGACCTCTTCGACGGGCCACTGCGCTGCCCATTCCGCCGTCATGTGCGTGTAGCGCGTCGTGGCGTCAACCGGCGCGTAGAGCTCGATCAGCTGCTCGACCTCAAAGCCGCATTCGCGAAGCACACGCAATTGCTCACCATGGGTGAGGTGGAATTCGACCGAGTCGTCGTCGGGCCACTCGAACACGTGCATGCCACGCTGCGGCCGTGTCAACGTGGGCGTGACGATATCGGTCTCTGCGTCGCCGAGGCAGAGCACGGCAATGACTGAGTTGACGAGGAAGATCAACTCGCCGCCCGGCCGCAGGATGCGTGCAGCCTCGGGAATCCAGACGTACGGGTCGCACCAGATGCTGGCGCCGTACTCGGAGATCGCGAGGTCGAAGGAGTCGTCTGCAAACGGCGTCGCCTCGGCGTTGCCAAAGTGCAGCGGAAAGTCGAGCCCGTGCTCGGCCTGCAGCCGGCGCGCTGTCTCTAGCTGTTGGGCCGAGTTATCGATACCGACCGGACGCGCTCCCCGGCGTGCCAGCCAGGCCGAGACGTAGCCCGTACCGCAGCCGAGTTCGATGGTGTCTAGCCCCTCCACCGACGCAGGCAGGAGACCCACTTCGGCCTCCGGAAGCCCGAACACACCCCAATTCGGCTCGCCGGTCCACGCGGCCTCGCCGGCCGCGACGTAGTCGGACGCCCAGGCGTCCCACTGTCGCCGATTGGCTGCGACGTGCGCAGGCAGGTCCACTATTGCTCGGGGCGCCAGAGGCCGGCGATCGCAGCCTCGGCGATGGCCTCGGCGCTGAGGTCGAGCCATTCGTAGACCTCAGGCTGCGAGCCGCACTGGCCGAAACGATCGACGCCGAGTGGAATCAGGGGCGAGGAAAAGGCCGAGCCAAGAAAGGCCAAGGCGTGCGGAGCAGCGTCGTGCACAGTAATCAGCGGCACGCCGCGCTCTTCGGGCACCGTCAGTCGTTCGAGGATCGACGGATCGCTAAGACGGCCGCTTCGCAACGCCCCCGTGCGCGTTCGGAGCGCGCGGAAGAGCCGGTCGGGGCTCGTGACATTGACGATCGATGCGCCAATGTCCTCGGCTGCCAGCAGTTCGCGCGCCGCCAGCGCCTGAGGGATCATGGCGCCGCAGGCTGCGATGACGACGCGCGAACCCGGCCCACCCGCCTCCGCCTCGACAAGGCGATAGCCACCCGCCAGCACGTCGTCGCGCAGCTCTGCGCGATCGACCCGTTCCAACAGCGCCGTAAAAGCGTCCTGAGCGACCGGAGTTGTCGACAGGCGAAGGTAATGCGCCTCGCCGTCGACGCGCACGATGTCGCGTAACCCATGCAGCAACACCCACTCGGTCTCGAGCGCATAACAGGGCTCCCACATCGTCAGACCGGGTAGCTCCATGCCAATCGAGGCGGTGATCGCAGACTGGTGCGCCCCACCCTCACGCGACAGCGAAACGCCGGAAGGGGTGCCAGCGAAGACGAAGCGCGCACCCGAGTAGACCGAGTAGATCAAGGCATCGAGGCCGCGACAGACGAACGGGTCGTAGACGGTGCCGATCGGCAAGAGCTGGGTGCCATGAAGTTCTGCCCCCAAGCCAAGCTGGCCGAGCAGGAGAAACAGGTTCATCTCGGAGATACCGAGCTCGATGTGCTGGCCCTTTGGTGTCGGCTCCCACTTGAGTGGACCGGCATCCTCGATCTCGTAGACCGCTTCGGTCTGAGGACTAAAGACGCCGCGCTTATTAATCCAACCGCCCAGGCCCGTCGAAATCGAGACGTCAGGGCTGGTCGTGACGATGTGGCGCGCGACCTCGTCGACGTTGGCGATATCTTGCAGCGCACGTGCGAACGCATCCTGACTTGAGGCGGGCCTCGTGGTGACGGGACCAAACTCGTGCGGAATCGCGTAGGGGTCGACGCGATCGGGCGCAGCGGCATTGGTTTCGGTCAGACGGTCGGCAGAGGATCGACAGAGCTTGCCTTCGGCTGTCTCGGCCGCAAACCCGGCCCACTCGTCGACGGCGTCTGCCAACTCGCCGCGCAACTCGTCCACCTGCGCAGTCGAAAGCAGTGCTGAGTGGTTCATCGGATGACCCGCAATCGGCAGCCCCCAACCCTTGACGGTAAAGGCGAAGATCACCGTCGGGCGCTCCGGATCCGCGTCGGCGCGCTCGAGCGCAGCGATCATGTCGCCCAGGTCGTGGCCACCCAGATCGCCGATCAGAGCCGGCAGGGCTGCATCCTCGTAGGCCTCGAAGACACCGGCGAGCGCCTTACGATCACCCGCGGGTGCGTTATCGACGACGAGCGAGCGAATCTCTGCACCGTTCTTGCGCAACAGACTCTGGTACTCGGGGTTCGGCATGCCGTCGATGCGGCGCTCCAGCGCCTCCCCGCCGGGCAAGGCGAAGGCCTCACGCAGGCGCGAACCATACTTGACGATCTCGACCTGCCAACCGTGGTCGCGGAAGACGTGGGTAAATTCCTGCGAGCGCACACCAGGAATCACGCGGTCGAGGCTCTGCCGGTTGAAGTCGACGATCCACGTCAACTGTCCAAGCCCACGTGCAGCCGGGTCGGCCAACGCCTCCCAGACGTTGCCCTCATCCAGTTCGGCGTCGCCGAGTAGCGCCACGAAACGGCGACCGGGCGGGACATCGAAATGCGCACCCACGTAGCGGTCGACGACGCTGGCGAAGAGAGGCGCAGCGGCACCAAGACCGACGGAGCCCGTCGAGAAATCGATCGGGTCGGGGTCCTTCGTGCGCGAGGGATAGGCCTGCAAGCCACCAAAATCGCGGAGCTTCGTCAGGTACTCGCGATCGAGTCGCCCGAGCAGATAGTTGATCGAATGCAGCACCGGGGAGGCGTGCGGCTTGACGGCCACACGATCGCCAGCCTTGAGCCAGTGGAAGTAGAGCGCGGTCATCGCCGTCACCATCGAGGCCGACGAGGCCTGGTGCCCGCCGACCTTAAGCGCGTCACCCGACGGGCGCTCGTGGTTGGCGTAGTCGATCATGCGCGTCGCGAGCCACAACACGCGGCGCTGAATTGAGGCCAGCGTCTCTAGTTCCTGGGAACTCAACTCGGTGCGCGGAGCGATAGCCATGGCAAAAGCCTACTCGTTGCACCCGCGATCCCAAAACCGTCACCACGGCTGCGGCCACGCTGCATTTAGACCCGTCCCGCGTGTGAGGGATTCAACGGTTCCCCTCTCCGGAGAGAGGGGAACCTTGCTGCCCTAGAGTGGAGGCGCCGGGAATCGAACCCGGGTCCGCGACCGCTCGGAAAAGGCGTCTACGAGCGTAGCCCGCTGATCAATCTCACTCGAAAGCGGCTCTGCGGGCCGGCGTTTTTCGAGCCAGGTGCATAAGGTCTCCCCCGTCGGCGCACCACTCCGCCGGGGAACAAGCCCGTTGTTTTACGCCGTTTGCACCCCACGGGCCCAGGGTTCAAAGACGTTCGTCACGTGATCCTAGGATCAGGCGGCGAAAGCGATGTCAGTATCAGACTTCGCAGTTCATACTGCCGGATTTTTTTACGAGGCCAACCGACATCCTCGGCTCGCAACCAGTCCCTGTAGACGACCACGTCGAAACCATGACGCCCCCTGTGGACCCGACCAATGATACAGAACGGGGCCAAACCGTGCCGCCTCGTCGACGCGAGCTAGCCGGCGAAGTTCTTGAGCAGGTCGAGAATGCCAACCTGCGAAAGTACGGCACGCAAAAGCAGCGCCTCGATACCTGACATCGCGCCGGCGTCCTGCGCTTCGGTGAGTCCCTTCTCGAGCCCGGTACGGAGTGCATCTTCGATCTCCGTCTGCGACTTGCCAGAGCTGGCGATCAACTGATCAAGCTCGGCCTGGCTGGTGAGGGCCGCGAACATGTCGAATGTCGCCACGTGGAGTTGACAGGCTGCGTCAACGACACCCACCAAGGCAATACCAGCCAACGTCTCACTCTGACTGGTCGAACCAGGCCACGGGAATGCGGCGCAGGGGTCGTCATCTCCACGCACGATGGCCAGGATTCGATCGACAGGGGCGACGCGTGCCGCAGCGGCGAGCACCGTGCCCTCGGTGCCTGAGAGCGCGCCAGCGGCCGCAGCGTCATTGATCGCCTGCTCCATTGCGGTGCGCACAGCCTTTTCGACCACGGCCTGTGAGGCGCCGGACCGCGTCGCTAAACCCGATAGTCCCTGAGGATCCGCCAGTGCCGCAACGGCCTCGAGTGGCGAAACGTGGAGCGCGCAGGCGGCGCCAAGCCCTGTTTTGACACCGATCTCGGCCGCAATCTGCTTGAGGTCGCCGACCGACTTCCACGGCAGCTTCTTGCATGCACCTTGATCGCCACGTACTGCCGCGAGCAACTGGTCTGGTGGCACAACATCGATCAGGGTGCGCACCGCAAGTGCAGTTGTTGGCGTGAGCTTTCCCGCAGCCTCCTCCGCGTCCACGGCCTTCGTGATCGAACCGAGAACGGCCTGCTGGAGAGCTGCCGGAGCGACACCGAGCGTCTGAGCCGCATCGGCAATGCCGGTACCACGCCCCAACGCACGTACGAGGTCTTCGCGCGAAACCTTCAGTGTGCAGGCGGCGGCTTGCAGTGAGGTGAGCAGAATCTGCGAGGCCTCAGCCTCGGCCACCGTTCCCTGCGAGCTCGCGGGTGCCGGCTGGTGACACGTTGCAGCATTGGCGGTCTCAGTCGTTCGCAACCGGTCGGCACCACCAAGCGCGACAAAGCCAGCGACGAGAGCGATCGCCACGACGACTGCCCCACCAACCATGCCAGCGCTCGCACGTCGCACGACTAGCCTCGTTCCTTGACGGCACGATCCATGTCGCGCTTGGCCTCGCGCGCCTTGACCGTTTCGCGCTTGTCGATGGTGTCTTTGCCACGACCGAGCGCAATCTCGACCTTGGCACGACCATTCTTTAGATAGATCCGCAAGGGCACAAGCGTGAAGCCCTTCTGCTCAACACGCTGTCGAAACTTCTCGATCTCGCGTTTGTGGAGCAGCAACTTGCGGTCCCGCAAACGATCATGGTTCCGCATACCTGACTGCGAATACGGCTCGATCGTCGCTCCGACCAGCCAGACCTCGCTCCCACGAATCATCGCGTAGGCCTCGTTGACGCTGGCGGATCCGGCCCGCAGCGACTTGATCTCACTGCCGGTCAGCACGATACCGACCTCGAGGTTGTCCTCGAGGTGATACTCATGGCGCGCCTTTCTGTTCTGCGCAATCGTTCGTTCGCCCTCGCCGCTCATACGTACATCGTACGCGTCGCTGACGTCTTACCCGGTGACAGTGACCTGCTGGTGCGCTGACGCCGCTGGATCACCGTTCGTGCCCGGGGCGATTACCACCACGTCGACGCTGCCAACTAACGTGCGCGGAAGAGGAATCGTCGCCGAAAAACTGCCACGACACTTCTCGTCAATGATGCGGTTCGCGACCTCTAATTCGTCCTGCAAGAGGCGAATGACGATCGGTCCACCGTTGCTCTGCAGCGTACCTCGGATCTGCAGGGTTGCCCCGACCGATTCTCCACTTTGTGGGCGCAACAATGTCACTACCGCTGATTCGCGATACGGCGGTGCGCCTTTTTTGGCGACTGCACAACCCGTGCTGCCCGGCAACGTTTCCGCAGCCACAATAAAACTGAGATCCGCACGGGTTAGCGGTGGCTCCAACGCACTCGAGCCGCCGGTCACCGAGTTGAGACCGTACGGGCGTCCATTGAGACGTACCTGCACCGCATCGATGCCACCCGAGGCCGTCACGGTATAGACAATCTGATAAAGCGCCAACAGCGCCTCGGAGTCATTGTCCCCCTGCACTTTCGGTAGCGCAGAGATATCGATGATCGCCACTCGGTCAGCGACCGAATAGGCGAGCAGGCGTGCGCCCTTTGGAATCGCCGAGGAGTAATGCAGGGTTGCTTCGGCGAGCGTTGGACCGGAGAGCAACTCGCGGACGCTCGACTCGGAAACTGACATATCGCCCGGCACACTGCGTCTCGTTGGTTCGGGCTGGTTGTACCGCAGCAGATAGACAAAGGCCACGCCAGGTGCCGGCGCAACTGGCTGGGCGGGCGTCGTCGTTGCGTCGGTTGCGGTCGCAGGCGACACCACGGCCTGATCCCCGGCAGCCGCAACACCCTCATCGCGAATCGCGCTGTTGGCTCCGCCACACCCCGCCAGCACCGATGCGACCACGAGAAGTGCGACGAGGCGTGTCATACGGCTCCACCTGTGACTACCGCTGCACCAATCGCCACGCGAGACTCGGGCGGCAGGCGAAGCGTCGCCACCGCGCCGTTGTCGTCGTGGAGCTCCAGTGTGCCTCCGAGCACGCGCGCCTGTCCCTCTGCGATCGCGAGCCCGAGACCGGAGCCGCCACCGCGTGCGACAGCCGCCATCGCAAAGCGGTCGGCAGCCCGATCGAGAAACACACCGAAGCCGCGGCCGCTGTCTCGCACGGTCAGACTCATGGTGTCCGGGTCGAGAACGACCGCATACGGCGCGTCCCCGTAGCGGCGAGCATTCTCGAGCAGATTGACGAGGATGCGCTCGAGTCTTCGTGGGTCTGATTGCACACGGAGTGTGATCGGGAGCGTGACCTCGGCCTCGGGCAAACGATCGCGTGTGACGTCGCTGACCAGTCGCACAAGATCAAACTGATCCGTCATGGCCGTCTCTGCGCCCGCGTCAAGGCGCATTACCTCAAGCAGGTCCTCGACGAGGTGGGCGAGCGCGCGAGCACGCTCCTTGACCATCACAGCCTCGGGCGTGTCGTCGAGCAGCGAGGAGGCCGCTACGAGACCGGTAATTGGTGTCCTCAACTCGTGTGCGACGTCAGCCGAAAAGCTCCGCTCTCGCTCAGCCGCTTCGTCAAGTTCACGAATGGTGGCCCCCAATGCCTCCGCCATGTCGTCCAGCGCGCGACCAAGTTGGGCGATTTCGTCTCGCCCACGCGGATGGAGCCGAGCGTCGAGATCGCCGGCCGCCAAGCGACGCGCGAGTGTCGCTGAGCGACGTAGCCGTCGGGACAGCGCCGAGGCAACCAGTACGCCCAAGATTGCGCCAATCACCGAGGCGGCGGCGGTTAGGCGAATCAGTGCGTCCTGCAACGCACTGAGCTCTTGCTGATCGCCGATAAACGACTGTCGAACGTAGACAGCGCCGACACCCGCAATCTGCGTCCCTCCGTAAACGGCAGGGTCGTTTCCCGTCAAGACTGGTTCCGTATACACACGCCCAGGCGAACTCTCGACCCGCGACTGTAAGAGCGCAGGGAGTCCGGTACCAATGGCCGCATCGCCCACCCCGCCGGTGGCTGTCACCACGTACGAACCCGAGGGTGTCACTGTCGCACCACCCGGCAATCGCAGGCGCACGATCGAGGCGGCCGTTCGCACCTGTCGCGCCGCCGTCTCACGCGCACGATCCACACGATCGGTCGTGCTGCGCTGGTACACGGCGAGACTCACTCCCCCGGCAACCAGCGCACTGATGATCGCAATTGCGAGAGCGAGCCGGACTCGCAGGCTCACGTAGCCTCGCTCGGCTGCACCAACTTATAGCCAACGCCACGTACCGTCTGGACGAGTTCGGGAGCGGCGGGATCGACCTCGATCTTGGCGCGGAGACGCTGAACGTGCACGTCGACGAGTCGCGTGTCTCCTGCCCAGCCATAGCCCCAGACGCGCTCGAGCAGGGCTGCTCGATCAAGCGCCATACCGACGTTGTCAATGAACTCCACCAGCAAGCGATACTCTGTCGGTGTCAACGCTAGGGGCTCACCATCGCGCGTCACGGCGTAGCCCTCACGATCCAGCAGCAATGACCCAATTTGCTCAAACGGTGCGCGCTCGATATCGGTTGGCGTAACCCGCCGCAAGGCCGCGCGAAGACGTGCCGCCAAAACCGCTGGCTCGAACGGCTTCGTGACGTAATCGTCGGCGCCTGCCTCGAGCCCCATCACGACGTCGATCGGGTCGGAGCGCGCCGACATCAGGATCACCGGGATCTGTGACTCGGCACGAATCGCTCGGCAGAGCGCCACACCATCCATGCCTGGCAGCATCACGTCGAGCAACGCCAGCACCGGATCCGACTCGCGCCAGGCAACAAGACCTGCATCGCCGTCTTCGGCAGCAATCACCTCAAAACCGTTGCGCGCCAGGTAGTCGCTCGTGGCTTGACGGATGACGGGGTCATCCTCAACGAACAACATGCGCGGCAGCTGCGATTCCGTCATACGTAAAGGGTAGAGCGCCGACAGGCAGATTGCCGAATCGGGATGCCTTTAGACCTGCAGGAAGCGGCGCATTGTGAGGCCCGACCCAATCGCGCCAATCGCCAAACCAGCCAGAATCAACAGTACGACCAGTAGCGGAAAGGCAATCGATTCGGGGGAACCACTGCCACTCATTGAGGACTGCACGCGATCAGCCAGGAGGGTCTGATAACTAATCGCCAGCAGGATGGAGGCGAGAATCGCACCCGCCACACCACAGACCATCCCTTCGATCATGAAGGGAAGACGCACGAACCAGTTTGTGGCACCCACGAGCTTCATCACCTCGACCTCTCGGCGACGCGCGAAGATCGAGAGCCGGATCGTGTTGCCAATCAAGAGGATTGCGGCGATCGCGAGCACAACGCCCATGCCGAGGAGCACAATCGTGATTGTGCCAGCCGTCTTGAGGACGCGATCTGCCTTGCCTGCGCCGTAGTCGGGGTTCGGCAATCCGGCCTGCGGTGGGTCGAGCCCCGGCAGGCCAGCCACGGCCGCGGCAACGCGTGCCGTCTGATCCGGGTCGACCGCCTTGAACTCAAAGGAGGCCGGCAGCGGATTGCCAAGGGTCAACTTGAGTAGCTCGGAATCCTTGCCCAGTTGCTTTTGCAGGCGAAGGATTGCGTCGTCCTTCGAGACAAACTGCAGCGAGCCATCCTGGACACCAGGTGTCACGGTGATCGTGTGCTGAATATCAGCAATCTGCTTGGGCGTCGCCGTATCCTTCAGATAGGCACGAATCGTGACGTCGTCGCGGACCTTATTCGAGTAGTTGTAGACGTACGAGCCCAACGCAATGCCGATGCCAGCGATAAACATCACGACCAGCACTGTCACAACAGCGGCAATCGTGGTGGCGAAGTTGCCCTTTAGCGACTTCAACGCCTCGAGCACAAAGAATTTCCACCGGGTCTCCACTAGACCTGCTCCTCGTCTTCGACGTAGCCGCCACGACGATCATCGCGGGCGACACGGCCGTCGTCGAGAGCGATCACGCGACGGCGCATCTTGTCGACCATCTCACGGTCATGAGTCGCCATCAAAATCGTGGTGCCCGCACGGTTGATGCGGTAGAGCAATTGCATGATGCCGATCGACGTCTCGGGGTCGAGGTTGCCAGTTGGCTCGTCACAGATCAAGAGCGGCGGGTGATTGACGAAGGCGCGCGCGATCGAGACGCGCTGCTGCTGGCCACCCGAAAGCTCGTGTGGCAACTTATCGATCTTGTCGGAGAGGCCAACAAGCCCAATGATCTCGGGCACCTTGCGCTCAATTACCTCGAGCCGCTGCCCCTGAACCTCGAGTGCGTAGGCGACGTTCTCGTAGACGGTACGCGTTGGCAGGAGTTTGAAGTCTTGAAAGACGCAGCCAATGTTTCGGCGCAACTTCGGTACCTGTGAGCCCTTGAGCGTGCGCAGCGACTTGCCACCAACCTGCACATTGCCACTGGTTGCGTCGATCTCCTTGAGCAGTAACTTGATAAACGTGGACTTGCCTGAACCAGACGGTCCAACGAGGAAGACCCACTCGCCTTTATCGATCTGCAGCGTGACGTCATCCAGCCCGACAACATCGCCCGGGTAGATCATCGTTGTGTTCTCCAGCAGGATCATCGCCTCGTTTCGCGGGGCGAACGGGCGTCGGAACTCGCTGGTCTCGCCCGCCAGCTCGGAGAGCGCCTCGGCGCGACGGCGGCGGCGCTCGTCTGCCTCGCGCTCGAGCTCGTGCTCACTGCGCAATTCGGTATCAGCGATGCTCACATAGCCAGAATCGGCGACGTCAAACGGCGTCGTCAGAGCATCGGATGGGGAATCGCGCTTCAGCATGTCAACGACCCCAATCTATCAGCCGATTGTCGGTTCGGCAGATTACGATTCCGCAACAGCATCGCCGTCAGCGGCGGTGCGGCGGAGTAGAAAATCGCGAATGAACGGATCAAGATCGCCATCCAAAACCCCTTGAATATTGCCGTCTTTGCGGTTTGTGCGATGGTCGTTGACCATCGTGTAAGGGTGAAGGACATAGCTGCGAATCTGGCTTCCGAACGAGTTGTCCTGACTCATTCCCCGCTCCTTGGCGAGTTCCTCTGCTCGATTCTTGAGTTCGAGCTCGATCAGGCGACTCTTGAGAACCCGCATGGCCGTCTGCTTGTTCGATGTCTGGGAGCGTTCGTTCTGACACTGCACGACGATGCCGGTCGGCAGATGCGTGATGCGCACGGCCGAGTCGGTCTTATTGACGTGCTGTCCCCCAGCGCCTGAGGCGCGATACGTGTCGATACGGAGGTCGCCGTCGTCAATCTCGACGTCAACGTCCTCATCGACCCACGGAGTCACGTCAACACGCGCAAACGCCGTGTGACGGCGGTGTGCCGAATCGAAGGGCGACAGGCGCACGAGGCGATGGACACCCTTCTCTGCGCCGAGGATGCCATAGGCGTTCTCGCCCTCAACGAGCAGCGCAACCGACTTGATCCCCGCCTCTTCTCCCGGTGAGGCCTCGAGGAGCCGTGTCGAGAAACCACGACGCTCAGCCCAGCGAAGGTACATGCGCAGAATCATTTCGGTCCAGTCCATGGCGTCGGTGCCGCCCGCACCCGCGCTTACGGTCACGACGGCAGGTCCCGCGTCATACTCGCCCGAGAAGAGCGCACCCTCCTCCAGCTCGTCGATCCGCGAACGTAAGCCCGTCACGGTCGTGGTGACCTCGTCGAGGAGCTCTGGAGCATCCGCGAGCATCACCACGAGATCGCTCGCGTCTGCGACGTCAGCCGACAGGCTTTCGTAGAGCTCAACCTTGCGCGCGTTGCGCGACCGTTCGGCCGAAACCTTGACGGCACGCTCCTGGTCATCCCAGAAGCCAGGCTCGCCGATTAGTGCGTCGAGCTCATCGATCCGCTCCTGAAGGCGAGCCGGGTCAAAGGTAATCACGAACCCACACAAGGCGGGCTCTGAGCTCCTCAACTGCGGCCGCGAGGTCGTCGACAGACAACACCTCCGGCGCGTCAGCCACGACGTTTCTTCTTCGTTGGCTTCTTGCGTCGTCCCGCCGCCCCTGGCGCTTGGCCACGGAGGGTATGGGACGAACGATCCTCGATCTCTTCAACCGCACCGACACCCGTCGCGGTACCCGCCCAATCGGACGAACGCGACCAAGCCGAATCCGGGTCGGGGGTGGTTGGGCTCTGCTGCTGGGCTGCGGGCGGTGGCGTGCCAGGCGCTTCGAAAGCACTGACATCCTCGTGCTGCGTGATCAACCCGTCCATGTGCTCTTCGATCGTGAAGGGGTCGATGACCGCACGCCCGTCAGGGCCATCAACTTCGATCACGAACTGGAAGAGGCCCGCAACGACCTCTTGCTGCACCTCCGCCATCATCTCGCCAAACATTTGATGCCCCTCGGTGCGGTATTCCACAACGGGGTCCTTCTGAGCGAGGCCACGCAGGTGAATACCGTCGCGCAGGTAGTCCATGTTGTCGAGATGCTCCCGCCAACGCGTGTCGATCGTCTGCAAGAGGTAAAAGCGTTCGGCGCGGCGCATCAACTCGGGATCGATCTGTGCGATCACGCGCTCCTTGTGCTCGTACGCCGTGGCCGCATCGGCGACGGCCCGATCGATCAGATCGTCGGGATTGATCTGCTCTACCGGATCGAGGTCTGTCGCCGTAAACGAGACGGGATAGATCGAGCGCAGGCCCACAATTAGGGCGTTGAGGTCGACCGGTTCGTCTCCGTCTCCCTGCAGGTGCGTCTCGACCGTGTCCTCAACGGTCTCGTCAATCCATTCGCGGACGAGGTCGGAGATGTCAGCACCCTCGAGCACCTCGCGGCGCTGGTCGTAGACGACCTCGCGCTGCTTGTTGAGCACATCGTCGTACTTGAGGACATTTTTGCGGATCTCGAAATTGTGCTCCTCGACGCGCTTCTGGGCACCTTCGATCTGTCGCGAGAGCAACTTGTGCTCGATCGGCTCGCCCTCAGGAGGGCCAAGACGGTCGAGAATCTTGTAGATCCGGTCGCCGGCGAAGAGTCGCACGACCTCGTCTTCGGCTGAGAGATAAAAGCGTGTTTCGCCCGGGTCGCCCTGGCGGCCAGAGCGGCCGCGGAGCTGATTGTCGATGCGGCGTGACTCGTGACGTTCGGTGCCGAGCACGTAAAGGCCGCCCAAATCGGCAACGCCCTCACCCAGCTTGATGTCGACACCACGACCAGCCATGTTGGTGGCGATCACGACGGCACCCTGCTGTCCCGCGTTGACGATGATCTCGGCCTCGCGCTCGTGCTGCTTCGCGTTGAGCACCTCGTGCTTGATGCCCCGGCGCGTCAAGAGTGCGCTGAGCCGCTCGGAGGTCTCGATATCGATCGTGCCGACAAGCACCGGCTGTCCGGTCGCGTGACGCGCCTCAATATCGTCGGCGACGGCATCGAACTTCTCGCCCTGCGTCTTGAAGATGAGGTCGTCCTTGTCCTGACGGACCATGTCCTGATTAGTCGGGATCGTCAGCACGTCAAGGCCATAGATCTCGGCGAATTCGTTCGCCTCGGTGGCTGCCGTGCCGGTCATGCCAGCCAACTTGTCGTACATGCGGAAGTAGTTCTGGATCGTGACGGTCGCGACCGTAATGTTCTCGGCCTCGATCTTGACGGCCTCTTTGGCCTCGACAGCCTGGTGCAGGCCCTCGCTCCAACGACGGCCCTCCATGATGCGACCGGTAAATTCGTCGACGATCTTGACCTCGCCGTCGATCACGACGTAGTCGACATCCTTCTTAAACAGCGACTGCGCCTTGAGCGACTGGACGAGATGGTTGACCATCTGGCCATTGCCCGGCGCGTAAAGGTTGTCAATGCCGAGTGCGCGCTCGACCTTGTGGATACCGTCCTCGGTCGGGGCGACGGTCTTGCGCTTTTCGTCGACCTCATAGTCCTCCGGGACGGACAGACTCTTGGCGACCTTGGCGAACGAGTAATACGTCTCGGGGGCATCCTCTGGCTGGCCCGAAATGATCAGCGGCGTGCGGGCCTCGTCGATCAGGATCGAGTCGACCTCGTCGACGATCGCAAAGGAATGGCTGCGTTGCACCGTGTGTTCCAGTTCGACCGCGAGGTTATCGCGAAGGTAGTCGAAGCCGAATTCCGAGTTGGTGCCGTAGGTCACGTCGCAGGCGTAGGCTGCGCGGCGCTCCTCGGGCTCCATCCCGGCCTGGATGATGCCGACCGTGATGCCAAGCATCTCGTAGAGCGGGCTCATCCACTGAGCGTCGCGGCGGGCGAGGTAGTCGTTGACCGTCACGAGATGCATGCCGAGCCCGGCCAGCGCATTCAGACACACCGGAAGCGTTGCGACGAGCGTCTTGCCTTCGCCGGTGCGCATCTCGGCAATCGAACCGCGGTGGAGGCAGGCTCCACCAATGATCTGGACGTCGAAGTGGCGCATGTTCATGGCGCGCGTACCCGCCTCGCGTGCCAGTGCGTAGGTCTCTGGCTCAAAGTCCGCCAAGACCTCCTGCACGTCATCCTTGGTCGGATTCTCCCCGAGCCGCTCACCAACAAGTACACGAAGCTCGCTGTAACGCTCGCGCAGGCCTTCGTCGGAGAGCGCTGCGGTTTCTTCGGCCAGCGAGGCCGTCGCATCGACGATTAGTTGTAGTTCCTTAAGGCGCTTGCCTTCGCCGACGCGGAGGAGACGATTAAACAGTTCTGCCATGAGCCGAACCCTACCAGTCAGTGCCTGAACGCCGCCTGAGAAAGCAGTCCCCACTACCGTTCTCAGGCGTGTTTGGCGACCTCTCCTCCGCGGCTCCGACAGCGCCCCTCTCTGCACTCATCGAGGCGTGGCTGGCAGGCGACGTGACGACACTGGAGACCGGCCGCCGCATCGATCGCCAGCACCGCCAGCTTGAGGATCTGCCATCGCCAGCTCGCGATGCGTTGATGCGCCTCTTTCCGCCGTATCCGGGTGACGATCCTGATCGCGCGGTCGTGGGCCTCCTCGTCTGCGCACTCTCGACACCTGATTTTGCCGGCGATGTCCTGACTGCGGTCGCTGGTCGGCGCGCGCTGCTCGAGGCCGTGATTACGTTGGAGCCGGGCGATGCTGTCGCCGACATCATCCTCCGTCCAGGTGAGCGCGTCATGCTCGGCACCAAGCGTGGCCGCGAGGCGGTTACCGATCTGTTGGATGGTAATCCCCAACCTCTCGTCGACTGGCTCGATCGCACCGTGCTCGACGAAGACGCCTTTGCCAGCACAACCAGTGACGTGCCACTGCATGACCTCAACAACCTCCGTGACCTCATCACCCGCCTAGCGCAGGCCACCGAGGCGCTCCCGCCGGGAAGTGCGCGCGTGATGGTGGCCGACGAGTGGGTGGCCGAAACGACGGTTGCCGCGCTCGGTGACGACGTCCCCTTTGCCGATGTCGCGCGAGCTATTGGCGAGACACTGCTTGAGCAGTCTTCGCCGATCCTGTTGTGGCACGCCGCCCATGAGCTGGCGTTGGTGGCGGAAGATGATCCCGAACTCCGCGACGCCGTGCTCCGCCGCTGCCTCGTGATGGCAGATTGCGAAGCTGGACGTTGCCCGGCAGAGGCCGCCGCACCACTGCTCGGCGAGCTTGGCACACGCGGTGCGATCCGCACACTTGATGCGCTCGGGCCCGACCTCACCAGCGGCTCATGGCGAGCAATCAATAAGAAGTATCTGCGGCGCGAGTTGGCAGACCACTGGCACGACTGGCGCGACGACATCCAACGCTGGGCGACGAGTGGGAATCCGAACCGTGCGCTGGCGGCGTTTGACGCCCTGCTCCGTGCGCCTGCTCCCGAGACGGGCGCGATCGCCTGGTTCGTCTCGTCTGCCGACACCGACATCCGCGCGACGTGTCGATCACGACTCGGCCTCGAGGTTTAGACGTTCAGGGTCAGACGGTTTTGGCGCACGCGCAGCGTGCATCAAAACCGTCTGACCCCTTCTTTACAAGGGAGTCCCAAAACGGGTAAACACCAGCGGCCGATGGCTAAGGGTCAGACGGTTTTGGCGCACGCGCAGCGTGCATCAAAACCGTCTGACCCCTTCTTTCGTTTGTTCAAGTTCCACGAGTAGACGTTGCGAATTCAAGCGCTGTGTGGTTCAAAAACGCACCAGCCTCCGGTGGCGTCTAACCGTTTTGCGACTCACGAGTAAAGACGGGGTCAGACCCTTTGTGTCGCGCGCTTCGCACGCACAAAAG
>JBAXOM010000042.1:0-16963 GCA_037133215.1 Thermoleophilia bacterium | reverse complement strand
GTCGAGACGATTCCGCTGCCACTCAACCTCTTTACGGGAGCCGCGTATGAGGGCCTGCGCCGCAGCCACAAGCGCCTGCTCGAGCTCGTCGGTCCGGGGCCGTTTACGGTCACCCAGGGCCGCAAGGAGATCGAGGCTGTTGGCCACGCTGCGCTCCGCGAAGCGATCTTCGACTGCTGCAAGGATGGCATCGAAATCAGCCGCTTTAAGGGCCTCGGCGAGATGAACGCCGACCAGCTGCGCGATACCGCAATGGCACCGCAGACGCGCACGCTGCTGCAGGTCACGATGGAAAGCGCGGCCGAGGCCGACGCCATGTTTGTCACCTTGATGGGCGACCAGGTCGAAGACCGTCGTGCCTTCATCGAATCGCACGCCCGCGACGCACAGGGAATAGATGTCTGAGCCAGAAGCACCTGTCGAGGAGCCGTACGGCGGCTCCGAACCACGCGAACTAGCCGACGAGATGCGCACGTCGTACCTCGATTACGCGATGAGCGTAATCGTCGGACGCGCGCTGCCCGATGTCCGCGACGGCCTCAAGCCGGTGCATCGTCGCGTGCTCTACGCGATGGACGAGCTGGGCCTGCAGCCCAACCGCCCGCACGTCAAGTGCGCCAAGGTCGTCGGCGAGACGATGGGCACGTACCACCCGCACGGCGACCAGGCGATCTACGACACGCTCGTGCGCATGGCGCAGCCATTCTCGTCGCGCGCCATCTTGGTCGACGGTCAGGGCAACTTCGGCAACGTCGACGGCTTCTCTGCCGCCGCCATGCGGTACACCGAGTGCCGCCTGTCCCGCGTAGCGACACTGATGCTCCGCGATATCGACGCCAACACCGTCGATTTTGGGCCGAACTACGACGGCTCGCGTGAGCAGCCGCTGGTTCTGCCCGCGCGCTACCCGAACCTGCTCGTCAACGGCTCGTCGGGTATTGCCGTCGGCATGGCGACCAACATTCCGCCGCACAACCTGGGCGAGGCCGTCAGCGCCACGATCGCGATGATTCGCAACCCGGAGATCTCGCTCGAAGAGCTGATGCAGATCATGCCCGGCCCGGACTTCCCAACCGGCGGCGTGATCATGGGCCACGCGGGCATTCGCGCCGCGTACGCGACGGGCCGCGGCAAGATTCGCCTCCGCGCCACGACAGATATCGAAGATCTCCCGAACGGCAAGAGCGCGATTGTCGTCACGCAGCTGCCGTTTACGGTCAAGAAGGGTGGCGACGACGGCGTCATCGCCAAGATTGCCGAGCTCGCAGTCGAGAAGGTCATGCCCGAGATCTCGGACGTCAAGGACCACTCGTCCGACGAGGGCATGCGCATCGTGATCGAGCTGAAGAAGGACGCGATCGCGACGGTCGTCCTCAACAAGCTCTACAAGCACACGCAACTGCAGGTCACGTTCGGCGCCAACATGGTGTCGCTGGTCGATGGCGTGCCACGCACGCTTGGTGTCCACGACATGCTGCGCCACTACATCGCGCATCAGCGCGACGTCATCGTGCGCCGCACGAAGTTCCAGCTCGATCGGGCCGAGCGTCGCTGTCACATCCTCGACGGCTACCTGATCGCCCTCACCAACCTCGACGCGATCATCAAGTTGATCCGCAACTCGAAGGATCCCGAGCAGGCACGCCAGAACCTCCAGACCGAGTTCGGCATGTCCGAAGTCCAGGCGCAGGCGATTGTCGATCTCCGCCTCGGCCGCCTGACCGGCCTCGAGCAAGACGCGATTCGCGCCGAGCACGCCGAATTGACCGCCAAGATCGCCGAGCTGCGCAGCATCCTCGCCGACGAGAGCCGCGTGTCGCAGGTCATCATCGAAGAGCTCGAGGCGATTCAGGCCGAGTTCGCCGACGATCGTCGCACCTCAATCAGCGCGGTCGAGGGCGAGATCGACATGGAAGAGCTGATCGCCGACGAGGAGATGGTCATCACCATCACCAACGGTGGCTACATCAAGCGGCTGCCGGTCGACACGTATCGGGCACAGCGCCGAGGTGGCGTGGGCGTGCGCGGTATGCAGACCAAAGAAGACGACTGGATCGAGCATCTGATCACAGCGTCGACCCACGATTACGTGCTGTTCTTCACGTCGTTCGGCAAGGTCTACCGCGCCAAGGCGTACACGCTGCCGATTGGTACGCGCGACTCCAAGGGCCGAGCCCTCGTCAACGTGTTGCCCCTCCGCGAGGGCGAGCGCGTGATGGCCGCCTTCACGACACGCGACTACACCGAGGGCAAGTACCTCGTCTTTGGTACCCGCAAGGGCACCGTCAAGAAGACCGAGTTTCTCGCGTACAACACGATTCTGAAGGCCGACGGCATCATCGCCATCAACCTACGCGAAGGCGATGAGCTGGTCGATGTGCGCCTCACCAACGGCGAGGATCGCATCCTGATGGTCTCGAAGTCTGGCCAGGCTGCGCTCTTCTCCGAGGAGAAGGTGCGCTCGATGGGTCGCTCCGCCTCGGGCCTGATCGGCATGCGTCTGACCGGCAACGACGAAGTCATCGCACTGCGCGTCCCGCAAGAGGGCGACGACGTGCTCGTCATCACCGAGGGCGGCTACGGCAAGCGCTCGCCGATCTCCGAGTACCGCGAGACCGGTCGCGGCGCCAAGGGCGTCCGCACGATTGCTGCCAAGGCCGAGGCCGATCGCGGCCCGCTTGTGGCAGCTCACTGTGTGACGGGCGAGGAAGACCTCATCGTCACGACGGCCAGCGGCATCGTCACGCGCATGGCTGTCGGCGAAGTTCGTTCGATGGGTCGCTCGACCTCGGGCGTCCGGGTCCAGCGCATCCGCGGCGAAGAAGATCGCGTCTCGTCCTGCGCCATTGTGCCGGCAGACGATGGGGTTGACGAGCTCGACGACGTGGATGGAGCCGACGCTCCCGATGGCACGGCCGCTGCGACGGAGACCGTCGTCTTGGCGGACGCCGTCAACGTTGCCGACCCAGAAGACCAGGCAGACGACGACACCGTTGAGCCCGTCGAAGAAGACGACGTCGAGAGCGCTGACGACGACGACTCGGACGACGAGTAACCATCGCACTCTTGGCCGGTGCGAAGGCACCGGAGGTAGAGTGAGAACATCATGAATACGCGTCTACGCCTCCTCGTTACTGGTGCCCTCGTACTCGTTGCCGCGGGTCTCCTCGTCGCCTGTGGTGGCAGCTCGTCGGGGACGACGGTCACTACAACCGTCACGGAGACGGCCACGGCGACCGAAACCGTCACCACCACGGCAGAGGCGACAACGGCTGCTACCACCACGGCGGATGGCACCACGATCTACACCGAAGACAACACCACGATCGATGTCGCAACAGGCGATTCGGTCACGATCCAGCTGCCCGTCAATCCGAGTACCGGCTACACGTGGGTGGCCTCGTACCCGATGGGGTACGTCCAGATCTCGGACGATATTCTCAAGACCCAGAGCGAGGGTGCGGTCGGTGTTGGCACCCACGAGCAGTGGGTCTTCTCGGCGGACACGGCTGGTACGGCGACGGTAACCTTCGACCTCTTCCCGCCGGGCAGCAATGCGAAGTCCGAGCAGACCGTCACCTTCACAGTCAACGCGTCGTAACACGCGACATTCTGGGCCCGGGCCCAAAATGTCGCCTGTCGCCGAGCCGGTTCAGTGCAAACCCAATAAGCTGAAAATCAGTTTGCAGTCCAGGTGTCGGGCGGGAAGTGGCCAACCTCCCAGATGTGGCCGTCGGGGTCGCAGAGAAAGAGGATACGTGGGCCCGAAGGCTTGTCCTCTGCCGGCGCGAGGACACGAACGCCAGCCGCTTCTGCGCGGACCTGACAGGCATCGACGTCACCAGCGGAAGGCATGGCGATCGCGATTGTGATCGGTCCCGGCATGGCAGGAAATGACACCACGCCGGTCTCGCTTTCGAGGACTTCGGCTTGGATCAAATCGAGCTTGAGATTGTCAAGCACAAAACGAGCAAGGATCTCGTTCTGGCTTTGCTTCACAAAGCCAAAGACGTCCTCATAGAACGCCATAGACACAGGGAAATCGCGGACGGCGAGCGTGATTGAGTCGACCCGAGCGGGGACAATCTTCATCTCTACGACCTCCGATCGTGCTGGCGCGACTCTAGCAGCGTGGCGAGGCGACATTTTGGGCCCGGGCCCAAAATGTCGCCTCTGAGGCATTGCTAGTCGAGGACGCGCTCGACTTCGCCGGCTGCGAAGCTCTGCGTCGACCCATCGGTGAGCGTCAAAACGAGGCAGCCGGTGTGGTCGATACCCGCTGCAGTGCCCGCGAGCTCGCCGTCGGGTAGGCGCAGGGTCAACGCGTGGCCGACAAGGCCGTCGAGCGCGGCGTAGCGGGCGAGAAAGGCCGGCAGGCCCTCGCTGTCGAACAGAGCGAGTGCGGCGTCGAGTCGGTCTGCAAGCGATTCGAGCAGCGCGATGCGGTCGATCTCCACGCCACTCTCTACGAGCAGCGACGTTGCCGGCAGGCGATCGGTCGGCGGCAATTCGTCGCGCGTCAGGTTGGCGTTGATACCGATGCCGATGATTGCGAAGGGCGGTCCAATCGCAGGCGTGACGAGTTCGACGAGGATGCCAGCGACCTTGCCACCGGCCACGACCAGGTCGTTCGGCCAACGCAGCTGGGTTGGGACAGGCAGCGATTCGGCGACGGCGATGCCAACGACAAGCGACAGGCTGCTCAATTCGGCGAGGGCTCGCGTCGGACGGGCCAGATACGAAAACATCAAGGCCTTGCCGGGCGGATCGCTCCAGGTTCGGCCGCGTCGGCCGCGACCGGCGGTCTGATGATCCGTCACGCAGATCGTTCCGGCGGGTGCCCCAGCGATGGCCTCATCGCGCACGATGTCTTGTGTCGACGGGCAACTCGCGCGGGTAATCACGTTGCGGGGCGTCGCTCGTTGCGAGGCGGAGGAGTCCACGCGGCTACGATACCCCTGTGACCGCTGGTACGCGCACACCGAACTCTGGAGGCGGAGATGACCGCGCTTGACCGAGACGCCATTCAGGCGATCATTCCGCATCGCGACCCGTTTCTCTTTGTCGACGAGATCGTCGAGCTCGAGCCAGGCGTTCGTGCTCATGGACGCTGGACGATCACCGGCGATGAGTGGTTTCTCCAAGGCCACTTTCCCGGTAATCCGATCGTCCCTGGTGTCGTGATGGTTGAGGCCTCCGCTCAGGTGGCGGCGATCTGTGCGCTGACGCACCCCGACCACCAGGGCAAGTTTGGCGTCTTTGCAGGCATCGATGACGTCCGCTTTCGCCGCATCGTGCGCCCAGGCGACGTGCTCGACATGGTGATCGACGTCGATCGGCTGCGTGGTCGGATTGGTCGCGTCCGCGCGACCGTCACCGTGGGCGATGAGCCGGCTGTCGAAGGCGTCCTGACCTTCGGACTCTTGTCGGAGCCGCCAGCGTGATCGCAGCGGTCGAATCGGATTTGGCGATCATCGCTGTCGGGGCCGCGATACCCGACCGCGTGGTGACGAACGACGAGATCTCGCTGCGCGTCGAGACCGACGACGCCTGGATCCAAGAACGAACCGGCATCCGCGAACGCCGCATCGCCGCCGAAGGACAGACAGTCACCTCGTTGGCGATCATCGCCGCGCGGCAGGCCCTGGAGCGCGCCGATATCGCCCCAGCGGAGATTGATTTGATCTTGACGGCAACGGCCTCGCCCGAGCGCTCATTTCCCTCGATTTCTGCGCTCGTGGCCGACGACATCGGGGCACACAGCGCGGGTGCCGTGGACATGCTCGCGGCCTGTGCTGGCTTCGCCTACGCCTTGGGGCACGCCATTGCCCAGATCCACGCCGGTTTAGCCACCACGGTGATGGTGATCGGCAGCGAGGTGCTCTCGGGCATTACCGATTGGGACGACCGCGGCACGTGCATCTTGTTTGGCGATGGTGCGGGCGCGATCATTGTTCGCGCGGGTGCGGCTCCGACCAAAGAGAACGTGGTGGTCGAGCTCGGCGTCGACGGCTCGAAGGGCGGCGATCTGGTCGGCGACCTGACCTCGCGCAACGGCGAGCCTGTTGACCGCAACATCCGCATGAATGGCAACGTCGTCTATCGCTTCGCGACGCAGGCGATTGTCGACTCGACGCAGCGAGTGCTCGAGGCGGGTGGCTGGACGCAGGACGACATCGACCTGTTCGTGCCACATCAGGCCAACCTGCGCATCATCGAGAGTGGAGTTGCTCGCCTCAAGTTTCCGAGCGAGCGCGTCGTGATTACCCTCGATCGCTATGGCAATACGTCGTCCGCATCGATTCCGCTTTGCCTCGACTATGCGTGGCGCACGGGCCGCTTGCAGCCGGGCCAGCGCCTGTTGATGATGGGACTCGGCGGTGGCCTCGCCTGGGGCACGTGTCTACTTCGTTGGATGGGAGAACCCGCATGAAAACCGCTTTTTGCTTTCCAGGACAGGGCTCGCAGGCCGTTGGCATGGGCGTCGCGTTCGCCGATGCGTCGCCGGCCGCCGCCGCGGTGTTTGTTGAGGCCTCTGCGGCTTACGGCTCGGACCTGCTCGAGCTCTGTCGCAGCGGGCCGAAGGAGTTGCTCGACCAGACCGAGATTACGCAACCCGCACTGACGACGGCCTCGCTGGCGTGCCTGGCGGCTGTTCGAGAGGCCGGAATTTCCGCGGACGTCTCGATCGGGCACTCGGCAGGGGAGTATGCGGCTCTGGTCGCCTCGGGGATTCTGAGCATCGCCGACGCGATTCGCTTGACGCAGGCACGCGGCGTGGCCACGGCCGCTGCTGCAGCGCGCACACCAGGCGCAATGGCTGCCGTGATCGGCCTCGAGGATGCCCAGGTCGAAGCGCTTTGCGATGGCATTGACGGGGTCTGGGTCGCGAACTACAACTGTCCGGGACAGGTCGTGGTGTCGGGCGAACACGAGGCAGTCGACGCCTTCATCGATGCTGCGACGGAGGCTGGCGCACGACGAGCGCTCAAGCTAGCCGTGTCGGGCGCGTTCCACTCGCCGCTGACAGCCGCAGCGGCAGATGATCTGCGACCCGCGCTCGAGGCGACGACGTTCCAGGCACCGACGAGCAGGTTCTTTTCGACGGTCACCTGCCAGGGCGAGGACGAATCGGCAATTGTCGATATCCTCACGGCGCAACTCGGAGCCCCGGTACGCTTTACGCAGGCGGTGCAGTCGCTTGCCAGCCAGGGTGTCACCGAGTTCATCGAGGTGGGCCCGGGCGGAGTGCTCGCCGGTCTGATTCGACGCATTGACCGCAGTTGTACGACAGTGACGATCGGCGATCCCGAAGGGCTCGCTAAGGCACAGGAGGTGCTCCCCCATGGCTGAACGACCGCTTGAAGGACGCGTAACGCTCGTCACGGGTGGCTCTCGTGGCATCGGCGCGGCGATCTCGCAGCAGCTGGCTGCCGCTGGCGCCAAGGTTGGAGTCAACTACACCGCTAATCGCGAGGCTGCCGACGCTGTCGTCGCTGCGATTACGGCGGCGGGAGGCGAGGCGGTTGCCATCCATGGCGACGTCAGCGACCCCGAGGCCGCTGGCGCGATGGTCGACGCCACGGAAGAGGCTTTCGGAGACGACCTCTGGAACCTCGTTGCGAACGCGGGCATCACCCGCGACAACCTCATCTCACGCATTACACCCGAGGATTGGGACCGCGTGATCGACGTCAACCTCGGCGGCACCTTCCATGTCGCTCGTGCTGCCTCGCGCAAGATGCTGCGCAAGAAGCGCGGCAGCATCGTCACGATGTCGAGCGTTGTCGGCCTGCATGGCAACCTGGGGCAGACGAACTATGCGGCCTCGAAGGGTGGCGTGATTGCGCTGACGAAGGCGCTGGCCAAAGAGGTTGGCTCGCGTGGCATTCGTGTCAACTGCGTCGCGCCGGGCTATATTTCGACCGAATTGACCGACGTGCTCAACGACGAGATCCGCGGTATTTTGCTCGCACAGACACCGCTTGGCCGTCTGGGCGAGCCCGAAGACATTGCCAACACCGTGCGCTTCTTGTTGTCTGACGACGCGGCCTTCGTGACGGGCGCGATCCTGTCGGTCGACGGCGGGCTGGGGATGTAACTCGATGCGACGCGTGGTCATCACCGGCATGGGGACAGTCAACCCGATTGGCAACAGCATCGCCGAGTTCGATGCTGCGCTTCGTGTGGGCAAGCCAGGTGGTGGGCCGATTACGTCCTTCGATGTCTCGGACAGTCCGGTCAAGATTGGCTGCGAGGTGAAGGGCTTCGATCCCGAGACCGTGATGGAACGCAAGGCCGCACGACGCACGAGCCGTTTTATCCACCTCGCTGTGGGTGCCGCTCGTGAGGCAGTGGAGTCGTCTGGCCTCGACATTCCCGCGGAGGGCGATCGCGTTGGCGCGTCGATCGGCAGTGGTATTGGCGGCATGGACATGCAGGAGGCCGCACACGGGCACTACTTCGATCGAGGTATTGAGCGCTTCTCGCCCTTCTGGACGCCGGGCATCATTCCGAACATGGCGGCCGGGTACGTCTCGATGGAGTTTGGTACGCGCGGACCCCTGGCCGCCTCGAGCACTGCCTGCGCAGCGTCTTCGATGGCGATTGGCGACGCGATGATGTACATCCGCGCGGGCATGGCGGACGCGATGTTGGCCGGTGGCTCTGAATGTGGTGTCACGCCGGTTGGTGTCGGTGGTTTCCACGGCATTCGTGCGTGTTCAACGCGCAACGACGACCCCGAGGGCGCGAGTCGCCCGTTCGACGCAACGCGCGATGGCATCGTGCTCGGCGAGGGTTCGACGGTCTTGGTGCTGGAGGAGCTCGAGCATGCCTTGAGCCGAGGCGCCACGATCTTGGCCGAAGTGACGGGCTACGGCCTGTCGTCCGATGCCCACAACGTCACCGAGCCAGATCCGACGGGCGAGAACCCAGCCCGCGCTCTGCGCAACGCGATCGCCGATGCGGGACGCACGATCGATGACATTCAGTACATCAACGCCCACGGCACGTCGACACCGATTGGCGACGCTGCTGAGACGCGTGTGCTGAAGAAGGTCTTTGGGGAGCGCGCTTATGACATCCCTGTCTCGTCGACGAAGTCGATGACGGGCCATCTGCTCGGCGCGACGGGTGCGACCGAGGCCGCGATCTGCGTCTTAGCGATCCAGGGCGGCTACGTGCCACCGACGATCAATCTGCACCACGCCGACCCGAACTGCGATTTGGACTACGTGCCGAATGTGATGCGCGAGCAGACGACTGACATTGCACTGTCGAACGGCTTCGGGTTCGGCGGCCACAACGCCTCGCTCGTCATCGAGCGATTCAAGGAGCAGCGCGACCTGTGACGCCGATCGAGGTCAACGTTGAGCGGGCCTCCGGCGACGAGGGTGGCGGCCGCCGTCACCCGAATACCTGCCCCAGTTGCCGGTCTCATTTTCGCGACGACGAACTGCGCCACTCGCTGCGCGTCTGCGCCCAGTGTGGACACCATTTTGCCGTTGGCGCGATGGAGCGCATCGAGCAGATGCTCGATCCCGGTTCGTTTGTGGAGATCGGCAGCGAACTGCGAGCGGCCGATCCACTCGCCTTCGTCGACCTGAAGCCGTACACAGATCGTCTGCTGGATGCCGAGTTAGCGACGGGTCTTGGCGACTCGCTGGTGGCGGGTAGCGGCCAGATCGTCGGTCGCCCTGCTGCCGTCGCCGTGATGGACTTCGCCTTCATGGGTGGCTCGATGGGTAGCGTGATGGGCGAGCGCTTCTGCCTCGCCGCGGATCTCGCCGTGGCTCGCCGGATCCCGTTGATTAGCGTCACGGCCTCGGGTGGCGCGCGCATGCAGGAGAACATCCTCGCGTTGATGCAGATGGCCAAGACGGTCGGTGCGGTCGACAGCTTGCGAGAGATTGGCGTGCCGTACATCTCGGTGCTGGCCCACCCGACGACCGGCGGTGTGATTGCGTCGTTCGCGTCCCTTGGGGATGTGGTTGTTGCGGAGCCGGGTGCCCTGCTGTCGTTCGCCGGCCCGCGTGTGGTCGAGCAGACGACAGGCGAGAAGACGGCTCCCGATTTCGGCCGCTCCGAGTCGAACCTGCGCCTCGGCCAGCTGGATGCGGTCGTGCCTCGCCGCGAGTTGCGTGGCGAGCTGGCCAAGCTCTTGATGCTGTTCTCGCCTGCCGAGGACGAGCCGACGGGCGACAACGAGCCGCTCCCGCCGGCCGGCACGGACGAGAACCCTGTCGATCGCGTGCTTGGCATGTTTGGACTGGGGCGAAAGCGTGGTTAGGGTCTCCGACGAAGTTCGCCGCCTGCGCAAGCGCTTTGAGGCGCGCGCCGAGGAGTCGCAGATTTGGGATGCGGTTCAGCTCGCCCGCCATCCTGACCGCCCGTACACGCTGGACTACGTCGAGCGACTGTTTAGCGACGCCTTCGAGTTGCGCGGTGATCGCGCCTTCTCGGACGACGAGGCGCTGATCACCATGTTGGCGCGGTACCACGGCCAGACCGTGGTGGCGATCGGGCATCAAAAGGGCCGCGATCTGGCCGAGCGCACACGCCGCATGTTTGGCATGCCGCACCCGGAGGGGTATCGCAAGGCGATCCGTGCCGTCGAGCTGGCCGAGCGCTTTGGCTATCCGATCCTCACGTTCGTGGACACGCCGGGTGCCTACCCGGGCGTCAATGCCGAGGAGCGTGGGCAGGCTGGGATGATCGCCCGCTCCGTGCTCGCGTTCTGTCAGGCAAGCGTTCCGATCGTGTCAACGGTGATCGGCGAGGGTGGCTCGGGTGGTGCCCTGGCGATTGCGGTGGCGGATCGGGTGCAGATGCAGGAGAACGCGATCTATTCGGTGATTTCGCCCGAGGGCTGTGCGGCAATTCTCTGGAAGGATGCCGGCCAGGCCAAGAAGGCGGCCTTCGCCTTTCGTCCGACGGCTCGGGCCTGCCTCGATCTTGGCGTGATCGACACGATTGTGGACGAGCCGACTGGTGGCGCCCACGCTGATCTCGATGCCTCTGCACGCCTGCTCGATACGGCGTTGCGGCAATCGTTGGCCGAGGCCGAGGCGATCCCCCCGGCCCAACGCCGTGCCATGCGCCGTGCCAAGTTCCGCGCAATGGGCGTGTGGGGCGTGGCCGACGAGCCGACCAACCAAGACTTCTAGGCGAATGTCACAAAGGGGTCAGACCCTTATGTGACATCGATCAAATGTCCCCGGCGACTGGATCGGGAAGATGTCACATAAGGGTCTGACCCCTTTGTGACATCCGCCTAGAAATCAGGGTCGTAGTGGAAATGGCCGGCGTGCCAGCCCAAGCGCTGCTTGGGCCGTCACCCAGACGGGTGTGATTGAGAGGCCTCGTTGATAGGCGACCGCACCGTTTGAGCGTTGCAGCGAGGCGAGATACGCCTCGGCGGCTCGATCACGCTTGCCGGCGGCCGCGAGCCCTTGCAGGACCCAGGCCGTCGACTGTGCATCGGGGGGTGAGCCCGCATTCAGCGCGTAGCCACCCTGGCTACGAAACCGCTTGAGGGACGCGACGGCTCGCGTGATCACGGTGCTGTTCGGAGCCATGCCAGCAGCAACCGCAGCCATGATGCCCGACGCCGTTAAATTCGAATCGCCATCGCTGCCGGGGACAACGGGCCAACTACCATCGCGATTCTGGTCCGCCAGCAAGGTGCTCCTGGCGGCGACGGGAATTGCCGCGCCAGTGGCCTTGAGGGCGAGAATTCCAAATTGGTTTGAGGCCACGAGCGTGCCAAGCCGACCATTCTTCAGAGAGCCTTGAACAGCCTGGACGAGATTACGTCCGTTCGCATTACCCGGATTGCGACCGGCGGCAGCGAGCGCAAGGACGGCGAGCTCGATGTCGGTGGTCGAGGTGAGGGCCTTAGAGTGCCGCTCGATACAGGACGCGGCGGAGCCGGCCGAACGGCCACTCGCAACGAGCCCAAGCGTGGCCCATGAGGTGAGGTTGACGCTTGCGGCCGCGCCGGATTCGCGCGCACAACCGTTCGCATCGAGGCTGGAAGCAAGAAACGAGCCTGTCGAGGATAGGCTGGCGGCCTGTGCCGAAACCCCAAGGGCCAGCAGTGCAAGTAGGCCCAGCAGGAGCGAGCGCATCATCGTTTGGCCTCCTCTGGACTGAGCCAGCGCCCGCGCACGCGTTGGGCGCTGCGTTCCAAGAGGCCGATCAGGGGGAGACCGGCGACGCCGAGCAGGATCACGTTGGTGGTGGCGTGCACGATGTCAAACGGTACTGCTCGTGCGTGGACGGCGACGAACGCCGACAGTGTCAGTGCCGGGCCAAACGAGGCGAGCTGCCAGATGTCCATCCCCGCGCCAAAGGCGAGGCCCCAGATCGCCCCGAGCAGCATCAGTGCCCAACGGCTGCGGCGCAGCGCTGGTGCGAGCAAGCCGCCGCTGGCTCCGGCTAGACCCCAGAGCAGCATCTGCCAGGGCGTCCACGGGCCTTGGCCAAGAAACGTGTTCGACAGGAGCGCCGCGCCAGCGCCGACTGCGGCGCCTGCGCGGGGGCCAAGGGCAACGCCAGTGACGATCGCGATCGCCGTCACCGGTTGGGCACTGGGAATGGCCGCGAAAGCAATACGGCCGGCGGTAGCGGCGGCGATCAGGACCGCGACGAGGCCTAGTTCGCGGGCGCCACCACGACCACGCTCGTAGAAGATCAGCCCGAGCAGCAGCACGAGCAGCCCACCAAGAGCAACGATCGCACTGATGCTCATGGCGTCTCCCCGGCGGTCTCAAGCTGGCCATCCACGAGCAGCCAGCGGCAATCTGCGCAGGCACGAGCAAGATCGAGGTCGTGGGTGACGACGATTGCACAGCCACCTCGTGCTGCGTGCTCGCGCACGAGCCGCACCAGCGTGGCGCGATGCGCGAGGTCCATCCCGCGCGTGGGCTCGTCCAGCAGGAGCAGCTGAGGAGAGAGCGCAAAGGCCGCCGCAATGGCGACCCGCTCTCGCTCACCGACAGAGCAATCCCGCGGATTCCGATCCGCGAGGTGGACAAGGTCGAGAGCCGCAAGCATCTGCTCGGCGACAGCCAGGTCGCACCCGAGCGTGCGTGGCTCGAGCAGGACCTCGTCGCGCACGGTGTCGCAGAGCAGCGTGCGGCCTGGGTCTTGGGGTACGAAGGCGACGAGCGGCACGCGCGACTCGGCACCCGCTGCAGTGAGATCGCGGCCGTCGACGAGCAGGCGACCGCTAGGAGTTGGCTCGAGCCCAGCGAGCGTGCGGAGCAGCGTGCTCTTGCCACCACCGTTGGCGCCGAGCAGGGCGGCTACCTGCCCCGGCTGCAGGGAGGCGGTGGCGTGGCGGACGACAATGCGGTCGCCACGCTGAGCGGTGAGGCTGTCGAGCGTCACGAGTGGGAGTCCCGTCGAAGCGGGCGCTGACATCAAAGGCGTCAGCGGAACCGTCGCCTCCGGCGACACGAGAGAACCACGGCGCAGGCCGATCACACGATCGGTCAGATGGCCGACGCGATCGTGGCGGTGCTCGGCGATCACGATCGCCAGGCCAAGGTCGGCGAGGCGGCGCAGCTCGCCAACGAGTTCGCAAGCCGTGTCGTCATCGAGCTGTGCCGTCGGCTCGTCGAGCAGCAACACAGCGGGCTCGGGCGCGAGTACGGCGGCAAGTGCCACGCGCTGGCGCTCGCCCGCAGACAGCTGGTCGATGCGGCGGCCAATCAGGTGGTCGGCATTGATGCGCTCGAGCGCGGTCCGGGCGGAGGCGAGGATCGTCTCGGCCGGCGCCCCGTGGCATTGCAGACTAAAAGCCACATCGCGCAGTGGCTCGGCCATCACTACCTGTGTCTCGGGGTCTTGGAAGAGAAAGCCTGCGCGCTGTGCGATCTCGGCGGGCTGAGCAGTACGGAGGTCGACGCCGGCGATTAGGCCCTCGCCGGCAGCCTCGCCACCGTGAAAGGCGGGGGCCAAACCTGCCAGCACACGCAGCAGCGTCGACTTGCCACTGCCCGACTCACCTTCGAGCAGCACAATCTCGCCCGGCTCGACTTGGAGGCTCGCACCATCGACCGACCATGGGGCATCCGTGGCGTACCGAAAGCGCAGATCGTTCGTCACGATCGCCGTCACGAGCGGGTCCTCAGGGAGCCAGCGGCCACGACGCTCACCAGAAGTGTCAGTCCTGCCAAGGCGAATGCGATACCCGATGCGATCGGGTCGGCGAGGGGATAGATTTCGTACGGCGCGACGCCCGCGAGCAGCACCACGGCAACGACCAGCCCCACCACACCGCAGAGCAACGCCACCTGTTCGTTTCGCTGGAGGGGAGCCTCGGGCAACCGGGTCAGGCGACCCGCTCCATACCCGCGCGCCACCATCGCCTCGGAGATATCAATGCCACGCTCGAGGCTGGACGCCACGAGTGGCTCGATCAGACGGGTGCCTTGCCGAATTGAGGCGCGCCGTCCACGCTCTGCCCCAGTTCCGCGGAGACGAAGCGTCTCGCGCAGGCCGCTGGCGTCGCGCCGAAGCGTGGGTGCAAGGCGAGCAGAGAGCGCCACGGTTAATGCCGAGCGAGGCACGACCCGGCTGGCGAGCGCCTGCGTGCGGTCGGGGTCGGCGAGGCGCAGAAAGGCCGAAGTCGCGAGGATCGCGGTGGCGAGGCGGGCGCCCGCGACGAGGCCGTAGAGGATTTCCTCGCTCGTGATCTCGAAATCGATCAGCCAAAAGCTGGGGCCGGCGAACAGCACGTGGTCGCCTTCTACGGCCACAAACGGGTTGAGCACGGCGATAAAGAGGCCCGAGACCAAGGCGATCCGCAGCATCAGGCGGTGGGGTGGCGGTGCTGCGTGATGAAGGGCCAGTGCGCCAAGCAACGCTGCCGCCACGACAAGTGGCTGCGACGTGGCGAGCGCAATTACGATCAGTGCGAGCGCACAGAGCAGCGGGGGGACGGGCGCCTTCACTGGACCAGTCCGACTCCACCAACGCAGTCGATCTGGTTGTCGCGTCCGAGGCACAGCGCGGTCGTGTGGTGCGTGACCTCTGGGTGTTGGACAAGGTACTGGGCCGCGGCCGTGGCGGTCTCGGGCGTGATTCCGGCGACCACAACGACGGGCGGATCGCCCGCACCAAACCCATCGGTGGTGGCGACGATTACGGCCACGGCAGTCGGCACCAGACGAGCCTTTTGTGCCTGTGCGTCCCACACGCGTACGTGGCCTTTGTGATCGATCCACGCGGTCAGACCAGCTGCGGTTGGATTAGCGACGGCCGCGCGCCAGGTCGGGTCACGCTTGAGCAGTACGGCCCCACCACCGACGAGTGCGCGCGGGCCACTCGTGGCCGCGGGCAACGTGACGTTGGCACCGGCCTTACGGAGGGCAGTGGATAGCGGAGCGTCGGCCGTCACCGGCGACGACTGGCCGGTGATCCCGCGGGTGAGGGGCATCGGCCAACTGGCAATCACGGCTGGGACATGGACTCGGCCTGGCCAGCGGTGGAGATCCCACCAGACGCTGTCCTGTGCCGAAACTTTGACGTCCGCGGCCCCGACGCTCGCCTCGATGCCGTTGATCCAGAAGATCCAATCGCGGGTTCCGTCACCCGCTTTGCCACCAATCGATGAGACGTAGCGACCGCCGTACGTGGTCGCAATCTTGGTGACCCCGCGAGTGGCCGAGACGACACTGCCGGGTGTGCCGGCGCCGTCCGCAATCGCGGCAGTCCCCCAATCGGCTGTGACAGCGATCGGCACCCCCGGCGAACCTGCGGCCGGGGGTGCCGATTTCGATGTGCCACAGGCCGCGACGAACGCCGCGACCAGTAGGAGTGCGGGGAGGGCCCGCAACACCGTCTAACCGTTCAGAATTTCGGAGCCAGCGATGGACCCGGTGGTGCCGATCGAAGCCGTCCAGTGCTCAGGAACGGTCAACGTCGTCTGACCTCTGGCGTTGAGGGTCGCACCCAGTACACCTGTCACCGAGAGAGCCACACCAGCGGCGGGTAGCGGCTTGTGGCCACCGACCTTCATGCCAGTGAATGTCACCGTACCGTCACTGTTTTTTGTCGCGGTGAGGTCGTAGACATACGGCCCGTTCTTGACCGAGTAATCGTTGTCCGCAATCCAGATCACCCGATCGGATTTCGTGAGGACTTGACTATCGGCTCCCACTGCAGCAGGTAGACCATTGACGAATAGTGCCCAGTAGCCACTCTTTGGAGCAGCGACGCCGGCAATTTTCGAGACGTACGCGCCGAGTCCAGCCGAATAGCCGGCGGCGATCGACGTGCCGGTCCAGCCGGCGGCAGCGACGAGCTGGCCCAAGGCGGTATTGGCCTTGAGTGCGTGGGGCTTGCCCGCCGAGTCGAGGTAGGCGCGGGTGCTACCTACCTGTGTGTCGGTGGCGCCGTACAGGGTCTTCGTGGGCGTAACAACCCGCAGCGTGGCCGCGTTGGCCTGGGCGGGGACGATGATGGCAACCGCGAATGCGGCGGCCGCGAGGATGGTCCTCGTGCGCATGATCTTGATCCTTCTCTCGAGGTCCCCAAGGCCTGGTGGCTTGGGGGAAGGCGGGTGTTCTGACTCGGAATGCACTTCCTCAGATTTCTCTGAGGCCGATTGCCATTGCCTTCCCAGTTCCGAAGAACCAGTGACCGGTGCGTGCACCGAGACGATCGGACGTTCCTTACAGCGGCGGGACCGTGCCGGATTCGCACCGGACTTCCCCTGCCCTTCGATACCGACGGTAGCAGACGAGTCGTTGCTGCGGCATACTCGCTTCATGCCTACGCGTCTGCCCCGTCCTCGTATCGAGGGCCAACACCTTGCTGTCTCTTGTGGCCATCCCCTCGCGGTCCAGGCCGCGTTGCGTGTGGGTGCGGCGGGTGGCAACGCGGCGGACGCCGCGCCGGCTGCAGCGGCGGCGCTCGCGGTGGTGTTGCCAGACGCCTGTGGCCTCGGCGG
>JBAXOM010000041.1:0-16973 GCA_037133215.1 Thermoleophilia bacterium | reverse complement strand
CGAGCACCGGCACGGCAACCGCCTTGACATCCTCGGGCGTCACGAACAGGCGCCCATCGAGCAACGCCCGCGCCCGCGCCACGCGCATCAACACAACACCCGCGCGCGGGCTGGCACCGAGCATCAGCCGTTCGTCCTCGCGCGTGCGTTGAAGGATCGAGACGGCGTACTCGTTGACGACCGGCTCGACATGCAACGCCCGCGCGACCGCGATGCCCTCCTGGATTTCAGCGACCGAGGCGACTGGTTCGAGCAGTGAGACGGGATCGCCGGCAGCCTGCTCGGTCAAGAGTCGAACCTCGTCGGACCGCTCGGGATAGCCCATCCGTAGGAGCATCGCGAACCGATCCAGTTGGGCCTCTGGCAGGGGGAAGGTCCCCTCGAACTCGATCGGATTTTGCGTGGCGATGACCATAAACGGCAGCGGCAGGATGTGGGTTTCGGAATCGACCGTGACCTGTCGCTCCTGCATCGCCTCCAACAGTGCAGCCTGCGTCTTTGGCGAGGCGCGGTTTGTCTCGTCGACAAGAACTAAGTTCGCGAAGATCGGGCCGGGTCGAAAGCGAAAGAGATTCTCACTCTGGTCGAAGATCTGGACGCCAGTGATATCGCCAGGCAGCAGGTCTGGCGTGCATTGAATCCGCGAGAATTCCAGGCCCACCGTGCGCGCCAATGCGCGTGCCAGCGTTGTCTTGCCAACGCCAGGGACGTCCTCGATGAGCACGTGCCCCTCGGCGATCAACGCCATCAGCAAATGCTCAATCAGCCCATCGGGCGTGCGTACTGCACCGGCTATCGCCTGCTGGATGCGACGCAGCGCCGCGACTGCGCGAGTTGCTTGACCGTCAATTTCAGTCGCTCCCATCCGCGCATCGTAGTCGTGGTCCAATGGTCGCGACTACCCGCGCCTCTCATGCACTGAGCCTACGAGGCGCAACAACTAGACAGTGATCGTCCAGTCGCTCGCAACGATGCACGGCGTCCCGGTTGTCGGCGGTGGAAACTCTTCCTCCGACGTGGCCGTGTCACCAAACAACGTGCCGTACGAGCTCGTGCTCGAGTTCATGATTTCCAGGCCGTTGGTCAGGACAATGACGACGGAATAGCCCGCTCCCGTACCCGACCACAACATCACCTGCACCTGAGTGTCATCGGTGCCCGACGTGGTGACCATGCACTGGATGTCGGCAGGCACGTCGGGTGCAGCATTGCCCGTCAGACTCAGATAGCCAGGCGCAAAGCCGTTCGTTGGATCGTTGATGAAGTCGACGGCAAACTGCTCGTACTCGGTCAGTGCTGGTGCTGCTGCTTCAGTCGCCGCGGCAGCCATCGCCTCATCAGCAGAGGAACTGCTCGAACTGGAGCCACCACAGGCGGCAAAGCCCACGCCGAGCAGGACAAGGATGGACAGCAACGAGAAGAGTTTGATGGTACGAGTCATGCCCAAAAGATAGGGCAACTACTTACTCCCTTTACCTGCTGTTGACCACCTTACGAATAAAACAGAGAGCGCGAAGCGCGCTATCGTCGGAGGATGGTTATTCGACACCTGCTCGCGTGGTGCGTGCTTGCTCTGGCCCTCGCCGGTGGCCCCGCCACGGCACTGGCTGCCGCCAAGCCAGAGGTCGGGCTCCCTCGAACGCTCGAGGCCGATGTTGGCGAGACGAAGGGGTTGCGGCTGATGAGCAACGACCTCAAGCGCTGGCACTGGGTCTGGCTTCGCAAACCGCGAGCAGCCATCGCGATCGCGTTGCCGCTCCAAAAACTCCCCGAAAACGATGAGGCCGTCAACGGACTCGCCGGCCGTACCAGCGTCTACATCACTGGTCGTGGACGCGGAAAGACAAGCGCGCTGCTCGGGTACTACTCAGCCAACGGAAAGACGCTGTTTAAGACCGTGGTCTTGCGCATCACCGTCCAGTAGCCCCCACCCCACTGTCGTGGACGAACGTGGCTGGCTGGCGATTCGACAACAAATGCTATTTGATATATGATCGAGCGCATGAATGCCCCGATGGCACGCGAAGCAGGCGTCACAGCTGAGGCCGCCGAACACATCCGCAGCGCGATCCGCAGCGGACGCATCGCGCCCGGCGAGCGAATCGTCGAGCGCACCATCGCGAGCGATCTTGGCATCAGCTCGATCGCCGTACGAGACGCTTTTGCCCGTTTGGCTCAGGAGGGTTGGATCGAACGCCTACCCCGCCGAGGAGTCCGCGTGCGTCGTCTGGAGCCGGAAGAGATCGAAGACATCTCGGCCCTGCGCGCCCTCCTCGAAGGCGAGGCCGCCGCGCGCGCAGCCGCACAGCTCTGCTCGGGCGCCGAACCATCGCCGCTCTCTGCAAGCACGCTCGCACTGATCACCAGCATTCCTGATGCCATGAACCGAGCCGCGCGACGCGGTGACCGACAGACGCTGTTTGCACTTGACGATGCGTTCCACGCGGCGCTCTGGCACCTCGCCGAATCGCCGACGCTCGAAGAACTGCTGCAGAATCTGCGTGCGCGCATCACGCCAATCATTCGCCAGTCGCTCTGGATGATGCCGAAAGACGACATGTTGAAGACGGGCGGCTGGCACGCCGAACTGCTCGCCGCCATCCACGAAGGCCCCAAGCCGGCGCGCCGCGCCGCCGAACACCACACCGACCGCACCCGACGCCGCGTACTCGACGTCGACAAGGAGTAGCCATGGAGACTGTCCCCACCCCGAGCGTGCTCGACCAGCGCGAACTCGACACGTCGCGCATGCCGTATCAGCTGCCGTTTCCCGCCGAGGCCGCCGACGAGGTGCTGGTGCCATCTGTCCTGCCCGACGACGAGCGGGTCTGGGTGCCTCAGGCCGAGGGCCTGCACTTTCGACCGTTGCTCCTGCACGCCTCGCAGGGCTACTGGTGCAACCTGCTGCGCGTCCGCCGCACGGGCATCGTCAGCCGCCATCGCCACCCAATGCCAGTCACCGGCTACGTCATCAAGGGTCGCTGGCACTACCTTGAGCACGATTGGATGGCCGAGCCAGGCGCATTTCTCTATGAGCCGCCAGGCGAGACACACACGCTCGTCGTGCCTGAGGGCGAAACCGAGATGATCACGCTCTTTACCGTCACCGCCGCGATGATCTACGTCGATCCGTGGGGCAAGACGACAGGCTTCGAAGACGTCTTCACGAAGATCGAGATGTGCCGCAAGCACTACGAGGCCGTGGGCCTTGGTGCGGACTACGTCGACCAGTTCATCCGATGACGATCGCCTCGTTCGACTACAGCGGCCGCCATGCGGTGATCACCGGTGGCACCAGCGGCATTGGCGCTGGTCTCGCTCGCGGCTTTGCCGACGCCGGGGCGACCGTTACGGCCATCGGTCTCGATGCCGACCGCGCCACGCCCTATCCGGGTGTGACGGTGGTCGAGGCAAATGTGACCGACCAGGCCGCACTCGACCAGATCGCTGCAGGCTGTGACCGGATCGACGCGGTCGTCACGTGCGCAGGTCTGATCAAGCGCATCGAGGAGTACGACCCCGAGGTTTTCGCCGAGGTCGTGGCAGTCAACCTGACGGGCACGATGCGCACGCTCGTGGCCTGCAAGCCAAAGCTCGTCGAGAGCGGTGGCGCGGCGATTGGCATTGCCAGCATTCTGACCTGGGCTGCCGGCCCGCTCGTGCCCGGCTACTCGGCCAGCAAGGGCGGCGTTAAGCAACTCGTACAGTCGCTCGCCGCAGCCTGGGCAGCCGAGGGAGTACGCGTCAATGCGATCGCTCCCGGCTGGATCGACACGCCTCTAACGGATGCACTGCGTGCCGACCCCGAGCGCACGCGGATGATCATGGATCGCACGCCGATGAAACGGTGGGGCACCCCCGACGACTTGGTGGGCGCCGCGCTCTTTCTCTGCTCGGACGCCGCGCGCTTTATCACCGGCGCGACGCTACCGGTCGATGGTGGCTATCTATCCGACTAGGTGTTCTGTCGTGTGAAGAAGGCGACGTTCGTTCTGCGTGACACGCGCGTGCGGAATACGTATTCGTCACACTGAGGCGAGCAGTGGCCCTTCGAGGGGCGGTTTCACAATCTGGGACGCAGGCGGACATTCTGGGCCCGGGCCCAGAATGTCCGCCTGCAACACAACCACGTGTTCTGCCACTGAGCCTGCGGGACGCACTGGTACGAGCGTCCCGCTACGACACCCAGACCCGATCGACCCTGAGACCCCGACGCACCCAACCCAAAAACCTGGAAGATAAACACCCAGAGCTTTGGAGGCAAAACAACGAGGACAGTCCTAGCAGCCGAAGATTGGTCGCACCAATTTTGTGAGTCTGCCATGCTCCGCGTATGACAGAGCGCTTTCTCATCACTGGCGGCCTCGGCTGCATCGGCGCGTGGGCCGCACACGAGTTGCTCGCAGAAGGCGCGGAGGTCGTGATCGCCGATCTCGGTACGTCGGATCATCGCCTACGCAACCTCGTTGGTGCCGATCCTGCCGGCCTGACCCGCGACCCGCTCGATATCACCAACCCGGCCGCCGTGATGGCCTGCTTTGCCAAGCACCAGCCGACCCACCTCGTCCACCTCGCTGCCCTCCAGGTGCCGTTCTGCAAGGCCGACCCAATCGGTGGCGCCAGCGTCAACGTCGTTGGTTCGATCGCCCTGATGGAGGCGGCTGTCGAGTATCTCGGCGACAGCACCTTCGCCTACGCGAGCTCGGTCGCAGCCTACGGTGGCGAGGACGAACCGACGGTTGATGGCACGGCTGCCGCCGATCCGCAGGGCAAGCCGCACACGCTCTATGGCGTCTACAAACGCGCCAACGAAGACTCGGCTGCGGTGTACCACGCCGATCGTGGACTCTCGTCGATTGGGCTGCGCCCCTACGTCGTCTATGGCGTTGGCCGTGACCAAGGCGTGACGTCGTCGCCGACCTCTGCAATGCTCGCTGCCGCCCGCGGCGAGGCGTTCCACATCCCCTTCGGAGGCCGCGCCGTCTACCAGCATGGCCGCGATGCTGCCCGCGCCTTTATCGCCGCCGCGCGCTGCGACCATGACGGCGCAACCGTCGTCAACCTGCCGGGCGACGAGGTCTCGATGGACGAGATCATCACCTCGATTCGCGCAGTGCTGCCGGGCGCCGAATTGACGCTCGACGATGTTCAGTTGCCATTTCCCCCCGCCGTCGACTCGACCGATTTTGCGCGCGTCGTCGGCGACGTCGAGCGTTACCCACTCGACGCTGGCGTCGCCGACACAATCGAGCGCTTCCAAGCGCTGATTGCTACAGGCGCCGAAATCGTTCCGCAACGCTAGGTCGACGATGACTGGGACCGCGGCAGTGCCGCAACGGATCGGCGAGCGACTACCACTTCTGATTGGGCTGCTGTTGGCCTCGCTGACCCTGCGTCCGCAGGTCGTCGGGCTCGGGCCACTGATCCCCGATATCCAAGCGTCGCTCGGCATGTCTCATGCCGCTGCCGGCTTGCTGATCACGATCCCCGTGCTCTGCCTCGGCGTGTTTGCTCCGATTGCTCCCGTGCTCGCTGGTCGGATTGGTGCCGTGCAGGCCGTCACGGTGGCAGTGGTGCTGATCGCGACGGCCGGCGTGCTCCGCGTGGCGATGGACGGCACAACAGGCATCCTGCTCTGCACCTTTGTGCTCGGTGCCGGCATGGGGCTTGGCAATGCGCTGATGGTCGTGGCCGTCAAGGAGCGCTTCGCCGACCACCCGCTGCTGCTAACGAGCGTCTACACCGCAGGGATCCAGGTTGGCTCTGCGTTTGCAGCCGTGCTGGCTGTGCCGATCGCAGACTCGCTGGGTGGCTGGCGCGCAACGCTGCTGATCTTTTCGCTCGCCAGCGCCCTCGCCGCCACCGGCTGGGTGCTGCTGACTCGCTCGTCTCGTCACGAACGACCACCAGGTGTCTTTCCGCGCTTTCCCCTCAGGAGTCGGTTGGTCTGGGTCTTCGTCGTGATGTTCGCCCTGATGGGTGTCATCTATTACGGCCTCACGGCCTGGCTGCCGGCAGCCTACGTCGAGCTCGGCTACTCACAGGCCTCAACCGGTTGGCTGGCCGCGATCTTCAACATCGGTACCGTCCCCGCAACGATTGCCGTCGGCCTGATTGGGGAGCGCATCTCGCGCCGCCGTGGCTTGCTCGTCGCAGCCTCGACGATGGTAATCGCGACGCTGCTGTTGGCCACGGTGCCGGCTGGAGCGATCGCCTGGGTGCTCTTCGCTGGCATGGCAAATGGCGCCATGTTTACGTTGACGATGAGCCTGCCACTCGACGTTGCGGATCGCCCAGTCGATGTCGGAGCGGTGGCGGGCATGATGCTGTTCTTCGGCTACCTCGCGACCGCCACTGCACCATCGCTGCTCGGCGGGCTGCGGGACATGACCGGCAACTTCAACCTGGTCCTCCTCTGCTTTCCGCTCTGCGCCCTGGCGTACATCGGTTGTGTTGCGACGCTCTCGGGCGATCGGCTGCAACGGGGCGTGCGTCAGGTGTAACGCGATTGCCGGCGTCCTTCACATTCGGAGCCTGCCCGACTATCGTTGGTCTGACCATTTAGATTTTTGTCCCCCTATGCCAGCCATCGACCTCAACCACGTCAGCATCTCCACGCGAGATTTCGATGAGTCGCTGCGGTTCTACACGGAGTTCCTCGGCCTCGAGCACATCGCCACGCCAATCATGAGCGTACGCGTCGAGTGGCTCCGCGTCGGGCAACGTCAGGTCCATCTTTTTCCGGCCTCCGAGCCTGCGCCCGACCGTCATCATCTTGCCTTCGAGATCGATAATTTCGAAGAGTTGTTTCTGGCCTCAATCGAGCAGGGGTATCTCGTCGATGTGCCCGGCTTCGCCGCCGCCACGCTGCTCCCTGACGGCAGCGGCCAGATGTACGTGCGCGACCCGAGTGGCAACCTCGTCGAACTTACGCAACGTGACATGACTCACGTCAGCCGAGAACACGTGCCCTTACGGGTCCTCGCCGATACGTTCCCCCAGAGTGCCGAGAATCTGCGGGCGACGCTGTATCTTTATGATCAATGGTCCAACGAGCAGATGTTATGACGAAACCGGCGGACGACGCCGGCCACGTGCTCGGCTCGGTTGCTGGCCGGATTGGCACAGCCACCGGTCAACGCTCCGCCAACACCAAGGCGACCGCCGACATCCTGCTGACGATGATCGAGACGCTCGGACTTCAGGCCGGCGATCGTCTGCCGGTCGAACGCGAGCTCGCCGCACAACTGAAGGTCTCGCGCTCGACGGTGCGCGAGGCCATTCGTGCGCTCACGTCGATGGGCGTGCTGTCGGCCCGCCAGGGGTCTGGCACGTACGTCACCGACCTGAGCGCAGAACGCCTCGCCACCCCACTGCTGTACGCCGTCGAGCGCAACGCCTCTTCGGCCAGCGCACTGATGGACGTGCGCGGCATGCTCGAGGTCGGCGCGACAGAGCTGGCTGCAACGCGCGCCACCAAGTCGGATATCAAGCGACTCCACCGCCTCGCCGATGCGATCCATACCGATCAAGATGGCGTCAGCAACCTTGCGGCCGACCGTAAGTTTCATCACGCGATCCATGAGCTGGCAGACAACGAGCTCCTGATCGAGTTGATCGAATCGGTCTGGCACCTCGGCTCGACACTGCGCCAACGCATCATGGCTGGTACCGACGTTCTCGAACGCACAATCTCGGCGCACGAACTGATCATCACCGGCATCGAATCGGGCGACCCTGTTTTGGCTGGTGCAGCCATGCGAGCGCACATCGAGGACATCCGTGGCTGGCTCGACGAGGCGATCAAATCGTCCAACATACTTGCAAATGGTCAGTCCAATCCGTAGTCTGCATTCTGCACGCTGATCGTGGGACCGTGGGCAGTCTGTCGCCCACACGAAAACGGGTGGAGACATGAGCCAAGGACCAGAGGTACTGATTCCAACATCGGCTGCTGAAGCCGTCGAATTGTTCGGCACAGGAGCCGACACCGCTGTGGTTGGTGGGGGCACGATCGTGATCCCGATGCTTCGCCTCAGCGACGCACGCCCGGCTCGCGCCTTAATGCTGCACCACGCTGGACTCGCCGGAATTTCCGAAACCGGTGGGCGCCTCACGATCGGCGCCATGACGCCACTCAACCACCTCGCCGCATTGGCCGACCCGATCGCCGCCTGCGTCGCCCACATCGCTGATTTCGAAATTCGCGGCCAGGCAACGCTCGGTGGCAACCTCTGCGCTCGCAATACCGACGCTCCGCGCGGCGACCTGCAGGGCGCGATGATCGCACTCGGTGCCAGCGTCCGCTCCGTTGGAGCCGGCGGCGAACGCACCGAGCCCGCCGAAGAGTTTCTCGCCAATCGCGACGACCGACTCGTACTCGACGTCTCGTTCGAGCTGCCCGCTGCAGGCGCCTACGCCTACCTCGACCGCGCGCACACGCATGAGTACACGGCACTCGCAGTCTCTGCCGTCCGGACCAGCGACGGCGCGATTCGGCTCGGCGCAAACGGTGCCGGCCCGCACGGCCTGCGCCTGCCCTCGGCCGAAGCCGCAGCCAGCGACCACGCTGCCGCTGGCGTCGCCGCACTCGCTGACGTTGCCCTCTTCGATGACGCCATCGCCTCCGCGTGGTATCGCGAGAAGACCCTCCCCGTGCTCGTCCGTCGAGCGCTCGACCAGCTCAAGGAAGCCGCATGAGCCTCAACATCACCGTCAACGGTGCGTCGCGCACCGTCAATGCCGAGCCGCTGACGCCGCTTCTGCACGTACTCCGCGAAGAGCTTGATGTGCTCAGCCCCAAGGCTGGCTGCCAAAACGGTGGCTGTGGCACCTGCACCGTGCTCGTCGACGGCGAGCCGCGACGCTCGTGCCTGTTGCCCATCGCAGCGGTTGAAGGCGCCGAGATTCGCACCGTCGAAGGTCTCGCTCCGCCGGGCCAGCTATCGCCGCTGCAAGAGGCGTGGATTCACCACTATGCCGCCCAATGCGGGTTCTGCACGGGCGGTTTTCTGATGGCTGCCACGGCCTACCTCGAAAACGGTGGGTCCGACGATCACACCGAGATCGCCAAGGCACTCGGCGGCCACGTCTGCCGCTGCACGGGGTACGTCAAGATCCTCGATGCCGTCTCGGCGGCAGCCCGTGGCGACTCGTTCGATCTGACAACCACCGCGGCAGGGCTCCGCACCACGCTTAAGGGAGTGGATCAATGAAGGCCGTTGGCGCTCGACTTCCACGCTATGACGCCCACGAGCATGTCTCGGCAGGCACGCGCTACGTCGACGACGTGCGCATCCCCGGCACGCTCTGGGCCAAGGCACTCCGCTCGCCACACGACCACGCCGAAATCGTCTCGATTGATACGTCGGCTGCCGAGGCAATGGAGGGCGTCCACGCCGTCGTCACCTACAAGGACGTACATAAGAACGTCCACGGCCACATTGAGGGACTCGGCGTCCCAGGCGATGAGCCACTGTTTGCCGAGACTCACGTGCGCTACAAGGGCCAGCCCGTCGCGGCTGTCGCCGCAGACAACGAGGCGCTGGCAATCCGAGCAACCGAGGCCATCCAGGTGACCTACAAGGAGTTGCCTTCGTTGCTCGACGTCCGCAAGGCGTTCGACGGCGATGCCCCTCAGGTCCACCACTGGGGCAACTGGTATCCCCATTTTGAAGGCGAGATGGATCGGCGTCAGATCCGCAAGGGCGACATCGACCAGGCCTTCGAAGATGCAGACGTGATCGTGCAGGGCGTCTACCGCCCCGCCGCCATCGAGCACATTCCGATGGAGACGCAGGTCTGCCAGGTCGTGCCCGAGGCCGGCGGTCGCTTCGTCGTCTACTCGGCCACGCAGGCGATGTACTTCTCGATGGGCGTCGTCGCAGCGCACCTCAACTGGCCACTCAACAAACTGAAGTTCGTCGGTGGCACCACCGGCGGTGGCTTCGGTGGCAAGGTCGACTCGGCTACGGAGACGATCACCACGCTGCTGGCAATCAAGTCGCATCGACCCGTGCGGTGGCGCTGGACACGGATGGAAGAGTTCCTCTGCTCGTCGACGCGCGCACCGTGGCACATGGAGATCGCTGACGCGGTCACCAAGGATGGTTGGATTCTCGGACGCAAGATGCTGACGCTGCACGATGCCGGCGCCTTCGCCCGTTTCTCGCCCTACGGCGTGACCAAGCATGCGTTCCACCACACGGGTGCGTACACGATTCCGAACCTCGAGTTCAACGGCTACGTCGTCTACACGAATCGCGTACCCACAACCGCCATGCGTGGCTTCGGCGTGACCAGCGTGTCGTTTGCCACGGAGACGCACATCGAGCGCATCGCACAGACGATTGGGATGGACCCTGTCGAATTGCGAATGAAGAACGCGACGCGTCTTGGCGACACATCGCCGAACGGCATTCCCTACGTCGATCCCTCGACCGTCCCCGTGATCCAAGCGATCAGCGACGCGGCTGGCGTCGAACTCTCTGCCCACTCTCGGACGATGACGTCCGCCATGCGCTCGGGTGAGGATCTGCCCGAGCATCTTGTTGCCCAGATGGGCAACCCGGAGGATCACTAATGGCTAAGCATCGTGGCCGCGGTATCGCGGCAATCGAATATCCCACGGGCATGAACCAGAACGGCGATCCGTCGCAGGCCTGGATCAAGCTGAAGATGGACGGGCGCGTCGATGTTTTCGCCGGCACCGTCGACATCGGCCAGGGCTCGAAGACCGTGCACTCCCAGATCGTCGCCGACACGCTCGGCGTGCCGATGGACTGGGTCACGATGGACACGTCGAATACCGATTCGTCCGCGTTCTGCATGGGTACCTTCGCCTCGCGCGGAACGTTTATCGGTGGCAACGCCGTCCGGCTGGCCGCCGAGAAGGTGCGTAACCGGATCCTCGAAATCGGTGGCGAACTGCTCGAAATCGATCCAGGCGACCTCGAGATCATCGACGGCGAAGTGATCGCCAAGGGCTCTCCCGACAAGAAGATCGGTGTCGGCGACATCGCTGGCGCGGCGACGTTCGTCAAGGGCGAGCTGATCTCTGGTCAGGGCACGGCGTTGAAGGACTACGCCACGCTCGACCCGGAGACGGGCGCCGTCACGATCCCGCCCCATTCGGCTATCTCCTACGCGGCCTGCGCCGTCGAGGTTGAGGTCGACGAGGAGACGGGCGACGTGCGCGTGCTCAAGATGAGCCAGGTCTACGACGTCGGTTGCGCCATCAACCCCACCATGGTTGAAGGGCAGATCGAGGGCGGTGCCATCCAGGGTCTTGGCTTGGGTCTGTTGGAGAACTGCTACCCGTACTACCCGAGCAACGACCATCGTGGCGGCCAGTTTGGTTCGTACCTCGCCCCCTCGATGGAGGATCTCCCCGAGCTCGAGTGCATCATCCTCGAGAACCCGTCTGCCGATGGCCCCTTTGGCGCCAAGGCAATCGGTGAGATGGCCAACAATGCGCAGCCACCCGCGATTGCCACGGCGATCTATAACGCCGTCGGGGTCTGGGTGACGGAACTGCCGATCACGCCGGAGAAGGTGTTACGCGGGCTCGAAGCGAAAGCCGCGGGCATCCCTGAGTCGGTCACCACCGGCAAGGTTGTGCGCTACGACGAGGCTCTGTCGATTACCTCGCACCAGGCGGCTGACGCCGTCGTGACGTTCGCGGTCTAGGCAATGGCGACCTCGCCTTTCGGTACGTGGAACGACCAAGATCCGCTCGAGCTCTTCCCCGGCGTGCGCCTCAACGCCTTCGGGGGCGACCAGATGCTGCTCTGCCGCGTCACGTACGAGCCGGGTAAGGAAGTGCCACGTCACAGCCACGAGGCAACCGAGCAGTTGATGGTGATTCTCGACGGCTCCGTGCGCATCACGATTGAGGACGAGACGAAGACCGTCGTCGCGGGCGACGTCGTCTGCATCAACCGCGGCCTTGCACACGAGCTCTACTCGGAGGGCGGTGTGACCTTCATCGAAGGCCTCGCGCCCGTCCCACTCGACCACGTCCCAGACCGCGAACGCGACCTCGTGCTCGGCGACCTCCAAGGTGCCGGTCACGTCGAACGCTAACGCGGTTCGATGCGACGAAGGGGTCAGACCCTTTCGTCGCATGCCTGCAAAAACGTACAGGCAGAGATAGCGGATTTGGCGGGGATGCGACGAAGGGGTCTGACCCCTTCGTCGCATCGGACCGCGTCTCTAGAGCCCTATCCGCGCAGACCCGACCAGGGCGCATCGCCCGACACGTCGACGAGCTCGTAGCCGCCATCGCCCATCGCGGGCGCGAGCACGACCTGTAGCAGCGCCGTTTCCGTGCCATCGTTGAAGGAGCCGTGGACGACGTCGCGGTCGAGGTAGACCGAATCGCCGGGATTCATGATCGACGCTTCACCATCGATGTACTGCGTCACCTGTCCCGCCTTGACGATGATCATCTCGTCTTGGTCGACATGCTTATGAAAGTCGTGGCAGAAACCTGGCTCGAGCGTGACATCGAGCACCACGAAGGACTCGCACCCCGTGTTGTGCTTCGAGCAGCGCATGCCAGCGCTCCCCCAATCGAAATCCGTCACCGGCACATCATGTTGCGTGATGAACTTGCTGGCCATGCTGTTCTCCTATCCCTCGTTGACAGTCAACGCCTTGAAGCGGCGCATGTTCTCGGTCATTGCGACCTCGGTCGGTAGGCGCTCCATCGAGGAGGCGCCGAAGAAGCCATCGATGCCCGTCGTGCGCTCAAAGATAAAGCGCGCATCGTCGGGCTCGGCGATCGGTCCGCCGTGGCAGAGCACGAGTACGTCGGGGTTGATCGCAATCGCAGCATCCCGCATGTGTTGAATCAGCGGCACGCAATCCTCGAGCGTCAGTGCCGTCGTCGCGCCAATCGTGCCCTTCGTGGTCAGCCCCATGTGCGGGACGAGCACATCGGCGCCAGCCTCCGTCATCGCAACGGCAGACTCGACATCGAAGACGTAGGGTGCGGTCAAAAGGTTGTTCTCGCGGGCGATCCGGACCAGCTCGACCTCGTGGGCGTAGCCCATGTCGGTCTCCTCGAGGTTCTGCCGGAAGACGCCGTCGATCAGTCCAACGGTCGGAAAGTTCTGGATACCAGAGAAGCCGATTCGTGCCAATTCGGGCACGAAGATGTCCATCATCCGAAATGGGTCGGTACCGCAGACGCCCGCAAGCACGGGCGTCTCGCGCACGATCGGCAAGACCTCGCGCGCCATGTCGACGACGATCTCGTTCGCATCGCCGTACGGCATCAGGCCCGACAGCGAGCCGCGACCTGCCATCCGGAAACGGCCCGAGTTGTAGATGATGATCAGATCGGCACCACCGGCCTCGGCGCACTTGGCCGAAAGGCCCGTACCGGCGCCCGCTCCGATGATCGCCCGGCCCGTCGCGCGCGTGGCGCGAAGTCGAGCGAGGGCCTGCTCGCGATTCATGCCGTCGCCTTCTGGACCTCGGCGTGGAGCCAGTCGGCCATCGCGGCCGAGAACGCGGGATCATTGATGTCCAACTCGAGCTCGATCAACTCGACGTTGTCACCGAGGTGCGCGCGAACGGCACCGAAGAGCGCCTCGTCGGCCTCCGGATCGTGGAACGGACCGCCCTCGGTGGCAATCATCGAGATACCCCGCAGCGGGATGAAGAGTGCGGTCGGGCCGGTCGCCGCGCTCAACTTCTCGGCCACCTCCTGCCCGAGCGTGGCGCACTCGGCCGGCGTCGTGCGCATCAGCGTGATCTGGTCGTTGTGGACGTAGAGGTTGCGATCGTCGAATTGCTTTGGCACCGTCTCACGCGGCCCGAAGTTGACCATGTCCAATGCACCCAGGGAGACGGCCTGTGGAATCCCGGCACGTCCCGCCGCCGTCAAGCGGCTGGGGCCGGCGCTCAGCTCGCCGCCAACGAGCTCGTCGCACAGCTCGGTCGGTGTCGTATCGAGCAGGCCCCGAATAAAGCCCGCATCGATCAATGACTCCATCGAACGCCCACCCGTGCCGGTCATATGGAAGGTGAGCACCTCGTAACCAACACCCTCCAGCTGGTCACGCGCCTGCGTGACACACGGCGTGGTGACACCAAACATCGAGGCCGCCAGCAGTGGTCGCTCTTCGACAATGGGGAGTGGAGCGGCGGTGACCATGCCGGCCATGGCGGCCGCTGCGTTGGCAAAGATGCGCCGCGAAATCGAATTGAGCCCAGCGACATCGACCACGCTGGCCGCGAGCATCAGGTCGCTCTCGCCGATCAGCGAGCGCGTGTCCGAGGCGGCCATCGTCGAGACGATCAGCTTGGGAACTCCGATTGGCAAAGCGCGAGCCGCGGCCGAGGCAATCGACGTACCACCCGAGCCGCCCAGCGCAAGCAGACCTTGGAGCCGACCGTCAGCGTGCAGCTGTCGGGCGATGACCTCAGCGCCGCGCGCCATCGTTGTCACGGCCTGCCCTCGATCGCCCGCGGCAGTCAGCGCGGCGAGGTCGGCGCCAACGGCAGAGGCGACCTCGGCCGCCGAAACATCTGGCTCAAAAAACGGCGGACCCGCGGTGCCACAGTCGACGACGAGCGTCGTCACACCCGCTTCGTGCAGGCGGTCGCGCACGAACGCATACTCGGCTCCCTTGCTGTCGAGCGTACCGATCAGAACGACAGTCGGGGACTTCATGCGAACAGCCTACTGGTGCCCGGTGGGCGTGACCCCAAGGAAGCGCTGCTGCAGCTCGGGACTATTCGAGATCTCGGTGGAGGTGGTCTCCGTAAAGACGGTGCCCGCGACCATCACCACGAGTCGTTCGGCGACGCTGGTCGCAACCCCGAGGTTCTGCTCGATCAGCAGCACACCAACTCCCTCATTGACGAAGCCCTTGAGCGTCTCCACCAACTCTTCGACGATCCGCGGCGCAAGCCCTTCGGACGGCTCATCCATTACGAGCAGACGCGGCTGCAACAGCATCGCCCGACCGATTGCGAGCATCTGCTGCTCGCCACCCGACAACTGCGTGGCAGACACCTTCTTGCGTTCGGCGAGGCGCGGAAAGAGGTCGTAGACCGCGGCCGTGTTCCAGCGCCCAACACGCGGCGTCTTGATCATACGCAGGTGCTCGTCGACCGACAGGGACTGAAACAACTTCCGCCCCTGCGGGACGTAGCCAACCCCAGCACGAGCGATCACATACGGCGGCTTGCCGTTGATCGGCTCACCATCAAGCAGGATCGTCCCAGCAGCAGTCGGCGGATCGAGATTCATGATGGCGCGGCACAACGACGTCTTACCCATGCCGTTACGCCCAATCACACAGACAGGCTCGTCGTGCACGTCGAACGAGACGTCCTGTACCACATGCGCCGCTCCATAGTGCGCGTTGACGTTCTGGAGGGAAAGGATCGGCACGTTACTCATCGTTGCGATGCCCCTTGCCAAGGTAAAGATCGTGCACCAGTTGATTGCCGCGAATCTCGCTCGGCGTCCCCTCAACGACGATCCGCCCATCGTGCATCATCGTGACGTGCTCCGCGACCGTCAGTGCAACATCCATGTCGTGCTCAATCAGAATCATCGTGATTGAGCGATCGAAGCCCAGCAGCATCTCCGTCAACTTGACGCGCTCTGCGCGAGCCAGACCCGCCGCGGGCTCATCGAGCATGATCAGTTTTGGATCGCCCGCGAGCGCCATCCCAATCTCGAGCTGACGCTGCTCACCATGCGAGAGCGCGCCAACCAGCTCGTCGAGCACGCCACCAAGCCCGACACGATCGCCGAGCTCGCGTGCCTGGGCGTGATAAGCCCGGTCCTTGGCATTGCGGATGGGACGCAGATGTCCTCCCTCCGCACCGATAATTGAAACGTAGAGATTGTCGGCTACCGACAGCCCGCCAAAGAGGCGGCTGATCTGGAACGTGCGCGTCACACCGAGCGGGACGCGGGCACGAGCCGGCTTGTTCGTAACATCAACACCGAACAGTTCGACCGACCCTTCGGTCGGTGGGAACTCCCCTGCGATGACATTGAAAAGTGTGGTTTTGCCGGCCCCATTCGGACCCAGCACGGCGCGCCGCTCGCCTGCGCGAACGTCGAGATCCACGCCGCGCACGGCATGGACACCGCCAAAGCGTCGGCCGACCCCCCGCAAGCGGAGGATCGGCACGACGCTCTCGGCAGCGGATGTCTCAGTTTGGGACATCGCGACCGTCATTCCTAGTTACTTCTTGATCGAAGCAGCCCACGGGGGTGGGTTGCCAGCGACACACTCTGGATTGTCGCGGTCAGGGTTCGGCGTATCAGTGCTGAACGCACCACCGAAGGACTGATCCACGTCAGCCACGGTGAACAGTGTGGTTGTGCCCTTATCGGACACCTTCACCACGTAGTTGGGGCCAACCGCATTGCGGTTACCGTCAACCGTCACCGGGCCAACACCCGTGCTGATCTCAACGCCAGCAATGGCAGCCTGGAACGCAGCAGCATCATCAATGTTGCCCCCAACAGCCTCGAGGCCAAGAATGGCGGCCTCAGTGTTGTTGTAGTACCCCGCCAGGAAGATATTGGCAGCATTGCCAGCCTGGTCGGGGAAGGCTGCCTTGATGGCATCCGCATACGTCGTCCAGTTTGCATCGGTTGCGTCGGACGGCAGAGCAGATCCAGCGACGACACCCTCCACCTTGGAGCCAAGCTCCTTGATGATTGCTGGGTTCGAGATGAAGGCACCACCCATGACCTTGCCTTGCAGCGAGTCATTACCGTTCACCTCGGTGTACTGATTGACGAACTGAACCGTGCCTGTACCACCGACGTCGAGGAAGAATCCGTCGACGTTCTTCGGAAGCTTGGCGATATAGGACGAGTAGTCCGTCTCTCCGAGCGCGGGCCAGATGCGGTCTGAGATCTTACCGCCGAGCGAACAGAACTCGCTGACGAAACCAGCGGTCTGCGTGTACGGGAAGGAATAGTCGTCACC
>JBAXOM010000040.1:0-17238 GCA_037133215.1 Thermoleophilia bacterium | reverse complement strand
GACCCTATCTGGACATTTGGTAGACGAGCGTGCTCGTCATCCAATGTCCAGATAGGGTCTGACCCCTTCTGGACATCGACCCCTTCTGGACATTGATGCGTTAGCCGAGGACGTGCTTGCCGAAGGCGAAGTTGTCCTTGTAGTACCCAGTGTCCCAACGGGCCAAAGCGATGCCCTGACCAGAGGACTGGATGAAGAGCTGCGGCGAGATCGTCATGCCCGTATGTCCGAGGCTTCCCGACACGGCGTTCAGGCCGCCCGGTCCGAACAACATCACGTCGCCCGGCTGCATTTGTGCGGCGGTGAGACGCTGTGCTGCTGGCGTCGTCGCGGCCATCTCGAAGGTGGTGCGACCACCGAGAGCCTTGGCGACCGTGGCAGGCGAGGTTGGATCCAGCGCAAGGACGCGCCACACGAAACCCGAGCAGTCAAAGCCACCCGCGGTGTTGTAGCCAAAGAGAACCTGTGGCTTCTCCGACGTACCGCCCCAGATGTAGGGCATGCCGATAAAGTCGAAAGCTCGCTGCACGGCATCATGCTGAGGACCTGTCGTAGCCGGAAGCGTGGCAAGGAGTTCAACCGTGTCGGTCGCGCTCTGCTTCTCCCAGCCGCCCGACTGCAGCACCTGTGCGGCGCTCCAAATCGCGTCTGCACGCGATGCCTGCTCGTACCACGCATGCTCCTTGATGTCGTCCGGCTGATCAAGATTCGTACGCAGGTGCATTAAACGAGCCACAATCTCGTACCCCACACCCGGTCGCGCGACATATCCAGCCGCAGTGATCAGCTGCTCGGCACGTGCTGCGGTTGCGTCGAGACCAGACGCGGAGACGAACGCTGCATCAACGTCGCCCATCGTGACGGGCTGCCCCGCTGCGATCTGACGAACCTTCTTGGCCCCCTTCGGAAACGCAGCTGCAACAAACGCGTTGAGCGAAGGCCCGTCAAGCGCATCGTCGGGCGCAATCGTGGCCGCTGTGACACCAGGGAAGGCGCCGGTGGCGAGCACCGTGGCGATCGCACTGCCGACCCAGTTGCGTGCAACCGGTGCCTGCACGGCAGCTGCGACGGGCCGTGGCTTCTTCTTGTGCTTCTTCTTGTGCTTCGCGTCAGCCACGCCCGAGCAGGCGACGAGAGCAATCAAGGTGAGGGCGAAAATTTTTGTGATGCGGGTATAAGTCATGGCTCCACTCGACCGTTAGGGGTCTATCCGTCATTCTGAGTCTTGGTCTCTCAGGTGCGGAGTGAGACTCTATGCGTACCCCCACTCTACACGCAAGCTCCAGGGCGTTGCGTTTATGTAAAACCCTCAGGCACTAATCGAGACAGTGGTACCTATATGGCTTAGTAGAGCCATAAATATGGGGCAAATTCTACGTAACGAATGAATTACAGATCCTCGAAACAGGACCAAAAGTCTCAACCTCAACAGTAGAGATGTCCAGTTGAGAGTGAGTTTAGACCCTCAACTTCGCTTGATGGTTACCGGCTTGCTGCGAGTAATTCGGTAAGTCGCGAGGGGTCGTCAAGCAACGCCCTGCCGACCACAGCTCCCGCGCAGCCGACTGATCGGGTCGCGCGGACGTCGGTTGCCGTGGTCACTCCCCCAGCAGCGATCACATCGCTGCGACCGTCCACGGCTGTGACGACGGTTTCCAACAGTTCCAGGTCTGGTCCACCGAGCGATCCGTCACGTTCGATACCGGTCACCAGCAGCGTTTTGACGCCCTGCTCTGAAAGCGACGTGGCGGCTAGGCCTACCTCGATCCCTGCATCCTCGACCCAACCCCCAATACGGACACTGCCACCGCGACTGTCAAGCGCTACTGCGATGCTGTCTCCGAAATCACTCAGGAGCTCTGCAAACTGGTCTGGACTGCGAAACGGGAGCGTCCCCAGCAAGACACGATCGACACCTGCGCCAAGGAGATCGCGGATCGCTGCTGGTGTTCGTAACCCCCCACCAACCTGAATCAGGCTGCCAGAGGGCCGTTCGCGTGCCAGTCGAGCGACGATCGATGCGTTTGGCTCGGCAGGAGCACCCGTGCGAGCTGCATCGAGGTCAATCACGTGAAGCGCGTTTGCTCCTGCAGCCCAGATGGCCTGGACTCGAGCATGTGCGTCGTCATCGTCGCTCGTAAGCAGCGCCGAGAAATCGCCTTGTTGAAGGCGAACGGCTTTGCCATCGATCAGGTCGATGGCGGGATAGAGCAGAAAGGAACTGTGAAAAGTACTCACTGTGTTAGCATGCTAACACGATGAAACAACCAGACAGCACCATGTGGCGAACACCAGCCGTCGAACACCTCGCAAACGCGCTCGTACAGATTGATGATCAGGAGCAAATGCTCGCGTTTCTCCGCGACGTCTGCTCGTTCAACGAACTGGCTACGCTGGCCCAACGGCTCGAGGTTGCGCGAATGGTCGATGCCGGTGTCTCCTACGCCGAAATTGCACGCCAACTTGGTGCCTCCACCGCCACGGTAACTCGCGTCGCACAGTGGTTACGCCACGGCGAGGGTGGCTATCGCGCCGTGCTTGATCACGTAGATCCCGCATGAGCGCTCCGCTACGCATTGCCATCCCCTCGAAAGGTCGCCTAGCCTCGCCCACGACGCAGCTACTGCGGGATGCTGGCATCGCGGTGCCTGGAGACGACCGCCGCCTACTTGTGCCGGTTGAAGAGCAAGACATCGAGATGCTGCTGGCTCGTACGGACGACGTTCCCACGCTGATCCGGGACGGGGCTGCTGACGTCGGTGTCGCGGGAGGTAACCAGCTACTTGAGCACGGATCTGACGGGCTTGAGACGTTGCTCGATTTGGGATACGGAAGTTGTCGGCTCGTGCTTGCGGTTCCCAACGCCTCAGGCATCTCGACTATTGAGCACCTCGCTGGCGCACGCATCGCAACCTCCCATCCTCGCGTTTTGGGTGACTACCTGATTGCGCAAGGTCTAACGGCTTCGGTTGTCACATTGTCGGGCTCGATTGAGTTAGCCCCAACGATTGGCGCGGCTGACGCGATTTGTGACCTTGTCTCGACAGGAGAGACGCTCCGCCAGAACTCGTTGCGCGTGATCGCCGAGGTGATGCGGTCCGAGGCGGTTCTTCTGACGCGTGTCCAAGCAGTACCCGACCCGCGGATCGCCGTATTGCAGACGGCGGTGGAGTCAGTCTTGGCCGCGCGACCGAAGCGTTATCTGATGCTCAATGCTCCGGATTCTGCCCTTGACGCGATTGTCGAGCTCTTGCCTGGCCTCGACGCACCCACGATTCTGCCTCTTGCGCGATCCGATATGCACGCCGTTCACGCGGTTGTCAATGCAGCAGACCTGCCGCGACTGCTTCATCCTCTCAAGGAGGCCGGAGCCTCTGGCCTCCTTGTCCTGCCGATTGAGCATCTGATCCCATGACTGATCTCGAGATTCCGTGGATTCGCCCCGAGTTGGCTCAGCCGTCTCCGTACCGCTGGCAGGAGGGCATTCCCGACGAGGTCGTGGCGCGCTTCGACCTTAATACGCTGCCGCTTAATCCATCGTGGTGGCCTGGGATTGCGCGCACGATCGCTGCACAATCGGTCAGCTCGTACCCTGAAGCTGATTACGCGCCGCTCAAGCGTGCCATCGCCAGTTATCTGGGAATCGATCCTGCCTGCGTCGTGCCGACGGCCGGCGGCGACGAGGCGATCCTCTTGACTGCTTGGCTCGCGCTCGGTCGCGGCGATCGCGCTGTCGTCGGTCGTCCCACGTACCAGCTGCACGCAGCCAGCGTGCGGATGGCCGGTGCCGAACTCGACCTCGTCGACCCGTTGCCCGGCCCAACATTACGGCTCGATCTCGCGACGATCGCCAAGAAGGCCAAGGGAGCTCGACTCGTCTGGTTGTGCTCGCCGAACAATCCGACGGGCGAGGACATCCCAGCAGACACGATTCGCGAGATTGCTGCGAACTGTCCTGGGCTGGTCTGTGTCGATCAGGCATACCTCGAGTTCGGCGGGGCAACGGATCATCTTCCTCTGCTCACGGAATGCCCCAACCTGGTTTTTGTTCGCACCTTCTCAAAGGGCTGGGGCATGGGAGCGCTGCGCGCTGGATACGCCATTGCCAACCCGCTGATCGCAGGTTCGCTGGATGCACTGCGTCCCCCAGGCTCGCTGTCGACTGGCTCCGCACTTGGTGCCGAACTGGCCTGCGCCCACGCCGACACGGTGCGTGCCGATTCCGCCAACTACCGTGCCGAGCGCGAGCGGCTGGCAGCTGGCTTCCAAGAGCTTGGACTCGAGCTGATTGGCACAGCCGGCAACTTCGTCTGTGCCCGCACGCCATGGTCGGGTGACGAGCTGTTCGAGAAGCTTGCCGCTCGCGGCCTCATCGTTCGTACTTTTGGACACGAGCCACTCCTCGCCGATGCCTTCCGTGCCTGTGTGGCTGTTCCAGCCGACGACGACAAGTTATTGGCCGCGCTTGCCGACCTGCTCGGAAAGCCTGCCCCTGCACCCTGTGACCCAACCATCGGAGCCAGTACCTTCGGCCGCGGCGCGCTGATTGAACGGCGCACAAAAGAGACCGACATTCGTCTGCGCACCACACTCGACGGCAGCGGAACCGTCCACATCGCGACCGGCGTCGGCTTTCTCGATCACATGCTGACCGCACTCGGGCACCACGCTCTGATGGACCTCGATCTCTTATGCAACGGCGACACACACATCGATCCGCACCACACGGTTGAGGACTGCGGCATCGTGCTGGGTCAGGCGATCGACGCCGCGCTGGGTAACCGCGCTGGGATTACGCGCTTTGGCGACGCCTCGGCTCCCCTCGACGAAGCGCTTGGCCGTGCCACGGTCGACTTCTCCGGTCGCGGCTCGAGCACCGTGCGCATCGCGTTCACCGACACGATGATCGGCGAGCTACCCACTTCGCTGATCCCCCACCTGATCGACTGCATCGCCATCAACGCGCGCGCCACGATCCATGTGGAGGCGAGTGGCGAGGACGACCACCACATTGCCGAGGCGGCCTTCAAGGCTCTGGCGCGAGCGCTGCGCGAGGCCTGGTCGATCGATCCGCGCCGGGGCGCGCAGATTGCCTCCACCAAGGGCTCGCTCTGACGTGACCGCGGTCACAGTGGTCGACTACGGCGGCGGCAATGTTCGCTCGCTCTGCGCAGCGCTCGAGCGCTGCGGTGCAACGGTCACGGTGTCTGCCGAACCGAGCGTCGTAGCGTCCTCCAACCGTCTGATGCTTGCCGGGCAGGGCGCCGCCGGCGCCGCGATGCAAGCCCTCAACGCAACTGGGCTGGCCGAGGCGCTGCTCGATGCTGCTCGACGCCACGTGCCTCTTCTCGGCGTGTGCGTGGGTTTGCAGGTGCTGTTCGACCACTCCGAAGAGGACGACTGCGCAGGTCTCGGGTTGCTGCATGGCTCAGTGCGTCGTATTGAGGGCGCCGAGCGCCTACCCCACCTGGGTTGGAACGATGTCGAACCATTGAGCGAGCATCCGCTCACCCACGACCTACCCGCCATCACCTACTTCGCCCACTCCTATGCCGTCACAGCGGATATTCCGTCGGCACTCGCCGTCACCCGCATCGACCGCGCGACCATTGCGTCGGTCGTGGCCCACGGCTCCGTCGCCGGGGCGCAGTTTCATCCCGAACGGTCATCCGAGGCTGGCCGGCAGTTGCTGCACCGCTTCCTCGCCTGGGACGGGGGCCACTGATGCTGCGTCGCCGCATCATCCCCTGCCTCGACGTCTCGGGAGGTCGCGTCGTGAAAGGCGTCGAGTTCGTCAACCTGCGCGACTGTGGAGAGCCAGTCGACGCCGCTCTACGCTACGCCGAACAGGGCGCCGACGAGTTGTGTTGGCTCAACATCACGGCGGGCGATGAGGCTTGGGACGAATTGTTGGTCCAGGTCGCCGGTGCCGGCACCCGCATTGACGTGCCTTTGACCGTGGGCGGTGGCGTCTCTGATGAGCCTCACGTGCGCGACCTGCTCGGCGCGGGCGCAGACAAAGTCTCGATCAATAGCGCTGCTCTCGATCGCCCCCTACTGATCACCGAATGCGCTGAGCGGCACGGCTCACAGTGCATCGTCGTCGCCATCGATGCCCGCCGTTCGGAAGACGACTGGGAGGCCGTGGCCTCTGGCGGCCGGCGCACGACGGGGCGCGATGCAGTCGAGTGGGCACGTGAGGCCGTCGAGCGAGGTGCCGGCGAGCTACTCGTGACGAGCATGGATTCGGACGGCACGCAGCGTGGCTACGCCCTCGAGCTCTACGACCGCCTACTCGCGGCCGTCGATGTACCGATCATCGCGTCGGGTGGCGCGAGTAGTCCCAGCGATATCGCCGACGTCCTGGAGCTCGGTGTTTCCGCCGCCCTGGCTGCGAGCATCTTCCATGACGGCATCCACACGGTCGAGGAGGTGAAGCAGACATGTCGGGAACGCAACCTACCGATGCGCTGACGCTCAGCGGTACACCCCGCTTTGGTGATGATGGTCTGATTCCTGCGATCTGTCAGGACACGGTCGACGGCTCGGTGCTGATGCTTGCGTGGATGAACGCCGACGCACTCGAACAGACACTCTCTACGCGACACGCGTGGTTCTGGTCACGCTCGCGCGAGGAACTGTGGGAAAAGGGCGCAACGAGCGGCAACGTCTTGACCGTCCACGACGTCCGACTCGACTGCGATCAAGATGCGCTGCTGGTGATGGTCTCCCCCGCTGGTCCGGCCTGTCATACGGGTACACGCACGTGTTGGGGAGACGACGCCGGACCGGTCCTAACTCGCCTGGCCACCACGATCGAATCCCGCCGCGGTAGCGATCCGGAGGCGTCGTACGTCGCCCGGCTACTGGGCGCTGACCGCTCGCTTGCCGCCGGCAAGGTCGCTGAGGAATCGGCCGAGGTGCTCGATGCCTCCCCTGGCTCCGACCACCAGGTAGAGGAAGCTGCGGATGTGCTCTTCCATCTCTTCGCACTGCTCGCCCGCGATGGCGTCGATCCACTACGCGTCCTCGACGTGCTCGCCCAGCGCGAGGGTCTTCCTCCGCGCTGGCTGCGTGAGACACCGTGAGCGAACGGCCCGACGAATACGCCTCGATCGCGGAGATCTACGACGCCTGGTGCCTTGAGGTCCAGGAAGACATCGGCTTCTACGTCGGGATGGCCCTCGGTACACAGACGTCCGTGGTCGAACTGGCCGCAGGCACGGGCCGTATTGCCATCCCGCTTGCCGAGTCGGGCTACGACGTCATCGCAATCGATCGCTCCGAGGCAATGCTCGGGTTGCTGTCCGAGAAGGCCACTGCGGCTGATGTCTCCACTCATATTGACGTGCGAGTTGGCGAGCTCACGGCACCGGGCATTGACGGGCTCTACGACCGGGTCCTGATTCCCTTTCGCAGCCTCCTACATCTTGGCAGCGACGTAGAACGCCTCGCAGCCCTGCGTGCTGCCCATGCGCTCTTGACGGACGAGGGCTATCTCGCCTTCGATGTCTTTAGCCCCACACCCGCCGATGTCCAGACAACACAAGGCGTCTGGTTTCACCGCGACTCGGGCGCCAAGGAGCGTGCCGACTGGCACCGCTCGGATGGCACAACGCGCATCGAGGTGGAGATGCGCGGGCGCACCACCACGCTCCAACTTCATCCTTTGCCCGCCGCCCGCTGGCTCGAACTCGCCGAGCAGGCGGGCTTCGAGGTTGTGACGGCCTGGGGCGACTTCGATGGCGCCAAGGTTCGTGGCGATGGTACGGGAGATCTTGTCGTTGTCGCGCAGCGATCTGGCTAGTTCGCGATAGCCGAAATCAGCGCGTCGACATCTGCCGGCGTCGTGTCCCAGGCGGTCATGAGACGCGCGACATTTGTGGACGTATCCCAGATGTAGAAATGGTGCTGCTCGGAGAGCGCCACGATGCGTTCGGCGGGTAGCACGGTGAAGACTGCGTTGGCCTCGACCGGATGAATGATCGAGACACCAGGCACATCGCGAATCCCGTCGGCGAGACGGAGTGCCATCGCATTGGCATGGGTCGCGTGGGCCAACCAGCGATCATCGGTCAGCAGTGCAGTCACCTGTACCGCGACAAAGCGCATCTTCGATTGCAACTGGGTGGCCTGCTTGCGCGCATTTTGGATTGGTGCGCGCAGAGTCGGATTGATCGCGACGACGACCTCCGCACCCATCGCGCCATTCTTCGTGAGCCCAAACGAAACGATATCGGCTCCCGGTGCAACCTCCCCCAGTCCACAACCATTCGTCGCGGCGGCATTGCACAGCCGCGCTCCATCAACGTGGAGGAGCATGTCGTGCGCGTGCGCCCAGTCTGCAATTGCTTGGACGGCAGCCGGCGTGTAGGCCGTCCCGCATTCCGTTGACTGCGTGATGCTAACGACGCGCTGGACGACATGGTGCTGTTCGCGCGCACGCAGCGCTGCGGTGAGAAGCTCGGGGGTCAGGCGCCCATCGGGCGTCGCGATCGTCTCGATCTTGGAACCGGTGATGTGTTCGGGTGCGCCGGCCTCGTCGAGGTCGATGTGGGCACCCTTCGCCGCCAATACGGATTCCCACCCGCGCAGGGCAAGCGACAGTGCCACGACGTTCGATCCGGTGCCCGTCAGGCAGAGCGCGAAGGCAGCATCACCAAACGTCGTCTCGAGGAGCGTCTCGGCCTGTTGTGTCCACAGGTCGGCTCCATACCCCGAGGCATGACCCTCGTTGGCTTCGGCGATCGCGGCGAGCACCTCCGGCACGATCCCGGCGTGATTGTCGCTCCCAAACGTCATCGGCATGCTCATGCATTGCTCCGATACGCCATTGCCAGCGCAATCGCCCCGGCGGCAGCCACGTTGAGCGACTCGGCTCTGTCGGACTGTGGGATCCGGCAGATAACGTCCGCACGCTTGCGGATCGAATGCGGCAACCCGTCGCGCTCGGCACCCAGCGCGATCACAACTGGTCCCGCCAAGTCGACGTCGTTGATATCCGTCTCGCCTGCACCATCGAGTGCGACCAGTCGCGCCTCGGGATAGGCCTGAGCCGGATCGTCGAGCGTCAGCGTCGGCACAAAGAAGGTTGCGCCCATCCCGGCCCGCACGGCCTTCGGGCTCGTCGGATCGGCTGCGGGTGCTCCCAAGACGACGACCTCGGTATTGAAGGCCGCAGCCGATCGCAGAAGGGTGCCGACGTTGCCTGGGTCACCAACGCCGCAGAGTGCAAGCGCGACGCCCGTCAATGTCTTTGGTGGCGTTGGCAGCGACTCTCGACGGACGACGCCAATCACACGCGAGCCAGAGCGCACCGACGAGAGCGTCGCGAGAATCTCTGTCTGGACGACCAGCGGCACCAAGCCGACGATATGTGGCGGAACGAAGTCTTCGCTGACCAAAAGGTCGTCGAACTGCGCCCCCGCACGGATCGCCGCGTCCACAAGATCTTCGCCCTCGACGACGAAGACGCCGTTATCGCGCCGCTCTGTTGTTCGTTGCAGCGCGCGAACGCGTTGCAACCGAGGGTTCCGCGTTGTGCGGATCGGTTCCACGAACGTGTGCTCTACGCGACGAGTGCGGACTTAGCGCGCTCGGCAAGGCTGCCGAATGCGTCGGGCTCGTTCATCGCGAGGTCAGCAAGGATCTTGCGGTCTGCGGTCACGCCAGCCAACTTGAGGCCGTGCATAAACTGCGAGTACGAAAGATCGTGCTGCCGGGCGCCCGCATTGATGCGGACAATCCAGAGCGAGCGGAAATCACGCTTGCGCACGCGACGATCGCGGTACGCGTAGTTTCCGGAGCGCTGAACCTGCTCCTTCGCTCGGCGATAGAGCTTCGACTTAAGACCCCAGTAACCGGAGGCCTCTGCAAGTACTTTACGGCGCTTTTTATTGGCGCTTACGGATCGCTTTACGCGGGTCATGCCGGAACCTTATCGCTTTCCGAGGAGGCGAAGCGCCTCTTTGTAGTCGGACTTCGCCATTGGCTGGTCCTGGCTGAGCTTGCGGCGGCGCTTGGCGCTCATCTTGCCTCGCAAGTGAGCCTCCATCGCCTGGCGGCGCATGATTTTGCCCTTGGAGGACACCTTCATTCGCTTCTTCGCGCTCGAATTGGTTTTCATCTTCGGCATGGTGGTCCTTCGTTTCCTACGACTTCTTCGGCGCCCTAGTGGGCTTCGCGGCCGGAGCCGTTGTTGCCTTGGCAGCCGGGGCTGCCTTGGTCTTAGCAGCGGGAGCTGCTTTTGCTGCAGCGGCCGGAGCCGCTTTCGCCTTCACAGCCGGAGCTGCTTTTGCCTTGGCTGCCGGAGCCGCCTTGGCCTTTGCGGCCGGAGCCGCTTTCGGCTTGGCAGCCGGAGCCGCCTTCGCCTTCACAGCCGGAGCTGCTTTTACCTCAGCAACCGGGGCTGCTGATTCCTCAACAGCCGGGGCTGCCTCTTGCTCAGCGACCGGAGCCGCTGTTTCCGCAGCAGCCGGAGCTGCTTTGGGAGTGACGGCCGGAGCCGCCTCTTGTCCGGATTCGGCGGCCGCAGCCGCTGCCTCCAGCGCCGCTGCAACCAAAGCTGCATCGGCGTCGATCTCCGCCACCGGTGCCTTAGCGGCACCGGTGCCGGCCGTCTCAGCGTTCTCCTCTTTGAAGAGTTGCTTCGACGGAGCCAACATCATGACCATATTTCGTCCATCTTGTAGCGGTTCCGACTCGACAACCGCAAGTTCGCGGAGATCTTCGGCCAAACGCAGCAGCAAATCGCGGCCTCGTTCGGGGTGCGTCATCTCGCGACCACGGAACATAATCGTGACCTTGACCTTGTCGTGGTTCTTCAAGAACCGCACAACATGGCCCTTCTTCGTCTCGTAATCGTGCGCGCCGACCTTCGGGCGCAGCTTGATCTCTTTGATCACGATCACGTTCTGGTGCTTGCGCGCCAGCTTGGCCTTCTGTTCCTGTTCGTACTTGTACTTCGAGTAGTCCATCACGCGACAGACGGGCGGACGCGCGTCAGCGGCGACTTCGACGAGGTCGAGGTTGAGATCCCACGCGTACTCAAGCGCGTCGTCTCGGTCCTTCAAACCAATTTGCTCACCATCTGCGCCGATGAGGCGCACCTGCGGGACACGGATCGCTTCATTGATGCGGGTCCGCGGCTCTTCCGGGGGACGGTCGAATCCGCGACGTGGTCTCAAGACTGCTGCTCCGTGCGCAAGGGTGGTGTACTCCGTTCGATGGTTGTAGAGGGGCGGCCGTTCACGACAGCCCAACGCGGGCGATGGTAGCACGCGTCAGCCCTTTGGCTACCACGCCGCTCCCCCATTCTGGCCCGCAAACAGCGTCCCTTGGTGCCAAGGGCACGCCGTCACACACATCAGGCGCCATAGATCACACGACTGTCGCGCTCGGTCACGAGTGCGTCGATCACACCATCGAGCGGCAACGTGCCGAGATCGATACGGCCGTGGCGACGAACCGCAACTGCACCAGATTCTGCTTCGCGATCGCCGATCACCAGCATGGCTGGCACCTTCTGCGTCTCTGACTCGGCGATGCGCTTGCCAATCGATTCGCTGCGCGCATCGATCTGCGTGCGGATGCCCGCAGCCTGGAGCGCGTCGCGCGCAAGTTCGGCGGCCAGTACGTGGCGATCAGAAATTGGCAGGATCACGGCCTGAACAGGGGCCAGCCAGAGCGGGAAGGCACCCGCGTAGTGCTCGATCAGGATGCCGATGAAGCGCTCGAAACTGCCGAGCAGCGCGCGGTGGATCATGACGGGGCGATGATCGTGATCGTCGGCGCCCGTGTAGGTCAGATCGAAGCGCTCGGGCAGGTTGAAGTCGAGCTGCACGGTGCCGCACTGCCAGGAACGACCCAGCGAGTCGGTCAGGTGAATGTCGATCTTCGGGCCGTAGAAGGCGCCGTCGCCCTCGTTGACGCGATAGTCGATGCCTCGTGCCTGCAACACGCGATGCAGCGACTCCTCGGCCTTGTCCCAGATCGCGTCGTCCCCCACCCGCACCTCAGGTCGCGTCGACAACTCAATCTTGAAGTTCATCGCGAACAACTCATAGAGATCGAGGGCGAAGCCGAGCACGTTCTGAACCTCTTCCTCGATCTGGTCCGTGGTCACAAACAGGTGCGCATCGTCCTGGGTGATGTGGCGGACACGCATCAGGCCGTGCAGCGTGCCGGACGGCTCATGACGATGGACGAGACCAACCTCGTTCATCCGCAATGGCAGCTCGCGATACGAGCGGCGCTGGCTCTTAAAAATCAGGCAATGCGCGGGGCAGTTCATCGGCTTCATGCCGAAGGCGCGCTCTTCGATCTCCAACAGGTACATGTTCTCGCGGAACTTCTCCCAGTGCCCGGAGGTCTTCCAGAGATCCGACGCGTAGAGAATCGGCGTCTTGACCTCTTGGTAGCCGCGCGCGTTGTTCTCGCCGCGCCACATGTCGACGAGCGTGTTCCAAACGACCATGCCCTTCGGGTGCCAGAACGGACCGCCCGGCGAGGCGTCATTGAACGAGAAGAGATCGAGCTCGCGGCCGAGGCGGCGATGGTCGCGCTTCTGGGCCTCCTCGATGTTGTGCAGATGCAACTCGAGGTCTTCTTGCGTAAAGAACGCCGTGCCGTAGACGCGGGTCAGCATCGGGCGGGTCGAATCGCCACGCCAGTACGCGCCGGCGAGATGCGTCAACTTGAAGGCCTTGATCGGCCCCGTGTCCTGCAGATGAGGTCCGCGGCAGAGGTCGGAGAAATCGTCCTGCGTGTACGTCGTCAGCGGCTCGTCGACAGGAAGGTCGTCGATGAGTTCGACCTTGTACTGCTCGTCCTCATCAACGAAGCGCTGGCGCACGGTGTCGCGGTCGATCGTGGCGCGTTCGAAGGCGTGCTTCTGCTTGAGGATGCGTCGCATCTCGTTCTCGAGCCGAACGAGGTCGGCCTCACCAATCTGCTCAGGGAAGTCGAAGTCGTAATAGAAGCCGTTGTCGATCGGCGGTCCAATCGAGATCTTGACGCCCGGAAAGACGTGACGGGCAGCCTCGGCCAAGACGTGGGCCGTGGAGTGCCGCAAAATCGGCAGTGCCTCCTCGTCACCAACCCGCAGGATCTTGACGGTCGCTCCGTCCGTCAAAGGCAGGCGCAGATCCTGTATCTGACCATCAACCTCGATCGCGGCTGTCACCTTCGCAAGGCGATCGCCAATGGCGCGGGCGCAGTCCAGACCAGTCGCGCCGTCCTCGAGTTCGAGTTCCGTGCCGTCGGGGAGATGAACCTTCACAGGCAGAGGCTACCAAGCGGGCTATTCACGCCTCGTCAGATCAGCGTGAAGGAGGTCATCGCGTGGAACTCGGCGACGCGTAGTTCGACCTCATCGCGTGTCAGACGCTGCACGCGTTCGGTACCGAACTCTTCGACGTTAAAGCTGGCGACGATCGAGCCGTAGGCGACGGCACGGCGCAGGTGCTCGAGGTCTGGTTCGGTCTGTCCCGTGGCAGCGAGATAGCCCACGAAGCCACCTGCGAACGAATCGCCTGCTCCGGTTGGATCGAAGACCTCTTCGAGCGGATAGCCCGGCACACCGAAGAAACCCTGATCGGTAAACAAGGCGGCGCCGTATTCGCCCCGCTTGATCACGACGATGCGTGGCCCCTGCTGCGAGATCGCCCGCGCGGCCTTGACGAGCGTGGCCTCACCGGTCAGCTGACGCGCCTCACCATCGTTGAGGATCACGCAATCGACCTCGCTGATTGCTCCCAGCAACGATTCCTTGGCAATCTCAATCCAGAGGTTCATCGAATCGAGTGCGACCAGACCAGCCTTCGACTGGCGGCGGACCGACCGCTGCAAGTCGGGCTGGATATTGCCGAGGAACAAGACCGGCGATGCAGCCTCGGCCTCGGACAATTGAGGGTCGAAGTCTGCGAACACACCGAGCCGCGTATCCAGCGTCTCGGCGACGTTAAGGTCGAACCCGTAGCGACCGTCCCAGGCAAAGGTCGTACCGCCTGCGATCTGTTGGATGCCCGCGGTATCGATCCCCCGCTCCGTCAGCACCGACTCGCCGTCGAAGTCGTCGCCGACGACCCCGACGACACCGACGTCCGTAAAAAGATTCGCAGCGAGTGCGAAGTGGACGGCGGAGCCACCGAGTGCCCGGTCACGCCGACCAAAGGGCGTCTCGAGGCTGTCGTAGGCAATCGATCCAACTGCAGTAAGGCTATTCACGAGGCAGACGGTAGCAGCGAGCGCTACAGCTCTACAGCAACTTTGCTGGTGCGGCCTGGCATCGTGCGAGTGCCATCTTCGACCGCCAGCAGAGCGTCCCAATCCTGGACCCAGATCATGCGGCGTTCGATCGAGGCGATCTCTTCGGAGCGCAACCAGCCCGACACCTTGGTCAGCGTCTCACGCGTTGTGCCGGTCATCTCGGCCAGCGAGCCGTGCGTCAGACGAACATCGATCCGAACGCCTTCGGGGGTAACCTTGCCGAAGTGGTCGGCGAGCTCTGTCAGCACGCTGGCAAGTCGAGCCGGGACCGGCTGGAAGGCGAGTCCGGCCAGGCGAGCCTCAGACGCACGAAGACGCATGGCGTTCGAACGAGCAAGGCTGCGAGCCACGATCGGATCGACCGCTGCGAGGGTCTGAAGATCGCTCGTCGACGCTACAAGGACGTCACAGTCCACCAGCGCCTCAACCTGCTCGGTGCGCATGTCCTCAACGAAAGGCAGCCGACCGAAGACCATGCCGGCGTCCAGCAGGCCACTCGTCAGGCAACGACCATCGTTGTTGACGCGCACGGCGCGTGCGACACCATCGACAATGACGTACGTACGAGCGTCGACATCGGCAACACCCGAGATGATCTCGCCGCGCTCAAAGCGGACAGGGTGGAATGCGCTGACGGCGCGGGTAAGACGATCGCCCTCGAGTGCCTCGAAGAACGGTGTCTCTTTGATGGTAGAAAGCAACTGCGGATTCATGATCAACCTCCTGATGGTGATCTGGGATCCGACGGTAAGCCGGGGCCCAAATTCATCATGGGCGGCTGATGTTGCGTTTCTGTTGAGTGCGAGTGGCGCCTACACGAACGTTTGTAAAGGCTCTACGCGCAGTGTTAAGAAGGCGTTTAGGCGGCGTGAGTTGCGAGGATCTTCGCGAGCTCGCCCTGGGCGTGCAACTCCTCGACGATGTCGCAGCCACCGATCAGCGTGCCATCCACAAACAGCTGTGGCGTGGTGGGCCAACCCGAGTAGGCCGAGAGCTGCTGACGAATGCGGGGATCCGGCAGGATGTCGATCGCGATGAACTCCGCGCCGCTCTCAAGAATCCGCTCGGACACGCGTGCCGAAAAACCACAGCGCGGCTCTTCCGGCGTGCCCTTCATGAACAGTGCGACCCGGTTGCCCGTGATGATCGCGGTGATCTCGTTGAGGATGTCCTCGTCGCTCATGACACTCATGCTGATGCTCCCGGTGTAATAGGGACGGTGGTTATGGAAAGGGCGTGGATGGCGCCTGAGTCGAGATGCTCTTGGACCGCCGCGTAGATCATCTTGTGCTGCTCGATCAGGCTCTTGCCGGTGAACTGCTCGGCCTCAACGCGTACGGCGAGATGATCCCCGCCCGCACCCATGAAGTCATCGACGCTGGCGCGGCTTCCCGGCAGGTGCGTCTCGATCAGTTCTTGAACGATGTTGAGGTCCACGCCCGAAGGGTAGCGCAGGCACGCGGCAGGTTCGGCACGTTGGTGGCCGGTCTTTCATCGACCCTGAGCAGCCGAGGTCGAACCCAGACGCTCGCGGCTGCCAAGAACGGTGAGGCAGCAAGATCGGTCGTACCGGGGTCGTAGACAAGACGCCACCGGGCCCGGCTCCAGGCACCGCGCGTCGCGCAGCCGCCACGCAGCATTCCCGCCGCAACGGAGAGCACACGTTCGCTGCTGCGACAGACCGCCGTGCCTCGCTGCTCGCCGGGCAAGATTCCCTCCCAGCTCAGGCGAAGACCCGCCAGACCCGGAGCAACGAGGCTACCGGTAAGAACCTTTAGGTCGCGGACCATCGTTCGTCCCTGCGTATCGATCCCGTCGCGCGTGGCAGCAAGCCTCAACCGAATCTGCGGGCGTACACCAACCACACCAAGACGGATACGCTCCGGCGCGCCGAGATCGCTGTCGAGTACAAGCCAAACCACGGCGTTGACGGTGGGCGTGATATCTCCGCTGACGTGCCCGTAGTCGTCTCCCGCCAACGTCGCCGAGACCGTGTCGTGCCCCGCAACCGTGGCTTCGAGCTCGACCTGCGCGGCGGCCTGGAGGCGATCGGACGGCAGTTGACCAGAAATGGCAATGGACGAGCCAGCTGTAACCACCCAGTGGGCCAGTTTGACCGGCGCCCCCGGTGTAGCTCCCACTTTGAGTGGCTCGCCGTGCGCAACCACGCCAGAATCACGTGCGACGGCAGCTGTGGCCGCCGACCACGCCTCGTCGGACCCCGCGGCGGTCTCGACGACCACGTGCACCCGCAGACGACGGCCGGCATCGGCAGAAATCGGAACGTAGGACGTGTCGTGGGCCTCAGGAATAGCGACGAATCCACCAGCATCCGTCGAGCGTTCCCACGCCAGCTCGAGGTCCGCGTCGATAGCCTCCTCAACCTGCGTATCCGGGGCATCGAGACGGTGTCCGACGAGAGCCTCACCGGTGATCGTGGGTGGAGCCGTGATCGCTGGTGATGCCTGACAGGTGGCCGTGACCACGAAGAACATCGCGAGGGCGAGTGCGAGCGGTTTCATCGGCAGGTGAGTGCGGCCGAGCCGAGACCGCAGGATGGTTTGGTGGTGAGCGACGGAGTGGCAGGTGCCGTCGACGAGGGTGTCGAGGCACTGGAGTCGCGGGCCGTACCGTTGGCGCTATCTGTGGCGCCCCGAGGTTTCGGCCCAGCCGGCGTGGTGGTTGGCTGCGTCTCAGCGAACAGGCGCCGTGCTGCTTCGAGCGCAAGGATTCGTCCGGCCGGCCCAAACGGCCCCTCACCGCTGGACGAGACGACCTCTGGCTGGGGCTCGACAATCGCCCGTGCTGGGGGCGCCTGACCGTCGAGAAGACTCGCGGTCGTCAGCGCACCGAGCGTGCCCGCCAACAGCAACGCCGCGGTGACTCCACCGATCAATCGCCACCGCACCGCACGGCGCACAGCAATATCGACGCGATCGGTCACACGCACCAGGACGCCCCCACCGAGAC
>JBAXOM010000039.1:0-17433 GCA_037133215.1 Thermoleophilia bacterium | reverse complement strand
TCGGATCCTGCGGCGCGAGCAGCAGGGCGCCAGACGGCGTGTCTCCACCGAGCGCAACGAGTGCGTGCTCGCCGGTCAGAGCCGGGATCAGATCTGCACGAACAGAGATGCCCGTCAGCTTTTCGAGCGAGACGATCTGCTTGGCAACCTCAGGCGATTGTGCAGCGGCAACGTCGAGCACGGCGAGTAGCGATGGGCCGAGGTCGCGGAAGGCGACAAATCCCGTAGCGTCTACGGGAATCTGGTTGGTGATTGTCGGGGCGTAGGCCGTGGGGATGCGCGCACCGAGCTTGGCTAGCGCGGCCTCGTCAGCATCGCCGGCAGCCACTACGCGCAGACCACTGCTCTCGACGTGCAATGCGAGCCCAAGGCCACGGACGTCCTTCAACGTCGCCGACAGTTGCGTCAGTGCCTGAGTGGGATCGGGCATGCCCTTCGCGCTCGACTTGGGCAGCAATGAAGTGGCCAGCTGGGCGAGACCAGCAATGCGAGCCGGTGCGAGGTAGGCGACCGCGATCGAATCGGTGGGAAGCTTGGCGAGCGTAGCCTGGAACGCCGGGTCGTCCGCGAGCGCAGGCGATGTCCCAGCTTCGACGCCGAGTGCCGTCTGCAACGTGCCACGCGAGGTGGCACCGATCGCCGTCGAGCCGTTGATCGTAATCGCAAAGGCACCACGCTCCCAGACGGGCTCGCCGTTGAGATCGGGGCCCTTGGTGAAGCCAGCCTTAGCTAATTCGCTCGTCAAGGCAGCAGTATCGGCGGCCGTCGCAACGATCACTGCATCAGCGGAGGGCGTCGTGCCACCACTCAGGTCGATCCCGAGCAGTCCGACGCTGAGATCGCCACCGAGCGCCTGCATCAACTTGGCTTGCTCAGTCGTGCCGTTGAGTTGATCGTTGAGCATCGCGATCGCCTTGTCGCCGCCAGGAACCTTCGTAGCCAGCGCCTCAAGCGCCTGCCACGGTGCTCCACTGCGGTCGGCGTTGACGCTCGCGTAGGCCAGTGCGGTTGCCGGAACAGCGACTGCGCCCTTGGCGCGCGCTTCTGCGCCTGCCGAGGCACTGCCGCTCCCGAAGGCGGCGATCACCGCAAACGCAAACGCTGCGGTGACGATGGCGAGCAGGGTGATCGAACGACGTTGCGACATAGGCTGATTGTACATCTGAATCCTCCTTCGCTCTCGGCGAAGAAACGGCCTACCGGTGCCGATCGCGGAGTGCCGTCAGAAGACTAGCGACCCGCGATGCGGATCAGATTCTCGGCAAATTCGAGGTCGCGCTCGGCACGGAAACGGTTGACGCTCTCGTCGCCCGCTTCCGACTGCTCGATTCGAGCCCGGGCATCCTCTACCTTGGCCTGTGCGGCCTCGACGTCGATTGCGTCCGAGGGAACGGCGCCTTCGACGAGCACAATTGCGCGCTCGCCTTGCATGCTGAAGTACCCGTCCGAGGTGGCGAAGGCCTTCCATTCCGAGGCCCCTACGCGCACGCGAATCTCACCGGCATCAAGTCGAGCGACGATCGGCTGATGGCGCGGCAGCACGCCGAGTCCACCCTCCGCGCCGGGCACGACAACCATCTCGGCCTCACCCGAGAAGGCATGCCCCTCCGGCGTGATGATCTCGCAATGCATGGTCGCCATGGTGCTTAGACCGCGGCGGTCTTGAGGCGCTCGGCCTCGGCGACGACGTCTTCGATGCCGCCGGCCAGGAAGAAGGCCTGCTCCGGCAGATCGTCGTGCTTGCCGTCGAGGATCTCCTGGAAACCGCGGATCGTGTCTTCGAGGCGCACGTAGCGTCCGTCGCGACCCGTAAAGACGGCGGCGACAAAGAACGGCTGCGACAGGAAGCGCTGGATCTTACGGGCGCGCTGCACGGTCAGCTTGTCATCGTCGGACAACTCGTCCATGCCGAGGATGGCAATGATGTCCTGCAGGTCCTTGTAGCGCTGAAGCACGCGCTGGACGCTGGTGGCAACGCGATAATGCTCTTCGCCGACGACACCAGGCTGCAGAATGCGGCTGGTCGAGTCGAGCGGATCCACGGCCGGGTAGATGCCCTGCTCCGAGATCGCACGCGACAACACGGTCGTGGCGTCAAGGTGGGAGAACGTTGCGGCCGGGGCCGGGTCGGTCAAGTCGTCGGCAGGCACGTAGATGGCCTGGACCGAGGTGATCGAGCCCTTCTTCGTCGACGTGATGCGCTCCTGAAGCTCGCCCATCTCGGTCGCCAGGGTCGGCTGGTAGCCCACGGCGCTCGGCATACGACCGAGCAGAGCGGACACCTCAGAACCGGCCTGGGTGAAGCGGAAGATGTTGTCGACGAACAGCAGCACGTCCTGGCCGTCAACGTCACGGAAGTACTCCGCCATCGTCAGGCCGGACAGGGCGACGCGCAGGCGGGCACCCGGCGGCTCGTTCATCTGGCCGTAGACCAGTGCCGTCTTGGAGATGACGCCGGATTCCTTCATCTCGAGCCAGAGGTCGTTGCCCTCACGCGTGCGCTCACCGACGCCAGCGAAGACGGACAGGCCGCCGTGCTGCGTTGCGATGTTGTTGATCAGTTCCTGAATCAGCACGGTCTTGCCGACGCCGGCACCACCGAACAGGCCGATCTTGCCGCCCTTGGTGTACGGCGCAAGCAGGTCGACGACCTTGATGCCCGTCTCGAGCACGGATGGCTTCGGATCGAGGTCCGCAAACTTCGGCGGCTCGCGGTGAATACCCCAGCGCTCGCCGGTGACTGGCTCACCCTTGTCGATCGCGTCGCCAAGCACGTTGAAGATGCGGCCGAGCGTCTGCTGACCAACGGGAACGCTGATCGAGTCGCCCGTGTCGAGCACTTCGGCGCCACGCGCGAGTCCATCGGTCGAGTCCATGGCGACGGCACGAATGCGGTCATCGCCCAGGTGCTGCTGTACCTCAGCCACGACGAAACCGTCCGCGGTCTGAATGTGCAGGGCCGCATAAATTGCGGGAAGCGACTCTGGGAAGACGGCGTCGATGACGACGCCCTTAATTTCCACGATCCTACCGACGTTGCGCTCAGCCATGATGCGTCTTTTGCCTCGTGATTCGATGTCGTGATTGATGGGTAAAAATGATTGAGTCACACGCCTACCGGGGCAGTCGTGGACGTGGCGGCACCATAGCGGAAACCGTTACCGACGGTAGGGGTAAGGCGCCTACACAACGAGTGCAGCGACAAGAAACGGCACGCTAAGCCCCATCGCACCAAACGCGGTCGCACCGGTCACGCGTTCTGACCCGCGCCGCGACCAGGCGAGTAGCCCGATTCCCAGTATCGCCATGGCAAAGCCGACCACGCCTGCCCCCGCGCTGATTGCTGGTCGCAGCGGGCGCCCCGCCGCATAAAACACGACCGCCAGCACACCAACTGCCACCAGTAACGCCACCACCAAAACCGCGAGGCGTAGCGCGGCGGCGCGCCAGTCGATTGTGCTCACGGTGCGAGTGGGTACGCGCAGGCCCAGCCGTGACCATCGGCGGCCGTCTCGAGCTGAGGGTCGTGCGCACTGCACGAGGCCTGGGCAACCGGGCAGCGTGGATGGAACCGACAGCCCGAGGGCGGGTTGATCGGGCTCGGCACATCGCCCTGCAACACGATCCGCTCACGCGACCGCGCCAGCTTGGGATCCGCAATCGGTCGCGCGGACAGCAGCGCCTTCGAATAGGGATGCCGCGGGTGGTTGTAGACCTGCTCCCCCTCCCCCTGCTCGACGACGCGCCCGAGGTACATGACCTGGACACGGTCGGCGAGTCGCCGCACAACATCGAGGTCGTGCGCGATCACGATGTAGGAGAGGCCGAGATCGCGCTGGAGATCCTCCAAGAGGTTGACGATCTGCGCCTGCACCGAGACATCGAGCGCCGAGACGGGCTCGTCACAGACAATCACGCGTGGCTCGAGGATGATCGCGCGAGCGATACCGATGCGCTGTCGCTGGCCGCCCGAGAACTCGTGCGGGAACCGGTTGTAGTGCTCGGGGTTGAGCCCCACCCGCTCCATCGCCTCTTGGACCTTGCGCTTGCGCTCAGCTGGCGTACCAATCGAGTGAATATCGAGCGGCTCCTGCATCGACTGCCCGATCCGCATACGCGGGTCGAGCGAGGCGATCGGATCTTGGAAGATCATCGTCACCTGACGGCGAAAATCGTTCAGGTCCCGACCCCGACGGCGCGTGATGTCGTCGCCCATGAACGTGATCGAGCCGGCGTCAATATCGCGCAGGCGAACGAGGCCGCGTGCCAGCGTGGTCTTGCCGCAGCCCGACTCGCCCACGATCGCGAGCGTCTCGCCCTGATGAAGCGTTAGGTCGACGCCATCGACAGCCTGCACGCGTGCGACCTCGCGCTGGAAGATGATGCCCCGCTTAACCGGGAAACCAATCTTGACGCCGGTGGCGGTGAGGATAGGTTCGCTCATGCGGAATCCTCGTCACTGGCAAAGCGAGCGCCTTCACGTGCGCGGGTGGCTGCATCGAGATGACAGGCGACGACCGCACCCGTCGCTGCCACTGCAGTGAGAGCGGGTGCCGGATCGGCTCGGCAAACATCCATCGCCATCGCGCAGCGTGGCGCAAAACGACAGCCAGCTGGCGGGTTCATCAGGCTCGGCGGTGAGCCCGCAATCTGGTGCAGACGCTCTCCGGCGCGGTTGCGTCCGGGTAGCGACGCCAATAGGCCCCACGTGTATGGGTGCTGCGGGCGCGCAAACAATTCGTCGACCGTGGCGCGCTCCACGATCCGACCGGCATACATCACGGCGACCTCATCGCAGACCTCCGCCACCACGCCCAGGTCATGGGTAATCAAGACGATTGCCGCATCGACTTCGCTGCGCAGGTCGCGCATCAATTCGAGAATCTGAGCCTGCGTCGTGACGTCCAGCGCCGTCGTTGGCTCGTCGGCAATCAACAGCCGTGGCCGGTTGAGCAGTGCCATCGCGATCATCACGCGCTGACGCATACCGCCAGACAACTCGTGGGGGTACGTCTTGAGGCGATCCTCGGGGCTGGGAATACCAACGGCAGCCAAGCCGGCGACGGCCAAGGTACGTGCCTCGCGTCGCGACACCTTCTGGTGGAGCCGAACGGCCTCTTCGAGTTGCCAGCCGATCGTCATGACGGGATTGAGTGACGTCATCGGGTCTTGGAAGATCATCGCGACCTCAGAGCCGCGCAGGGTCCGCAACTCATTCTTGGGCATGCCCACCAGTTGATGCTCGCCGAGCTGAATGCTGCCCTCAACGGTTGCGCTCGTTGGCAAGAGCCCCATGATCGAGAGGCTCATGGCGGACTTGCCGCAACCAGACTCGCCGACGATGCCAAGCACCTGACCGGCTTCGACCGACAGGCTGACGCCATCGACAGCACAGACGGGACCGTCGTCGGTACGGAAGGTCGTGCGGAGGTTTTCAACGGTGAGCAAGGCCATCTTTCTACTCCAGCCGAATCCGCGGATCGAGGGTGGCACAGACGACGTCCACGATGATGTTCGCGACGACAATCAGGATGGCGGAGAACAAGACGATGCCGGCCGTGGTGGGCACATCGAGCCGCTTGGCGGCCTCAACCGCGAGTGCACCGAGCCCCTGCAGACCGAAGGTCACCTCGATCAGGATCGCACCGCCAAGCAAGAGGCCGAGATCGAGACCGAACATGGTCACAATCGGTAGCGAGGCATTACGCAGCGCGTGGCGCACGACGACCCGTGGTTCGCTCGCACCTTTGGCGCGGGCCGTGCGGACATAGTCCTCGTTGAGGGTGTCGAGCATCTGTGAGCGTGTAATTCGCACGTAGATGGCGGCAAACTGGAGTGCCAAGACGGTGGCGGGCAGTAAGAGGTGATAGAGCCACGGCCATGGGTTCGAGGCCGAGAAGTTCTCGTACCCACTCAGCGGGAAGACCTCGTACTTATAGGCGAAGAAATAGATGGCCAAGAGGCCGAAGTAGTAGACAGGCAGTGACTGCCCAACGAGCACGAACACGGTCGAACTGCGGTCGAGGAGTGACCGTGGGCGTATGGCTGAGAGCACGCCGATCGGGATCGAGATCAGCATCCACAAGAACGCCGACACAATCGCCAGCGACAACGTGACAGGGAAGCGGCTCCAAATCAGCGAATCGACGGAACGCTGCTTCGCAAACGAGCTGCCGAAGCGGCCCAGTAGCTGATCACACTCGGCAGCCGTCGAGCCGGGACAGACGCGATCGCGCTCCTCTTGCGTTGGGCCGAGTACGAGGCGACGCAAACTATTTGCGTACTGCACGTAGTACGGCTGATCCAGCCCAAGCAGTGCCTTGACGCTCTCGATCTGCTGTGCCGTCGGGTTCTTACCGGCATAGAGCCGAGCGGGCGAAATATTCGACTTCCACGTCAGCACGGGACCGAACAACACAAATACGGCCAACGTTACGACGAGCACCACAAAGGTGCCGCCGAGAATGCGTCGGATCAGAAAGCGAATCATGAGGTCTGAGCGGGGTGTATCCACCCGCCACGTCGCGAGGACGTGGCGGGTGGAGCGAACTCCGAGCGGCTACTTGCCGTCCGTCAGGAAGTACGAACCAAAGTAGAACTGCTTGCCAGGGCCCCAGGTGTAATTGCCCAAGCGGTTCGAGATAAACGACACCTTGCGCCGCAGATCGAGCGTCGCCCACGGGGCGAGGTTCGCGGCCGTGTCCGTCGAGAGCTGGGCAAACTGCCCGTCTCGATCAGCACCAGCTGGCAGCGCATTGATCTCTGCGACCTTGGCATCAAAGCCCTTGTCGCAGAACTGCCCGTAGTTCGAGCCCTGCCCACAGAGCAGCAGCGGACCGTAATACGTGATGGCATCGGCGTAATCCTCGCCCCAACCAGCAATGCCGATGTTGTACTCGGACTTGGGGTCGGCCAGGAAGCCGTAGTACACGTCAGCGGACAAGGCCTTGACGGTCACCTTGAAGCCAATCGCCTCCAGCGTCTCCTTGATCGACGCCGACACCTGTGGTGCCGGGTTATCCGCGAAGTTGGCGAGCGTGATGTTGATTGGCGTTGCGACGCCCGAATCCTTGACCAGCTGCGTGGCCTTCGCGACATCCATCGCGTAGACGTCCGGCGACTGACCGGCCAGCAGGTTCTCGGAGAGAATCTGCGACCACGGCGAACGGCTCAGCGTGCCGCCAATGATCTTGACGATTGCCTCACGGTCGATCGCGTAGTTGACGGCCTGACGCAACTTGACGTTGTCAAACGGCGCCTTGTCGGTGCGGAAGACCGCGTAATCGACGGCGGCATCCGGCGTCGAGTAGAAGCGGTCCTTGTACTGCGGATCGTTGGCGGTCGCCGGAATCTCGGAGCCAGTCGGCGCCGAACCGTCGAACGTCATGTCGAGCTCGTTGTTCTTGAGCTGTGCGAACTGCGTCTCGTCTGGCACGCCGATCGCTGCCGAGATGCCGTCGATGTTGTTCTCGTCGGCCTTCTCTGGCACACCAGCCGCAACGTTCTTTGCCCACGTGGGCTCGCGCACGATCGTGACCGACTTGTCCAGCTGGTAGTCGGAGATCTTGTACGGACCAACGTACTGCGGTGGCGTTTCGGTCTTCTTGTGCGGCGTCGAGGCCGGCACGATGAAGCCCCAAGCCATCGCGAGGGCACGTGGGAACGAGCCGTCAGCCTTGACCAACGTGAACTCGGTGGTCAGATCATCAACAGCCTTGATGCCGCTGATTCCCGGGTTCTTCTTGCCCTTCGACTTCGTCATTGCATCGCTGTAGTCCTTCTCGCCGACGATGCCGGAGTAGTACCCCGAGGCCGGTGGGCCACCCGTCGCGCACTGGATGTTCGGATCAAGCATGTACTCATACGTCGCTTTGACGTCCTTGGCCGTAACGGGCGAGCCGTCCGGGAAGGTCAGGCCAGAGCGCAGCTTGACCGTGTAGGTCAGGCCATCAGACGAGACGGTCGGCATATCCGCCGCCAAGTCAGGCTGCATCTCATTGGTTGCGGGTGCGACAACCGTATTCGGGTAGCCGTAGAGGCCGCGAGCCATGAAGTAGAAGACCGACCACGAGATGCCGTAGTACGACAGCCCATTCCAACAGTCGATGTTGTCGTTCATCGCCATCGTCAGCGTGCCGCCCTTCTTGGGCGTCACAGCGGCCGAAAAGCCGCCCTTCAGATAGTCGCCACCGGCAGCGGCGGTGGTTGCTCCGCCACCACCATCGGCGGACGAACTCGAGCTGCTGCTCGAGCCACAGGCGGCTGCGATGGCGGCAACAGCCACCAGCGCGATCGCCATCATTAGAAAGCGGAACTTCATTGTGTTCCTCCTCGCGTTGTCATGGTCATTGGATCGATCCTTTCGTACAGGAATGGGCGAATGGTTAGCGGCACTAGATCTGCGTGCCGCCACGAGGGTCAAGCGCATCCCGCAGGCCATCGCCAAGCAAGTTGAAGGCGAGCACCGTGAGGATCAGCAACGTGCCTGGGAAGATCATCAGGAACGGGGCATTGATGTAGAGCCCACCGGGGACGGCATCGGAAATCATGCGCCCCCACGATGGGATCTCAAGAGGAAGGCCGAAGCCGAGGTACGACAGCGCCGCCTCGGCCGCGATCGCACCGGCGATCGAGAGGCTCGTATAGACCGTGACCGGGCCAATCAGCTGCGGCAAGAGGTGGCGTGTGATGATGCGCGTATTGCTCGCACCCAGCATGCGGGCGGCGGTCACGAACTCGCGGTCGCGCAACGCCAGCACTTCGCCACGAAAGATGCGGCCGGGATAGAACCATGAGAAGAAGGCGATGATCAGGATCACGAACCAGAGCGATGGCCCGAATGCCACCGAGGCGGCAACGGCAAAGAGGAGGAACGGAAATGCCGCGACGATATCCATCAGGCGAGCGATCGCGGTGTCAGTCCAACCGCCGACGTAGCCCGCGACCACACCGAGCAGCAGTGCCGCAGCAACCGTGAGAATCGTCGCTACGACACCAATGATCAATGATGTGCGTGCGCCGTACGAGAGCTGAACCAGCATGTCGTAGCCGAGACTGTTCGACGCACCGAGCACGAAGCACTGCTTCTCACCGACGCTCGCCAGACCGTTAAGGCAGCCGCCCAGTGGGCCCACAGGCAGCAGCGTGTAATCGTCAACTCCCGAGGAGTTCGACTTGTTGAGTGGGTGGTTCGTCCACGACTCAAACAGTGGACCGGCCAGGGCAAAGACGACAAGCAGGATGATGAAGAGCAGACTGCAGAGCGCTACGTAGTCGTGGCGCAGGCGAGCGGCGGCGAGCTGAAGCGGCGTGCGCGCCACGACCATGCCATCCACGTGCATGTCTTGAAACTCTTCGACAGTCGCCATCGATCCCTCCCTCGGCACGAAAGGGTACACCTGATCAACACCCGCCGTCGGTAGTTGAATCCTGCCTTTAAGAGCGGATTGTTACGACAGTGCGTCGGCGCCCGCGACGACCTCGAGCAGCTGCTGCGTGATCTCAGCCTGGCGCGCGCGGTTCATGTCGAGCGTAATGCGGTCGATCAGGTCCTTGGCGTTGTCGGACGCGTTGCGCATGGCGGTCATACGCGCACCATGCTCCGACGCTGTCGATTCGAGCAACGCACGGAAAATCTCCGTTTCGAGCGCCGTCGTCAAGAGTGGCGTCAGGATCTCCTCGGCCTCGGGCTCGAACAGCAACTCGCCCATCATGGCGCGGTCGCGCGGCGTCATCTCGGTCAGTCGCTCCGGAAGCGGGATCGGCAAGACCTCAAGGGCATTGACGGTCTGGACCAGCGGCGAATCAAAGTGATTGAAGACCATTACGAGACGGTCAAAGACCTGTTCGGTGTAGTCCTCGACGAGCGTATTGGCGATCTGCTCGGCGTCCTGATAGACGGGACGATCCGTAAACCCGGTCCAGACCTGACGCAACTCGGCGCCGCGGAACCGCAGCGAGCCAGCACCCTTACGACCGGCGGCATACCAGACAACCTGGTGACCAGCCGCGCGCTCAAGCTTGGCCTCGTCGAGCGCACGACGCAGCACGCTGGCGTTGAAGGCACCGGCCAGACCACGATCACCCGTCATCACGAGAATTGCCGTCGTCGTCAACTCGCGTCGCTCAAGCAATGGCTGGTTACGGAGCGCCTGTGTTCGACCGGCGGTCTCCGTGATCAGCTCGTGCATGCCGTCGGCAAACGGACGCAGCGATTCGATCCGTACCTGGGCACGACGCAACTTGGCACCGGCCACGAGTTCCATGGCTTTGGTGATCTTGCTCGTGTTCTTGACGGAATGGATCCGCCGACGGATGTCCTGAAGGGACGCCACGGACTACGCGATTGCTCCGGCAGCAGCAGCCGTACCCTCGAAGCCAGCAGCAAACTGACCGACCGCAACCTTCAACTTCTCGATCGTGTCATCCGAGAGGTCGAGCGATTCGCGAATCGCCGTCAGAATCACCTTCTCCGAACGCAGCGCCTGACGGAAACCGTCGTTGAAGCGCGAGACGTCACCGGCATCAATATCGTCGACGAAGCCGTTCGTGGTCGCCCAAATCACAGCCACCTGTTCCTCGACGGGCCACGGGTCGTACTGGTTCTGGTTGAGCGTGTTGACCAGGCGCTGACCACGGTTGAGCTGGGCCAGCGTCGTGGCGTCAAGTTCGGACGCAAACTGGGCGAAGGCCTCGAGTGCGCGGAACTGTGCGAGCTCCAGCTTGAGGCGACCGGCGACCTTCTTCATGGCCTTCGTCTGAGCGTTCGAGCCGACGCGCGACACCGAGATGCCGACGTTGATGGCTGGGCGCACGCCCTGGTAGAAGAGGCTCGACTCGAGGAAGATCTGCCCGTCGGTAATCGAGATGACGTTGGTCGGAATGTACGCCGACACGTCGCCTGCCTGCGTCTCGATGATCGGCAGTGCCGTCATCGAACCGCCGCCGAGCTCGTCGGACAACTTGACCGCACGCTCGAGGAGGCGCGAATGCAAGTAGAACACGTCACCCGGGAAGGCTTCGCGGCCCGGTGGGCGGCGCACCAACAGGGACATCTGACGATAGGCGTCGGCCTGCTTGGTGAGGTCGTCGTAGACCACCAGCGCGTGACCACCCTTGTAGAGGAAGTACTCGGCCATCGCGCAACCGGCGTACGGAGCGATGTACTTAATCGGTGCGGCCTCAGAGGCGTTGGCGGCAACCACAATCGTGTAGTCCATGGCGCCGTGCTCGCGGAGCTTCTCAACGACCTGCGCGACGGTGGAGGCCTTCTGGCCGATCGCGACGTAGACGCAGATCACGCCGGAGTCCTTCTGGTTGATAATCGCGTCAATCGCGACAGCGGTCTTGCCTGTCTGACGGTCGCCAATGATCAGCTCGCGCTGGCCACGACCAATTGGCACGAGGGCGTCGAGCGCCTTCAGGCCGGTCTGCAATGGCTCCTTCACGGGCTGACGATCGACCACACCAGGCGCCTTGTACTCCAGGGCACGCTGCTCGGTCGTCTCGATGGCAGGGCCACCGTCAATCGGTACGCCAAGCGGGTTGACGACGCGGCCAATCAGCGCTTCGCCGACGGGAATACTCATCACCTTGCCGGTACGGCGGACCGTGTCGCCTTCGCGAATCTTCTGCCACTCACCGAACAGCACAACGGCGACGTTGGACTCCTCAAGGTTGAGGGCGAGGCCGGTCACACCATGCGGCAACTCCAGCATCTCGAGGGCAATGCAGCGCTCGAGGCCGTAGACGCGGGCAATGCCGTCGCCGACCTGGATGACGGTGCCGATTTCCTCGACATCGGCGGTGTCCTCGAAACCACTGATCTGGTCCTTGAGGATGGATGCGATCTCGTCGGGGCTCAGCTTCACGTTTTTCTCCGTCAGACGGTGGGGATGCGGGCGGCACGCAGGTCGCGGCCGAGAAGGTCAAGGCGACGACGCAACGAGGCGTCGACAAGGCGGTCGCGGACCCGAAGGACCACGCCACCCAGAATGCTCGGATCGACAGTGCGATCCATGGTCACGGCCAGTCCAGTCGCAGCAGCAAGCTGCTTCTGAACCTTGTCGGCCGTCTTGTCATCAATAGCAACCGCTGTCGTTAATTCGACAGCCAGTTCGTTCTGGGCGAGGCGCACGCGATCTGCGAACGCACTCTGGATCTCGAGCAGGGCGCCGAGTCGGCGATGATCCTGCAGAACCTCGAGAAAATGGACAACGAGAGGATCTCCACCCTTACAGAGGGCAGCGAAGACACGAGTCTTGGCATCGCGCGAGATCGCCGGATTGGCCAACGTGCGCGACAGCGCAGCGTTTTCCCGCACGGCACGCGCGACAGCAGCGAGGTCGGCATCGACCTCACGCAGGCGCTTGGCCTCGGTCGCAGCGCTGTACAGCGCTGTGGCATACGGGGTAGCGATACTCACGCTTAGTTGGAGCCTCCGTGCAGCGCCGAGAAGTCAACGCCCGCAAGCGCCTCCTCCACGAGTCGCTTCTGCTCCTTCTCATCGAGCGCGTGACCGAGCACTTTCTCGGTCGCGAGCAACGTGAGATCAGCGATCTCCATCTTGATGCGATCGAGCGACTGCTGCGTCTCCGCCGCAATCGCCTGCTGTGCCGCGGCAATACCGCGCTCGCGCTCGGCTGCGATCTCCTCGACCAGCTGACGCTGTTGCTCGGCTGCCGTAGCCCGAGCACGATCGAGAATTTCGGTAGCCTCGTGCTTCGACGCGGCAAGCTGTGCCTTGTACTCCTCGAGCAGACGCTCGGCCTCCTCGCGGGAGCCCTCGGCTGCTGCCAAGTTGGCACGAACCGCCTCGCGGCGCTCGTCGAGCAGTCCTGCGATCCGTCCGAAGGCATACTTCTTCAGGATGAACAGGACGATCAAGAACGTAATCAGCGTCCATAGGCTGAGGCCAAGCTCAGGCTGAATCAGCCCGGCTCCACCCGCTTCTGCAAGAGTCAGCGACTGCATCAGATCAGGCGATGAAGAACGCGACGAAACTCATCAGGAGGGCATAGAACGTGATGGCCTCGGTAAGGGCCAGACCCAGGAACATCATGCCCTGAAGGTCGCTGCGCATCTCGGGCTGGCGGGAAACGCCCTCGATCGTCTTACCGATCAAGTAACCCACGCCCACGCCGGGGCCGATTGCGCCGAAGCCAGTGCCGAGACCTAGTGCGATCGCCTTTGCAGCGTCGACGAGTCCCTGATCGGTAAGTGCCATGTGACGTGATCCTCCTGGTTAAACGGACGTTAGTGGTGAGGCTCGATAGCCGAGCCGATGTAGATGCCTGAGAGCATCGCAAAAATATAGGCCTGAAGCGACGCCACCAGGCCCCATTCAAAGATATAGAACACAACAGCGATCGGAATTGCGATCGGTGCGACGAACAGTTTGCCGAGCAGGATCACGAAGCCGATACACATAATGATCAGCAGATGGCCAGCGAGCATGTTGGCGAAGAGCCGGACGCTGAGCGAAATCACGCGCAGCACCTGAGACAGCACCTCGAGGACGATCAGAACGGGCTTGAGTGCGGGTGGGCACGGCGGCACCCAACTGCGGAAGTAGGCGACGACGCCATTGGCGCGGATGCCCTCAACGTGCGAGATGCCAATCGTCAAGATCGTCAAGGTCAATGTGACCGACAGGTTCGACGTGGCCGCGTAGATCGTCAGTCCGGGAATCGGTCCCCAGAGTGGGTTGTGCGTGTCGAGCGGAAGTGGGATGAAGCTGATCATGTTCAGCGTCCAAATGAAGACGAATAGCGAGGCGACATACGGGAACCAGCGCGCGAAAGCAGCCTTTGGCAGCGTCGACTGACCAATGTTCGTCTCCGAGAAGGTGTAGAGCAACTCGACCACGGTCTGGGTGCGACCAGGCTGCGTGCGCAGCCCCCCGCGCACGATCCACAGCGTCAGCACGACGGAGACCAGCATGCCGAGCCAGAGGTAGACGACGAGCTTCGAGATACCGATCTCGAGCGGTCCGAACGTGATCGACGTCCAGTACTGGTTGATGAACTCCTCGACGGGCTGGAAGTTCGTCTCGGCCGCCGCGAAGGCGGACGTCGGCAAGGCGAGAATGCCGATCAGAGCGGCCACGATGAAGCCAAGACGACGGGTCATACGGAGGCCTCCGGCGTCGCCGCAGAATGCGTCGCGTCACCGCGGAGAAGTACGTGGCTTATCGAGCGAGCGACCATGTCCACGGTAAAGTAAACGAGGAACGCTCCGGCGGCGGCGACACCCACTTTTCGGTCGACCGTCCAGGCGATAATGAAGAGCGCTCCGAAGGTCAACCAGGCCCGCGAGATGAGGCTGACACCAACGATGCCAACGGCCATCACCTGCGTACGGCCATGGGAAAACCAGTCCGAACCGAAGGCGATCGCGATGTTCGCGAGCAAGAGCAACGCCGACAATCCCCACGCCCACAGCGACCAGCCTGCCAGGTAGAAGACCGGCAACGCGATCAGGCACGGGACGACCGCCGCAAAGCGGAGACCGAAGGCGACGCGGCGTCGTGTGGGGCTCAGAGTCATCGTGGTTTGAAGTATTGGATGTAAAGCAGGTAGAAGCCGAGCACGAGCCCGATCGAACTGCCGACCATAATGCCGCCGGCGAGATGACCAGTGAAGTAACCGACGGCTGCGCCGACGCCTCCTCCCAACAGGATGCCCGCGATGATCGTCATGCCGGCTGCGAGGCCCGAGGCGTCTGCTCCCCCGTTGCTTCCCGTGCCGGCGATGATGACCTCCCGGTCCCCTGTCGTGCCCGTATCCGGGCGACAGGAAACCTAGCAGGGATGGTTCCGGCAATCGTCTGCCCAGCGTCGGTTAGGCGCGCGCGCGGCGGCGGAACGACGGTCGCGGCACCGGCGTCTCGTCCGTTGCCGCCGAATGGCGCAGCAATCCGAACCGCCGCAGGTGGCGGTACTTGATGATCTCGAGCGCGACGACGACGTAGTACGTCACGAACAAGGCAATCAATCCAAACAGCGTCAGACCGATCGTCGGCCAGAGATTCCAGGTGCCTTCCGTGCGGTACGGGAAAAGCCTGATGGCGAGTGCAAATGCCGCCAACACACCCGACCAGGCGTAGAGCAGACCGACCGCCTGACGCTGGGTGTAGCCGACGCGCAGCAGCCGATGATGGAAGTGACTCTTGTCGGCACTGGCGATTGAGCGGCCCGACTTAAGCCGCTTGAGGATCACGAAGGAGGTATCGAGAATCGGTACGAGCAAGACGACGAGCGGGAACACGAGCGACAGCGCAGCCGCCGTCTTCATGACCCCCTGGATCGAGACGCAGGCCAACAAGAAGCCGAGCACGAGCGCGCCCGAATCGCCCATGAACACCTTGGCGGGGTTGAAGTTCCAGGGCAGGAAACCGAAACACGCACCCGCTACTGCAGCTGCCATGACACCCGCCGAGATGCGGCCGAGCGAGAGCGCGAGGATCGCAAACGTCAGTGCACTAATCCCACAGACGCCGGCCGCCAGCCCGTCCATACCGTCGGCGAGATTGACCACGTTCGCAACGGCGACGATGAAGATCATCGTCAACGGGTAGGCCAATACGCCGAACGAGACGGTGCTTGGTTCGATGAACGGAACCGTGATCGAGTCGATCGTCATTCCGGTCGCGACCGGGATCGCCGCGCAGGCGATCTGGCCCAGCAACTTCGGCAGCGGCGGAATGCCAAAGCGATCGTCGATCACGCCGAGCAGGCAGATCAACCCGGCGCCGATCAGGATGCTGGCGTAGCGCCGATCAACGTCAAGGTTCGGCAGGACGGCCACGAGGATGCCGAGAAAGATCGCGATCCCGCCGAGCAACGGGATTGGTCGGTCATGAATCCGTCGCCCCCCTGGTCGATCGACAACGCCCAGCCGCCACGCCGCGCGCATCGCTAGCGGCGTCAACGCGAACGTGATCACCGCCGCAATCAGCAGCGCATAGATCGCCGACGGAGCGACGACGAGTCGAGAGAGCGAGTCGGGTACCACGTCCTCAGGGTACCTGTGGAGTAGGCGGATCAGCTTTGCTTTGGAGTCAGACCCCAAAGCAAAGCTGATCCCGCCGACTCAACCAGCGTGAATCGAACTAAAGCCGCGCATGCCCGCGTAGAGCGGGTGGCGGGCCAGGATCGACTCGACTTCGCCGCGGAGCAGATCGAGATCCGCATCCTCGGCCACGGCCGAACCGATGATTCGGCCGACGTTGAGGAAGTCGGCCTCGTCGAGACCGCGCATCGTGGCCGCTGGGGTGCCGATACGCACGCCGCTGGTCTCCATCGCGGGACGCGGGTCGAACGGAATCGAGTTGCGGTTGACCGTGACACTCATCGAATGCAGACGATCCTCGAGTTCCTTGCCCGAGAACGCAGCCTCCTGCAGATCGAGCAGCACGAGGTGTGTATCGGTGCCGCCCGAGACCAGCCGATTGCCGGTACCGAGAAGGCCCTCGGCGAGCGCCTGAGCGTTGAGGCAGATCTGCTTCTGGTACTGCTTGAAGGCCGGCGTTGCAGCGATGCCAAAGGCGACGGCCTTGCCAGCTACGCCATGGCAGAGCGGTCCGCCCTGCAGTCCCGGGAAGAGACCGGAGTCGATCTTCTTCTGCCACTCCTCTTTGCAGAGGATGAATCCCGCGCGGGGACCGGCCAGCGACTTGTGGACCGTCGACGTGACGACGTCGGCATACGGCACCGGGCTCGGATGGACACCACCGGCGACAAGACCAGAGATGTGCGCCATGTCGACCATAAAGTTGGCGCCAACTTCGTCGGCAATCTCGCGGAAGGCAGCGAAATCGAGCGTGCGCGGATAGGCGCTCGCTCCGGTCACGATCAGCTTCGGCTTGTGCTCATGCGCGGCCTTGCGGACGTCCTCCATGTCGATCGTGCCGGTCTCTGGCGAGACGCCGTAGTGCACGAAGTTGTAGTACTTGCTCGACGAATTGACGGGGTGGCCGTGCGTGAGATGACCGCCGTGGTCGAGGCGAAGCGCAAGCACCGTGTCGCCGGGCGACAGCAGCGCCAGGTAGGCGGCCATGTTGGCCTGCGCTCCGGCGTGCGGCTGCACGTTGGCGTGTTCTGCCCCGTAGAGGCTCTTAGCGCGCTCAATCGCGAGCGTCTCGATCTCGTCGACGACTCCACAACCGCCGTAGTAGCGCTTACCTGGGTAGCCCTCGGCGTACTTGTTCGTCGCAACGCTGCCGACCGCTTCCATCACGGATGGCCACGTGAAGTTCTCGGAAGCGATCAGCTCGAGCTCGTCGCGCTGGCGGTCCAGCTCGCGGTCGAGGAGGCCGGCAATCGCGGGGTCGACTACGTCGAGTCCAGCGGTGCGGAGAGTGTCGAGAGAGATATCGTTGGTGGCCATAGCGGGATTCTACGCGGGGCAGCCTGCTCGGCAAGCACCAGCGCCG
>JBAXOM010000038.1:0-17464 GCA_037133215.1 Thermoleophilia bacterium | reverse complement strand
ACGAGCTCGCTCGTCAGCCAATGTCCAGATAGGGTCTGACCCCTTCTGGACATTGGGGGACTAGAGCAGGCGGCCGGCGTCGACGACGACGGTGCCGTCGAGCGTGACAGTGCAAAGACGCATCGGGAAGTCGAAGTGGCCGCGCGTGAAGCGGCCGGCGTTCTCGTTGGCGCCAGTCGAGAAAAGGAAGTTGCCCTCGAAGGCACGCAACTCGAGGCCGTTCGTGTCGGCCTTGTCGACCATCACGAGCGAGTCCCAACGCGCGGCGGGGTTCATCCCCCAGCCGACGTGACTGACGGCATAGGCCTCTGCTTCGTCAAACGCCGAAAGATACGACCGCAGCAAGTCCGCATCGAGGTTGTCACCCGCGATATCCGTCACGCGGTCGCCGGTGATAATCAAGGTGACGGCGTCGCGGAGATACTCCTTGAAGGTCAGGTTGGCATCGCCCGGAGCCAGCACGAGCCTGCCCTCGACGGAGCCCGCAGCCGGAAATGCGACGACGAGCCCACCTGGCCAGTGTGCGATTGTGCCCGGACCGTCCGTGGAACCCCACGAGCCAGCGGTGAACGCGCCCTCCAGTTGAATGCGTAGATCGGTCCCCGCCGCTGAGGTGACGTGCATCTCTGTGGCAGCGCGCATCGTCGTGAGCCCAGCGAGCACACGCGCTTTAAGGGTCCCGTCGTCGGGTGCGTAGCGCTCGAAGGCCTCAGGCAACTCGTTCGCAATCATCAGGACGCGGGATCCGGAACCGAGGATTGCCGGGAGTTCCGGTGCGTGCAACAGCCCTTCCACAGTGCAGTCGATTACGAGGTCGGCGGCACAGAGGGCCGCGACCGTCGCGGGGTTGCCCTGCAGCGCGACACACGCACCCGTTGAGCGAATCGCCACCGGTCCGGGGTTCGCTGGTGTTGGGACAACCACGTCGAGCACGTGCCCGCCAAGATCTTCCGCGGCTAATCGGGCAGTCTCGACCAGCGCGCTGCGACTCGTCGACTCACTCAACACAACCACAGTCTCGCCGGCCGTCAACGCACAGGCACGCAGCTGTTGACGAAAGACATCGAAGGTGCGGTGCTCCATTAGTTCGACTCCATTGCCTGCAGATGGTCGCCGATCCGAGAGGCCAATGCCAGCGGTGCCTCGAACGGCGTCAGATGCCCTGCCGCCGGAATCACGTGGAGTTCGGCACCAGCGATGCCCTCGGCGAGTGCCTGCGCATAGGCCAACGGAGTCTCTTCGTCGAGCTCGCCGACCAGCACCAGCGTGGGCATGGAAATCTCCTTGAGACGAGCACGCACGTCGTGCGCAGGCAATGCCGCGATCGTCTGCATCAGCCCTGCGATCGGGACCCGCAGCATCGATTGGACGGCGAGCGACACAGCCGCCGGGTCTGGATCAGGAGCCATCACACCACGCAAAACCGGCTCGGCGAAATCCTCGATCTGGGCACCGGCGAGCAGAGGCGCCAACCGCGCCGCCTGCCACTCATCGGGATCGGTGCCGTCCAACCCGAAAGCCGGGCTCGTATCGACGAGAACCAGCGACTGCACCACGTCGGGGTGACGCAGCGCGAGCTGCAAGGCGACCATGCCGCCCATCGACATTCCAACGACGTGCGCGGCGCCACCGAGCTCGGCGATCAGGCCAGCAGCTGCATCGGCTGCCGCCTCCAGGCTGAACTGCTCCAACGACTCGGAGACGCCGTAGCCAGGCATGTCCCAGGCGACGCAGCGATATCCCTTGGCCAGTGGCTGCATGACCGCATCCCACCCTGTCCGCGTCATTCCCAGACCGTGCAGAAAGAGCACCGTCTCGCCCTCCCCCAGCTCGCGCCAGGCGACGGGCGCAGCGTCGACGTCGCGCAACGACACGCCTACTGCTCGTCGTCAGGAAAGATCGCGTGCCGCCCGAGTCGGTGCAGGCAGACCTCCGCACTCCACGGCAGCATCGTCGACCCGCACCGCGCATCGCGGTAGTACTGCTCGAGACGAAAGCTCTTCAGGAGCGACAGTCCACCACAGACTCGGATCGCCAGCGAGGCAACCTCAGGAGCAGTCTCCATGACGGTGTACGAGGCAGCCAGAGCGCGACGCAACATCTCGGGCGTGGGATCAACGCGCGCCTCGTCGCAGACCTTGTCGAAGAGCGCACGACTGCGCTCGTACATGATCTGCAGCTCGGCCCAGCCCTGCTGCTTCTGTGGGACCTCGCGACGCGACGTGATGCCAGGTGGCGCCTGCGACGACATGTACTCCTGGACGAAGTCGATGACGGCCTTCGTCAAGCCCATATAGGCCGGCGTCAGCGTCATGTAGACGTACGACCAGCGCTCGGCCAGTTGGTTGTAGACCCCCGGCGGCAGGAGGACCGCGCTATCGGGCGCAAACGCATCCTTGAACAAGAGCGTGCGAGACACGGTGCCGCGCATACCAAGTGGATCCCAATCGCCGACGATCTCGACGCCGGGGTCGTCGGCAGAGACGGCAAGGAAGAGAATCTCGTCTTCGGTTGTCTCGACGCAGGTGATGTTGTAATCCGTGGCCGCACCGGACAACGAAGCGAAGATCTTCTTTCCGTTGATCAGGTAGCCGCCCTCTACGCGCGTGGCCGTCGTCGCAAAACCGCGCGTCGCGCCTTGCGCGATCCCTTCGGAGAGGGGCTGCGACTGCAGCGCTCCCTCCTCGATGATGCGGCGGTACAGCTCGACCCGTGTCGCCTCGTGCGTCGCACGATGCTCGTCACTCATGTCGAGATCGTCAGCAGCGAAGCCCGTCCACAGCACCGTCTGCGTGTGCATGTTGAAGGTCAGCGCAGTCATCGGGCAATAGGCACCAATCGCCGCACCGATCTGCATGTAATCGTTGAAGCTCGCCCCTAGACCGCCATACCGCGTGGGGATGCAGAGACCATAGAACCCGGCAGCGTAGAGATCGGCGAAGTTCTCGAACGGAAACGACGCCTCGCGGTCGTAGCGGGGCGCTCGCTCCCGGAAGGCCGGTCCGAGCTCGTCGACGATGGCAAGCAACCGCTCACGGCGCTCGGGGTCGACCACTGGATCTGCCTGTATTGCCATCTTGAGTCTCCAATCGCCGAACGTGCACAGGGTACGCGAACAGGTCCGAAAACGAAAAAGGGGCCCGGGACCGAAGTCCCGAGCCCCGCGTTCTACGAGCCTTAGACCGTCTTGTTGCGCAGACGGCCCATCTGATTGAGGATCAGCATCACAACGACACCACCGACCAGCCAGAGGACGGCAACCCACCAGATGCGGTTGTACGTCGGGATGTCGGCGTACTGCACGACGACACCGTAGATGGCACCGATCGAGACGAGACCACCAACGATGCCGGCGAGCGCCAGCAGACCCTGCGATTCGCCCGGCATGCCCTTGAAGGCAGCAACACAGATCGCGATATAGACCGCGACGAGCATGAAGCCGCCGAACGTGGCCAGCCAGTTGAACATCGGGAACCATTGGCCCGGATCCATCTCGCCAACCGTCATCAGGCCATTCGTGGCAGCGATGATGATGACCACGATGATCGAGGCAACCGCGAGTGCGGTCGAGGCGATCCACGGCGTCTTGTACTTCGGATGCACCGAAGCAAGCACCTTGGGCAGGCGACCGTCACGCGCCAGAGAGAAGACGCCACGACTCGAGCCAACTGCCGTACCGAGACCGACGGCTGCGATGTCAATCACGACGAGCCACTGGACCAGCTCGCCGAAGTTGGTGCCACCGAAACGAGGATCGGCCGCCAACGCATAGAGCGGCGGAAATGCTGCCAGCCAGTCCTGCACGTTGAGACCAAAGCCAACCGCTTGAGCGTACGTGACGATGATGTAGAAGATGCCGACGGCAATGCACGAGCCGAAGATCGCCAGCGGTAGGTGCTTGCGCGGATTCTTCGTCTCCTCAGCAAGGTTTGCGGAGCTCTCGAAGCCGATAAACATGATCACGGCGTAGAGCACTCCGAAGAAGATGCCATTCCAGCCCTGATCAGAGGAGCTCGGATTGAACGGCGCTCCACTCAGACCACCGTCACCACTGACCTTGATAATCACCCAAATCGAGAAGGCGAGGATGATCAGGAACGAGCCAAGACCAAGCACGAGCTGCACACGGGTCGAGATGGCAACGCCGCGAATCATCATTGCCGCAGCGACGACCCAGAACGCGATCGAATACCAGTACCACTGCAGTTCGACGCCGTGGTTGAAGAACAGCGTGTCGTGCAGGAAACCACCGAACGCAAGCCCGATGGCCAGGGTGAGTGCAATCACGCCGCCGTAGTAGACCCAGCCGGCAACAAAGCCGATCCGCTCACCAAAGGCTTCGGTGACGTAGTCGTAGAGCGAGCCCGCAGCGTGAATACGGCGAGCGAAGCGCGAGATGATCCAGGCCACGGCGCACATGCCGACCATGGCGATGATGATCGAGACGGGGCTGGCGAGGCCTGCCCCCTTGCCGTTAAGCGATGCTCCGACAATCGTTGGGATGAAGAACGCGGCAGCAAAGACGGGGCCAATGAACCCGATCGACTGCGCGATCACATCAAGGAGGGTGAGATTGCCCTTACCGAGCTTCTCCCCTCCGCTTGCTTGCGCTCCCATGGTCTCTCCCCCTGGTATCACTCGTTACCGAGTAAATGGTGTCCTGTTACGGACCGTGGGAGTGATTTTCGCTGCTCCGTCGGACGTCTCCTGCCTCGCAGGCGAAATGCGGGTTCCAATTTGACGCTCGATTGGATACAGTATCCAGAAGGCCGATATGTTCCCGAACCTCCGACCGCTTGCACTCCCCTACGATCCCGGCACGAGACTGCTTTGCGTTTCCTGACCACCCAGCCACCACCTGAGGACCACTAACTGATGCAACGCGCGCGCATTCTCCACAACACGACACCCCACTGGGGCACCGTCCGAGACGGCGCCGTCGAACTCGATTGTGGTGATGCCGTTGCGATTGATCAGGCCTGCTGGCTGGCACCTGCCGAGCCCTCGAAGATCCTCGCCGTCCACCTGACGTACCAGTCTCGCCTCACCGAGTACAAGGCCAAGACGCCACCTGAGCCGTCGTATTTCATGAAGCCACCGACCACGCTGAACGGACACCTCGGCGAGATTCGCCGCCCGCACGGCACGCGATTTCTCAACTACGAGGGCGAGATCGCGGTCATCGTCGGTCGCGAGATGAAGGGCGTCAAGCCGGAACAGGTCCACGAGTACGTGGCTGGTTTCGCACCCGCCAACGATGTTGGCCTGCACGATTTTCGCCATGCCGACCGCGGATCAATGCTGCGTGTCAAGGGCCAGGATGGCTTTCTTCCACTCGGCCCTGTGATGGTGACGGCCGATGAGTGGACTCCCGATCAGGGCTTCGCGCTGACGACACGCATTGATGGCGAGGTTGTCCAGCGGGGCGATCAAGACGACCTGATCTGGGATTACCGCTACCAGCTGGCCGATCTCTGTCGCGTGATCACCCTCGTGCCGGGCGACATCGTGTTGACCGGAACACCCGCCAACTCGCGCCCGATGGCCGTCGGCGACGTCGTCGAGGTCGAGATCGAAGGACTTCCTGTCCTGCGCAACACCGTGGTCGATTGGGATGTAGACCTGCGCGGCCCCGGCGATCAGCCCGAGACCTCGGCGAATACGCTGCATGTCGCACTCGCGATCCCAGAAGACGAGGCCGAGCGGCGCGTCGCCGCCGGGGAGGTGGACTGATGAGCATCCAACTGCACGACCTGCACCACGCCTGTTTGCGCGTGCTCGACGTCGATGAGGCCGCCGCTCGCTGGTCGATCCAATTTGGCCTGACGGTGGTCGCCAAGGAGCGCGGGCGCGCACTGCTCGCCTGCGATTCCGAGGACTATTGCCTCGAGCTCGTCGAGGATCGCGAAGCCGACCATGACCACACCGGTTGGGAACTCGCCGCCGACTGCTCGCTCGAGACCGCTGCGGCGCACCTGGACGCCTGCGGCGTGCACTACGACCGCGAAGCGGATGGCTCGCTGCGTTTCGTCGATCCTTCGGGTGGCGGCGTCCAACTGGTCGCCCACCGAGAGCGCCTCGCCGCAGAGCTCCTGCCACCCCCGGGTCGCCGTACGAGCACGCTGCCGGGCTTTCATCCGCGCAAACTCGGCCATATCAATGTGCTTGCCCCGAACATGGCAGAGATGACGACGTTCTACGTCGACGTCCTCGGCATGAACATCTCGGATTTTCTTGGTGAGGCCGGGATCTGGTTCCATCTCCACGCCGAGCATCACCAGATGGCGATTGTCGGCATGGGCCCGGCGCACTTCCATCACATCGCCTTCGACATCGTCGACTGGGGTCAGCTCCGCATCTTCCTTGACCACCTTGGTCGCCACGGCCGCTGGCTTGGTTGGGGGCCGGTGCGCCACGGCCTTGCGCAGAACCTCTGCGCCTACGTGCGGATTCCGGAGGAGAACCTCTTCGTCGAGCTGTACTGCGACATGGAGATCCTTCGTCTTCCCCACACCCCCCGCGAATGGTCGGACGATCCGTTCGGCTCCAACACCTGGGGCATCCTGCCGCCCCGCTCGTACTTTCGCTTCGACGACGTCGCGGTTGACTCAGAGCGCCACCAGCGCGAAGCGCAGGGCATCCCTCTTCCCCCGGCCGAGCCATCGTGAGCTCGCCCACCCCGATCGGAGCTCGCAATGAGTGACGGCTACAGCCTCCCCCTCTCCCCGGAGGGCCGCGCGAATCTCGTCCCGCCGCCGCCCTGGCACTACGTCGGCGATTTCATCGTTGTCGACTATTGGGCCGACCCGGCCGCCGTTGCCGCCGTGCTCCCGCCCGGTGTTGAGCCACTGACCGAGGACGCTGGACGCGCCGCGGTGATCTTCGCTGACTGGCAGTCCTGCACGACCGATCAGAACGAGTTGGTCGACCCGGCCCGCAGCCAGTACAAAGAGGCCTTCATCGTCGTCAATGGCACCCTCGATGGTGAGGCTGTCACGACGTGTCCGTACATCTGGGTGGATCGCGACTTCGCCTTGATGCGAGGCTGGATCCAAGGCTTTCCGAAGAAGCTCGGTTCGGTCTGGATGACGCGAGCCTTTGGCTTGGGCACCTTGGCCGACCCTGCGATTGCCCCGGGTTCGACGTTTGGCGGCACCATGGCTGCGAACGATCGTCGCCTGATCGAAGCGACCGTCAAGCTGACGGGCGAGAGCGGCGGCGGGCCGTTTCATAACGCGCCACCGCTCGTCAATCGTCGTCACTTTCCACGCCTCGCAGCCGGACATCATCAGGACCCCGCCGTCCACGAGTTGGTACGCGCCATCAGCCGCGACCGCTCGATCTCGGCAATCTGGGAGGGCGACGCGACGCTCACCTTTGGCGCCGCGCCGAACGAGGAACACACCTCGCTCGCACCCGTCAAGGTCGGCAAGGGGTATCGCTTTACCTTCGCCTATACCGTCGATGACCTCGAGACGATCAGGGATCTGCGGGACGGCGAGTGAGCACTCGCGTCGAGATCCACGGGCACACCGTCTCGCCCGAGCACTACATCGATGGCGCCCGCGTCGGCAGCCCCTCCACCTTCGAGGATCGCTCGCCGATCGACGGCTCGCTGCTCGCGAACGTCTGTCGCGGCGACGCCGCTACCGCGGACGCTGCGATCAGCGCTGCTGTTCGTGCCTTTCCGGCCTGGTCTGCGCTTGGTCCTGAGGGACGCGCGCCGTATCTGCATCGACTCGCCGAGCTGATCGACGCCCACGTCGACCACATCGCTGAGGTTGAGTGCTGGGACATGGCGATGCTCGAACAGTCGCTAAAGGCCCGTGTCATCGGCCGCGGCGCCCGCAACTTCCGCGCCTACGCCGACCTTTCGTGCGAGTACGAAGAGCGACTCTGGCAGTCCAATGGAACGACGAACCGCGTCGTGCGCAACCCAAGCGGACCGGCTGTCGTCATCACCCCGTGGAATGCACCCTTCATGCTCTCGACCTGGAAGACCGCGCCCGCCCTAGCGGCAGGCTGCACGGTGGTGCTCAAGCCCGCTGAGTGGTCTCCTCTCTCGTGTTCCATGCTGTTCGACCTCGTCGACAAGGCGGGTTTCCCACCCGGCGTCTTCAATCTCGTGCAGGGCATCGGCGAAGAGGTCGGCGCTGCGCTTGTCTCCGATACTCGCGTCCGGCGCCTGAGCTTTACCGGCTCGCCCGAGACCGCCCGCCACATTGGCCACGCCGGCGCCGAGAACATCGTGCCGTTTACGGCCGAGCTAGGTGGCAAGAACCCCTTCCTGGTCTTCGCTGACGCCGACCTTGACGCAGCTGCCGCGAAGGCTGCGCTGCAGTACGACGATGCGGGCCAGGTCTGCCTTTCCGGCACTCGCCTCTTGGTCGAGGAGTCGGTCGTTGACGACTTTCTTGCTCGCTTCCACGCTCAGGTCGATCGCCACGTGCTCGGCGATCCGCACGACGAGTCAACGACGATCAGTCCTCTCATCCACCCCGACCATCTCGCACGTGTAGCGGGCTTCGTGGAGCGCGCCCGCGGCGCCGGCGACGAGATCGTCCGCGGCGGTCAGCAGCCCGACATTGGCGGTCTCTGGTACGAGCCGACGCTGATCCGCCCGCAGTCGAACGACAGCGAGGTCGTGCAACACGAGGTGTTTGGTCCGGTCCTGACAATCCAGACGTTCCGTACCGAAGACGAGGCGATCGAGCTCGCCAATTCCACCGCCTACGGCCTCTCGGGGATCCTCTTTACTGGAAGTGCCGAACGCGCCGATCGCGTCGGCCGTGCTGTCCGCGCTGGCACGTTCTGGGTGAACTGCTTCTTGGTGCGCGACCTGACCGCCCCCTTCGGCGGAGCGGGCATCAGCGGGATCGGCCGCGAGGGTGGCGACTACGCGCTCGACTTCTACTCCGACCTCAAGACGCTCCAGATCCTCGACGACACAGTCGACTAGGGAACGGGCGAGGCGAGGATATGTTCTCGTGTCAACCGTTCGGCTAGCTCGCCATCACCCTGCTCGATAGCGGCGAGAATCGCAGCATGCTGATTCGCGTAGGCCGCAACCACCGTGGCATCCGACGACTGCGCCGCGTAGATCGTCTGTCCGACCGCGCGTACCCACAGCGTCTCGGCAAAGCGGTTGAGGTGAGAGTTGCCAGCGGCCGCGACCAGCGCCAAGTGGAACGCGCGGTTGGCCGCGAAGCCCTGGTCGGCACTCCCCAGCGCCCGCTGCTCCGTGATGGCCGCGCGCATTGCTTCGAGGCCGCTGGGCGACCGACGCTCCGCCGCGAGGCGCGCGGCGGCTGGCTCTAGAGCGAGACGCGCCTCCCAAAACGCCACCTGATCATCGTGCCGCAGGGCAGTCACAATCGCGCCACGGTTTGGCTCGAGCTCGACCAAGCCGTCCGCTGCCAGCAGTCGCATCGCCTCGCGAAGCGGCGTCCGCGAAATGCCAAGCTCCTCGGCCAACACTTCCTGCCGCAGGCGCGTACCCGGCGGTATCTCTCCCGTACGAATCCGTTCGCGCAGGATGTCACACGTCTGTTCGACCATGCTGGATGCGACGACGCGACTGTTCGGCATAGCTAGAGGCTACCCGGTCGCGCTACGGCTGTAGGCGCGTCAGTGACCACTGCCGCCCGTCAAGCCTGTAGGAGAGGCGATCGTGCATGCGACCCATCCGCCCCTGCCAAAACTCAATCGCTGTCGGCTGAATGGAGTAGCCACCCCACCATGGCGGCACCGGCACATCCTCGCCAGGATGCTCCGCGTCGGCCGAGGCAAACTGCTGTTCGAGCTCTTGACGACTCGCGATCGGTTGACTCTGGTTCGAAGCCCAGGCACCAATCCGACTCTCGCGTGGTCGAGAGGCAAAATAGGTGGCCGTCTCCTCGACACTGGTCTCGATGATCGTGCCCTCGATTCGGACCTGGCGCTCAAGCGGCTCCCACCAGAAGACGAGGGCCACCCGGGGATTGGCGGTAATCTCGAGCCCTTTACGGCCCATCCGGTTGGTGTAGAAGACGAACGAGCCGTCGTCGTCGACCTCTTTGAGGAGCACCATGCGGGCGGACGGCGCACCATCGGCACCAACCGTTGCGAGCGTCATTGCATTCGGCTCGAGGATTGCCCCCGACCCACGCGCCGTCTCGATCCAGGCCATGAAGAGGTCGATTGGATTGTCGCCAGCGGCGGCCTCGGACAACTCGCCGTTGCGGTACGCAATTCGCATTTCACGAAACGACATTGCCGGCCCCTTCTTCGTCGTGGGATCGCTCTTCGACTAAGTTTATGACGCGTAACGCAGATTCTTCGACGGCGAGGTTCGAGACGTCGATGACGGGGCAGCCGAGCTTGCGAAAGACTCCCGTGCAATCGTCGAGTTCTTCGAGAATCTTGGCCAGATCTGCATAGTTATTGCGGGCCCGCCCACCCATCGCACGCAGCCGGCGCCCGCGAATGCGTTGTAACCGTTCGGGGTCAATCGTCAGCCCAACGATCTTGGCGCGATCGATCCGAAAGAGCTGCTGCGGCGGCTCCACGGCCGGGACCAGCGGGATGTTTGCCGTCTTGTAGCCGAGGTAACCGAGGTACATCGAGAGCGGCGTCTTGCCCGTGCGGGACACACCAACGATGACGATGTCAGCTTCGTCCAGCCCTTCTCCCGAGAGCCCGTCGTCGTGCTTGACGGCAAACTCCATCGCGGCGACGCGCTTGAAGTAATCGATCTCAAGACCGACTGGACGTCCAGGTACGAGCTCGGCCTGACTGCCAGACGCCTGCTGGAGTGCTTCCAACGGCGCACCGAGCAGGTCACACGACGGTAGGCCGTGACGCTCGCAGAGTTCTGTCGCACGCTCGCGCAGGTCGCGGTCGATCAGCGTAAAGAAGACGGCGGCATTGCTCTGGCCACGCAGTTTCGTAAAAGCCGCCTGCAGACCATCGATCGTGGTGACCCGCGGATGGCGCACGAGCTTGACGGGCGAGGCCGAGAACTGCGCCTGCACAGCGCGCGCCACGCGCGAGGCCGTATCGCCCGTGGAATCCGAGACGATGTGGATCTCGACGGGCTGGTCGCTCATCGCTGCAGTTTCGTCAGATCGCCGATTGGTTGGAAGGCAGCCAGCGCGTCACAGACAAGGCGCACACGGTTAGCCCTCACGGCAGGATCCTCAGCAAGGACCATCACGCCCTCGAAGAGTGCATCGACTGCCGGTGCCAGGGCGGCCGACTCACGCAGCGCAGCGGCCGGATCCGACTCGGCGGCAATCCGCGGCGCGAGCGTCGTAATGGCCTCTGCCAGCGCCTGCTCGGATGCCTCACTCAGCAAGGAAGCATCGAGGGCGTCGGCAGGTGTTTCCTTCTCGACAATGCGACTACAGCGCGTGACGGCAGCGTGCGCCGCCGCCAACTCTGCTCCGTCTGCTGCGGCATGCAGCGCCTGCGCGAGTGCGGCATGTCGGGCGGGGTCGACAAGGCCCGCACCGCGTGCAGCTCGCTGAACATCGACCGGAACTCCTGCATCGCCCAGTGCCTGGTCGACACGATCGAGGATAAAGGGCACCACGATCTCGGCCGTCGCGGCGAGGTCGAGTTCGAGGTCGGCGTCTTGCGTCACAAGAAGTGCGTGCGTCGTGCCCACCAGAGCCGGGAGATCCAAGGCGAGTCCGTAGCGCGACTGAATTTCCACGATGCCCGCCGCGGCCCGACGCAGCGCGTACGGATCGCGCGAACCCGTTGGGCGCTCGCCGATCGCAACCACACCGACGAGCTGGTCGAAGCGATCGGCCAAGGCCAAGAGCGCACCTGGCAGCGTCTCGGGCACGGGCCGCCCTGCACCGTCGGGCTGGTACTGCTCGCGAATTGCCAGCGCCACCGCCTCGGGTTGCCCGGCCGCACGGGCGTACTCCATGCCCGTCTCGCCTTGCAATTCAGCAAACTCGCCGACCATCGTCGAGGCAAGGTCCGCCTTCGCCAAACGCGCGGCTTCGAGGGCATGCGTGCGATCGTCTCCGGCGATGCGGGCTCCATCTGCGACCGCCGCAACGAGCGCCTCCAGACGCGCCGTGCGGTCGGCCAACGTGCCGAGCCGTTGGTGATACGTAATCCGATCCAATTCGGCCGCCATCGCCTCGATGCCACGGGCGCGGTCCTTGGCCAGCGAGAAGACGGCGTCGTCGAGGCGCCCCGCGAGAACGCGCTCATTGCCGGCGCGCACCGCGTCGTCGGCATCTGGATGAGAGTTGATGACAGTCAGGAAGGCGGGTCGCAAGGTACCCGTCGCGCTGCGCAGCGGCAGATACCGCTGATGCGACTGCATTGCCGTCACCAACACGCGCTCTGGCAATTCGAGATAACGCTCGTGGATCGACCCGTCGATGACGCGCGGCCACTCGACGAGGTAGACCACTTCGTTGAGGACACGGCCTGGATCGTCCCAGGTTGCGTCGTGCGCCTTCGCAAGCGATGTCAGCAGCGTCTCGATGACTTCGCGGCGATCCGCCGTGCGGACACCAACACCAGCGCCTCCCAGATCAGAGACGTAATCATCAACAGTGCTCAACTCGAGCTCGGGTCGCAGTAGACGATGGCCGCGCGTCAGGCGACCACTCTGCACACCTTGCACCTCGGCCGGGAGAACGGTGTCGCCATGCAACACGACCAGCGTGCGAATCGGTCGCGAGAAACGGAGTGTGCCCGTGCCCCAGCGCATGTTCTTCGGCATCTGCAGGCCTTCGATCAGCCCATCGACAAGCGCCTGTGCATGCGTGGCAAGTGGCTCGGCAGCGACAGAAACGGTTGCGGTCAGGAGGCCGTCTCTCACCTCGAGCTGCTCCGGGGTCAACCCGTGTTTACGCGCGAACCCCTCTGCCGCCTTCGACCAGGAACCATCGTCATTACGGGCTGCCTTCTCGGGCGGCCCGGTCTGCACGGTCGTCTCGGCGGGTGCCTCGCTCGGCACCCCTTCGGCGATCACAGCGATCCGGCGCGGCGTCACGAACACCTCGACCGAGGTCGGTGCCAAGCGGCGCTCGGTCAGCAGACGTTCAATCGTCACTCCGGCCTCGCGCTCGGCCACGCGACAGGCATTCGCTGGCAGTTCCTCACAGCCGAGTTCGATCAGTAGCGGGGCTGTCACGACAACTCCAACCCAAGGTACGCATGCGCAACCGCACGCGCCAACGCACGCACGCGCCCGATGTAGGCGACCCGCTCAGTCACGGAAATCGCGCCGCGCGCATCGAGCAGGTTGAAGGCGTGCGAGCACTTCAAAACTTGGTCGTAGGCCGGGATTGGCAGCGAAGCCTCGAGACACCGGCCGCACTCGGCCTCGTGATGATCGAACGCTCGCACGAGGCCAGGGACATCCGCAACCTCGAAGTTGTAGGCCGACCACTCGCGCTCACCGCGCGCATGAACGTCCGCGTAGGAGAGTCCGGGCGCCCAGGTCAGGTCCCAACACGAATCAACACCCTGAAGGTACATCGCCAGCCGCTCGAGGCCGTACGTCAGTTCCACCGAAATGGGATCGCAATCAATGCCGCCGGCCTGTTGGAAGTAGGTGAACTGCGTCACCTCCATACCGTCGAGCCAGACCTCCCACCCAGTGCCCCAGGCGCCAAGGGTCGGGGCCTCCCAGTTGTCTTCCACAAAGCGCACGTCGTGCGCGGCTGCGTCGATGCCAATCGCGGCGAGCGAGCGGAGATACGACTCTTGGATCGCATCGGGCGACGGCTTGATCAGGACCTGAAACTGGTAATAGTGCTGTAGCCGATAGGGGTTCTCGGCGTACCGACCGTCTGTCGGTCGAATCGAGGGCTCGACGTACGCCGTCGCCCACGACTCCGGGCCGAGACAGCGCAATAGTGTCGCTGGATTCATCGTGCCAGCGCCGACTTCTGTGTGGTACGGCTGGACGATCGCGCAGCCTTCCGTAGCCCAAAAAGTCTGCAGGCGCAGGATCAGGTCCTGAAACGTGAGCGGAGTCGCATCGGTCTGCACAGGCGAAGGCTACCCACTTCCCCCCGCTGGATGCCCCGCCCGGGGAAAACGCAGATACCCTGAGAGCGTGTTTCCACGACTTCTAGCCATCACAACACTGGTCGTAGCGCTCGTCGCATCGACGGGATCGACGGCTCTGGCACTGTCACTACAGACGATCTCCGTGAAGGTGAAAAACCCCACCGCTCTCACCTTTCGCCCGGACAACCCATGGCCGGTCGTGACCCAGCGTGACGGAACGGTGGTCGCGATCACCAAGGGTAAGGTCAATGTTCTCGCCAACCTCACCGACCGTGTCGGTCAACAGGGCGGCGAGCGCGGCCTGCTGGGCATCGCCTACAGCCCACAGTACAACGACAACGGTTTCGTCTTTGTTGACTACACCGATGCGGCGGGTGACACGCAAATTGTGCGTTTTCGCAAGGGCAAGTACGGACATTTCTTGAAGGGTTCAGCGACGACGCTCCTGTCGATTCGTCAGCCCTACGCCAACCACAATGGCGGGCAGCTCGCCTTCGGGCCAGACGGCTTTCTGTACATCGGCATGGGCGATGGCGGCTCTGGTGGCGATCCAGGCAACCGGTCCCAAAACCCCAATACGTTGCTCGGCAAGATCCTCCGCATCGACGTCAACGCCGGTACGCCTTACGCGATCCCGTCGACCAACCCCTTCGCTGACGGCACGCTCGGGCAGGCACCGGTCTGGGCGATGGGCGTCCGCAATCCGGGCTTCTCGTTCGATACACGCACCGGGAGCATGTGGATTGTCGACCCGAGCCAGGGTGCCGAGGAAGAGGTCGATTGGATCGCCAATCCTGCCCCACCACTCCCCAACCTTGGCTGGCGCGCCTTCGACGGCACGAAACCGTACTCTCCACAACCGCTGACCGGCACGGTCGTGACTCCGCTCACGTCCTACGGCACCTCCTACGGATGCAACCCGATAGCCGGCGCGGTCTACCGCGGTAAGACGATTCGAAAGCTGCGCAGCAACTACGTCTTCGGCGATAGCTGTAGCGGACGGATCTGGTCGATCCTGCGCAAGGATGCGAAGCTCGTCGACACGGGCTTGCGCGTACCAAAATTGGCCGCGATCGGCCAGGATTCGAGCGGCGAAATCTGGCTGATCAGCCAGAAGGGCCAGCTCTCGACGATTACGACCTAGAGCCCTGCCCCAGCAGGGCGAGCCGAACGCCACCGTGGTGTTCGGCCGTCTCGCGGCAGACGCGCGAGATTGCGGCGCGTGCGGCGGGAGTGGGTATCGGCACTCCCCCAAGCGGCTCGGCCAGTAACTGGGCCGCAGCACTGGCTGCAATCGGATCGAGTGGACTACCACTGCCACACGTCGCACAAAACGCACAGCCAGCCGCCGCGTCGTAGACAGCAGTCGGCGCGCCACACGCGACACAGGCAGCCACCTCGGGACGCCAGCCAGCCAGAGCGAGCAGCTTTAGGACAAACCCGAGGGTGATCGTGTCGGCGCCGCCCCGAACATCGTCGCCAAGCGGCTCCGTCAGCGCCTCGAGATATCGCTGCAAACCACGGTAGAGACGCTCATCTGGCTCTGGCTCGGGAAACAGGCGCACGATCGCCTCAACACCACCGGTCGCAGCAAGCGCACGGATCGGATCCCGTCGCAGCTCATCGCCCGACCACAAGACGTCGGCACCGGTGATCGTCGAAAGATCGCTCTTGCCCGGCAGCACAATCGCATCGATGCGCGTCAACGGTTCGAGCCGCGCACCCATCTTGCCCGTGGTCTTGCGGGCACCCTTCGCGATCACGTTGACGCGCCCGAAGTCGGGGGTCAGCAGGTGCACAACACGATCGGCTTCGCCCGTACGAAACGACCGTAGGACAATCGCCTCGGTCGCGTACGCGCCTGCCACCGCGGGATTAGTCCTGGACGAGCGCGAGCAGCTCGCCGTTGCGATCAAGCGCGGCGATCTCGTCGAACCCACCGACGGGCTCACCGTCAACCATGATCTGCGGCACCGTCATCCGGCCCGTCATCTCGACGAGTTTCTCTCGAAAGCCGGGAACGCGATCCACGTTGATTTCCTCAAACGGGATCTCCCGTGAGGTCAGCAACGCCTTTGCGCGCGTGCAGAAGGGACACCAATCAGCGGAGTAAACAATGACGTCTTTCACACCTGTTTCAACGTCCGTTTTGGTCGTGGCATTCCCGACCGGCGTGGCTTTGGTTGGCAGGTCAGACAGACGTGGGTGCCACGACCTGCACAACGCGATTTGATGATCTCGGACCCACACACGATGCACGGCTCACCGTCACGGCCGTAGACGCGAAACCGCTCTTGCATCGAGCCGTAACCACCCTCCGGATCGCGAAAATCGCTGATTGACGCACCCTGGGCGCGAATCCCCTCTTCGAGCGCCTCCCGGGTCGTTGCTGCGAGCCTGTCCAACTGTGGTTGACGCAGGCGACCCGCCGGGGTGTCGGGATGGATACAGGCCGCGTGGAGTGCTTCGTCGGCGTAGATATTGCCGACACCCGCGACCAGTCGTTGGTCGAGCAGGAGGGCTTTGACGGGCGCTCGGCGTCCCGCAAAGGCCGCTTTCAAGACGGCACCGTCGAAATCGCTGGCGATCGGCTCGGGTCCCAAGCGGGCGGCCAGGTACACGGCGGTTTCGTCGTTCGTCAACAGGTCCCACGTCCCAAAGCGACGGGCGTCTGCGTAGGCGACGAGTGTGGAATCCGAGAAGGTCAGAACAGCACGCGTGAACCTTGGCTCATCATCCGCACAGAGCAGCCAGTTGCCGGTCATCCGTAGGTGAGAAATCAACGTCTCCTCACCATCGAGCCGGAACAGCAGATACTTGCCACGCCGATCAATCGCGAGGATCGTGCGGCCCGTCAGACGCTCTTCGACGCGTCGCGGATCGTCGCGCCCGACGAGTTTTGCGTCACGTACCTCAACCTGAGTAAGGCGGCGCCCAGCGACGTGAGGCTCGAGGCGACGACGGACGGTCTCGACCTCAGGCAGCTCCGGCATGCCTGCAGCCTAGACGGCGTCGTCTATGGGCCGGGCTTAGCCGCCGAAATTGCCGCTCGAATCTCGGGTACGAGCATCTCGATTCCATACTCTGTTGCGACGGCGTCTAAGTCGAACTTGGCCCGGTCGAGCACCTCTATCCCCAGCACTCGCTCGTCGACATCCAGGTCAATCACGGCAACTGTCGGCTCGATCGTTTCGCACTGCTCAATCTCGCCCGCTGCAAACGTGATCATCAAAATTTCACCCGTTGCCGTGTATGCACTGATGGTCATAGTCCGATCGTACTTCATCGCGTGGGTCGTCTCTTGTGTGCATTTTCACGACGTGGTGAGGGCCACCAAGCGATCGGGACGATTGTGTCTAGATAGAACGAGCGCGCGGGTGCGCAGCCAAGAATGTGTCACGCAGATGCGTACCTGCGACGTGCGTGTAGATCGCAG
>JBAXOM010000037.1:0-17488 GCA_037133215.1 Thermoleophilia bacterium | reverse complement strand
TGGCAAACATGCCGGAGGTCAGGTCGGCGATCGCGACGCCGACCTTCATCGGCGGACCGTCCTCAGCTCCCGTGACACTCATGATCCCGCCTTCGGCTTGGATCGCGAAGTCAAAGCCCGCCAGTGCGGCCTCGGGGCTGTCGTGCGGGTAGCCGCTGATGGAGCAGTAGACGAGGTTTGGATTATCGGCTCGTAGGTCGTCGAAGCCGAGGCCGAGGCGATCGGCGCCACCCGGGATAAAGTTCTCGATCACGACGTCACACGTGGCGGCGAGGCGGCGCGTGACAGCGATGCCCTCGGGATCGCGGAAGTCGACGGTGATCGAGCGCTTGCCGCGGTTGGTCGACATGTAATAGGTGGCCTCGCCGCCAGCCCAGGGCGGACCCCAGGCGCGTGTGATGTCGCCGCCGTCCGGACGTTCCACTTTGATGATCTCCGCGCCGAGGTCGGCCAGGATCATCGCGCAGTATGGACCAGCCAAAACGCGCGAGAGATCGAGGACACGGACCCCCTTCAGAGGGCCATCAATCGGGGCCGCGATCGTCATCTCAGCCGTTGAGCGTCTTGACGATCAGCTCGAGATGCTCGCCGGGCTTGACCTTGTGCAGCACGTGTTCGATCGTGCCATCCGGGCCGATGATGAACGTTGAGCGCTCGACACCCATGTACTTCTTGCCGTACATCGATTTCTCGACCCAGACGCCATAGGCCTCGGCCACGGCATGTCCCTCATCGGCGAGCAGGGGGTAGGGCAGGTCGTACTTGGCCCGGAACTTGGCGTGGCTGGACGGCGAATCGGGCGAGATGCCAAACAACGTCACGTCGAGTGCCTCGACCTCGGCCCAGCCATCACGAAGAGCGCAGGCCTGCGTTGTGCAGCCCGGGGTGTCGTCTTTTGGGTAGAAATACAGAACGACGCGCGTGCCACGAAGGCTCGTCAATGCGACGGGTGTGCTGGCGTCATCCAGGAGGTTAAATTCTGGTGCAAGGTCATCGACGGTAAGGCTCATCCGGCTAGTGTACGCGCAGATGTCTCTCGTCTCCCGCCGCATAACTCAATCGCTGGCGGTCGCCGTTGGGATAGCAATCGTGTCGCTGAGTGCAGGGTGCGGCTCGTCCAGTCTGGATGGGCGCGTCTCGATTGTTGGTTCCACAACCCTGCTCCCGATGATGTCGGAGGTTGCGGGCAATTTTGGTGCACAAAACCCGCTCGTGACGATGCAGGTGCGGATGGCAGGTACCGGTGACGGCGCGGGCCTGTTCTGCGATGGTCTCGTTTGGATTACCGCAGCGTCTCGCGCATTGAATGAGCGAGAACTTGCTAGTTGCACCGCGGCCGGAGTCGAGTTCGCCCGCCTGCAGGTTGCCGACGATGCGGTCGTGTTGTTTACCCCTGCCCAGGCGAAGCTTCCGTCGTGTCTCACATCGGAGCAAATCTACGCGTTGATGGGACCAGAGTCCGCGTCTGTCGACTCATGGCGTGCCGCGAGCTCGATCATCCCAGGCTCGGGTAGCAACCTGCCCGATTCGACGTTGAACGTTGTTGGGCCAGGATCGGGTGCGGGCACGAAGCAGGTTCTGTTGGATTTGATCATTGGTCCGATTGCCAAACAGCGGGAGCAGGCCTCAATGTTGCGCGGAAATTATCACGCGCTGATCAGCGAGCAGCTGATCCCATCGACGACGCGGAGCGCCGTTGGTGGTCTCGGGTTTGCGGGGCTACCAACCCTCAAACAGGCGAGCGACGGCCTTCGTCCACTGGCGATTGACGTAGGCAATGGGTGTGTTGCCCCAACGGTTGAGCATGTGCACGACGGAACCTATCCGCTCGCACGGCCCTTGTATCTCTACGTCAACCTCCAGGCCGTAAATAGCCAACCGACGCTGGAGGCATTCGTGGATAGCGTTTTGTCGGATTCAGGGTTGGGCGCCGCGGCGGAGACCGGTGGTATCAGTCTCGACTCGGCAGAGCGGGACGCCACGCGACGGCACTGGCAAGCAGTCAAAGTCAGCGGGAAGGGCGACGGTTCGTGAATACCCTGACGCGCCTCGATGGTCCGGAGCTGACGCTCGTCTGTCTTGGTGGGACCGCTTTGTTCTCTCTTATCGCGATTTTCATGTTGCGCTGGTTGATCTCTGATCGGAGCCGTGAGCCGGCCGGCCTGACCGCGGCGGCCTATATGACCGTGCTCGGCAGTCTGTTTGCAATTTTGACGGGCTTCCTTATCAATACGGAGTATTCGACCTATCGACAGGCCTCCAATGCGGTCGGTGTCGAGGTCGCGGCCGCGAGCGAACTGGCCTACGCAAGCGCGAGTCTGCCCGCCGCCGACACGTCGCTGGTGCAATCCGAGCTCGCGAAGTATCTGATTGTCACGACAAAGCGCGAGTGGCCACATCTGGCGCATGATCCTGACCAGCCGTCGCCGGCGGGTCCAGAGGCGGCTCTACTGTCGCGACGAGTATTTTCGTATGGAGAGCGCTCGTATGTGGGCTCAACCACGAGCGATGCTATGCAATCGGCTGCAGTTGGTCTGACCGAGGCCCGACGGCAGCGGATCGTGATCGCGACGCAAGAATTACCGCTGCCATTGTTTCTTCTCGCGGTCATCAGCGGCGCGGCGTTGATAGTAGGTTCGTTGATCGTGGCGTTGCGCTCGGGGTCGAGATTCGCATTGGTTGCGGTCGGCGTGGTGCTCATTGTCGGGTTCGATCTCGCGGCGATTCTCGCCATCAGTGCACCGTTTGCCGGACCGACCGTCGTATTGACCTCGACGGGGCCGATCGATCAGTTCGTGGCAGAGCTTCAGGCGGGACAGTTTCTCCCTTGGGTGAGCGCGCGATGAGAATGTGGACTGGACTGCGGATCGGGATGCTCGTTGTGTTACTGGGTTTTGTTGTGGTCGGTTGTGGCGGAACACAGACGCAGACAAAGCCACTCTCTGCTGCCTGTGAGGAGAGTGGCAAGACCTGTCTTTCCATTGGGTTGGGGCGTCCGATCTACCTTGGCACTCTGCTGTTTGTGGAAGACCCCACGGGTGACGACGTTGCCCAGAGCGTGCGGATCGCTATCGACTATCTCGACGGTACGTTCGACGGGATTCCCGGGCAGTTGCTTGGCCACGACATCGCCATCTTGCACGAAGATGACGGCTGCTCGTCGGTGGGTGGGCGGACGGGTGCCACTCGACTCGCGCAGGAGCAAGACCTGTTGGCCGTAATCGGCACGTCGTGTTCGTCCGCGGCCTTCGGTGCGGCCGATGTCGTGCTCGCCAAGCAAAACGTCTTGCTGATCTCGCCTTCGAATACTGCTCCAGGTCTGACCGCGTCGGCGACGCACCAGCGAAACTATTTTCGGATCGCCTTCAACGACGTGCTCCAGGCCTCGGCGGTCGCAGATTTTGCCTATGCCCGCCAGGGCTGGGAGTCGGCGGTCGCAATCCATCGCAAAGACGACGCCTATTCGTCTCAATTGACGCTCGCTTTTTCTCAATCCTTGGGCGTCCTCGGGGGAACGTCACTTGCAGATCTGAGTTACGACAAAGAGCCACCGGCGGCGATCGCAGCGTCCGTCGCGCGGCAGGACCCGGACATGGTGTTCATCGCCGAGTACTCGCCCCGTTGCGAAGAGCTCGTCGCGGCACTCCGCAGTCTTCCTGCAACACGAACCACACCGATTGTAGTTTCGGAGGCCTGTCAGACGCCCGACTTTTTTGCTCTGCTCGGTAGCAAAGCCAATGGGATCTATGCGGCTGGGCCTGACTTCTCGGTCGTGCGGGAGAGCGCCTTCTACCGAGATGCGTATTTGCCGGCCTACCGTCGGTTGACCGGCGGCGATCCGATTGGGGTCTTTCATCCGGCTGCGTGGGACGCGGTCAATCTTCTGTTTGATGCCGTTCGCCGCACGGCTGTCGTCGATCCGAGCGGTGGTCTTTCAATTGATCGAGAGGCGTTGCGAAGAGCGCTGTTGGCAGTACAGGGTTATGCCGGACTGTCGGGTCGCATCACCTGCGAATCGAGCGGTGACTGCGCAGAGAGTGCACGCATAGCGATCTATCGGGCACCAAATTGGCCTGTCGTGAGAGGCGATTCTGCCAAGCCGGTCTTTAGTCAACTGAAGACCTTGGCCGAGGTCATGAACGGCGGCTAGACCGACGCTCGGGCATACTTTCGGTGTGGTGACCGACATTCATATCGGCCTTGGTGTCGTCGTGATTGCGATCAATCTGATCGCCGGCATCTGGGGTCTCTTTGTATGGAAGCAGAGGCTTCCGGCAAATAAGGTCTACGCACAGGTCCTAGCGGCCTCGCAGACCGTGATCATCGGACAGGCCGTTCTCGGGTTGCTGCTCTTGAGTCAGAACCTACGGGCGGCGCAGCAGTTGCATTACGTCTACGGCCTTCTGCCCGTGGCGATGATCATCTTTGCGTATTCGGCGCGGGGTAAAGAGAACGGCCGGAATATCCTGATCTTCTCGATCGCGGCACTGCTCTCGATGGGACTGGCCACCCGCGCGCTGTTGGTGAGTGGCATTCTCGGCTAGGTGCCGGGTACGCTCTAGGACATGTCGCGTTCCGTCATCAACTGGGTCGTCGTTGCGTTGATCGCCGCAGTGGTCACCGTGCTGCAGGTTCTCGCCGGCCCGGTGATCGCCATCCTTCTGATCGTCATTCGCGTGTTGATCCTGGCCGCCTTTGTCTATTTTCTCTACACGCTCTGGCGTAATAATCGGCAGCGACTCTCGTACCTCTCTCGGCGACAGAAGCTGTTGTTCTACGGAGCGGGTGCGCTTTTGGTACTCGTCGTGCTTGGCTCGTTCCTGCTCTCCTGGACCTTGCTGACGACACTGCTGTTTTTCGTAATCATCGGAGGCTGCGCCTACGTGATGTGGCGCGTGTATCAGGACACAGCCGGCTGGTATTAGGAGCGCTGGTGTGACGCCTTCGTGTCAGATCGCGTCGAAGGCGGGTCGTGTGGCATCTCGAACGCGCACGCCTTGATGACATCGTCGTGGGTATGCGTCAGGGACAGGCCAGCGTCGAAGTGGCGATTGCCACACTTTTGACGATTGCCGTTCTGGCGGCTGCGTGGATGGTTGCTTCGTCGGTATGGATTCATGCTGAGACCACAGTCGCCCGTGTGGCTCAAACGCAGGCGGAGTTGCGTGGTCGTGACCCGCAGGCAGCCGCCCGCGCTGCCGTACCCGCTTTCGTCCGTCCAGCGGTGCAATTCCAACTCGCACGCAACGTCCCAGTGGCAGCTGAGGCGCGATGAGACGCCGCCGCTCGGGCCAGGCGATCGTGGAGGTGCTCGTAATGGCTCCGGTCGTCGTTGCGTGCGTGGCAGCGTTCGCGATCGTGGTCGCGCGCGTGGCAGCGACGGCGCGGCTGGAATCGGCTGCGCAAATCGCGCTGGCGGCAGACGCCGCGGGAGAGCCCGTAAAGGCGGCGTTAAACGGGCGTGCCAAGGCCGTCGTGATCGAGCCGCAGCGGATCGTGATCACTGTCGCTGCGCCCCTCCGAGATCTGACCCTCGCGGTGCCACGGATTGTCCATTGAATCGGCGCGGGCAGGTGACCGTTGGCCTCTTGGCTGCGATCCTCCCGACGCTCGTTCTTGCTGCGATCGCGGTGATGTTCGTTGCCGTTCGGGCCAACACCGAGCGTGCTCAACGGCTGGCGGATGCCGCTGCCCTTCAGGCGGCGATCATGCCAAGCCCAGTCGTGGGTAGCGATCTTGCCGACCGCATTGGGTTGGTGGATGGCAGTACGTTGGAACTGGTATCGCGAGACGGCGTTGTGACGGCGCGTGTGCAGTTGCCGATCATGAAGTTCTGGATTCCCTTGGCCAAACAGACGGTCACCATTGCTCCTGAGGCGTGGTCATCGGCGCGTGTAGTGACGCTTGACGACGGCGAGATGGGTGCCGTTCGGGTTGATCAGGGCCAGGAGCACAGCCTGCACGACTAGGATTGCTCTGTGGCACTCGGCGTCGAACTCATCCGCGAACGGGCACGCCAATTGCCGAACGAGCCGGGCGTCTACGTCTATCGAGATCAAGTCGGCGACGTGCTCTATGTCGGGAAGGCAAAGGCGCTACGCAAGCGGGTCAGCTCGTATACGCGACCGGTGCGCAGCATGGAGCGACGGACTGCCGAAATGGTGATGCGGGTCGCCGACGTCGAGGTGACCGTCACAGGCACCGAGACCGAGGCGCTGTTGCTCGAGCAGACGTTGATCAAGGATCTAAAGCCGGCGTTCAACGTACGTCTACGCGACGACAAGTCGTATCCGATGATCGCTGTCACGACGGGTGAGGATTTCCCGCGCGTGCTGTTTACGCGTCGTGGCAGCCGACGTAATGCGCGGTTGTTCGGCCCGTACACGAATGTGCGGATGGTGCGCGAGACCCTGGAAGTACTCAATCGCGTGTTCGCCTTTCGGCCTTGTGAGGGGCCGACCCCGGGGCGTCGCTCTGGATCGCCCTGTCTCGACTTTCACATTGGGCGCTGTACCGCTCCCTGCGTCGGGAAGATCTCCAAAGAGGAGTACGGCAAGATGATTGATCAGGTGATCCAATTCCTCAATGGTGACACCACGACCATCACCGCAGCGCTCGAGCAGGACATGGAGCGCGCGTCGTCAGAGCAGCGTTACGAGGATGCCGCGCGAGCGCGTAACCGTCTGTCCGCCGTCACGATGCTCGCCGAACGGCAGCTCGTCGACCGCGCCCATGACGGCGATGCGGACATCTTCGGTATTGCCGTCGGTGAAGGCCTCGCAGTTGTGCAGATCTGGCCGCAGCGAGAAGGTCGGTTGACCGAGCGCGTCGAGTTGATTTTTGAGAACGCACGCGGCGCGACGCTCGACGATCTCGTCGAGTCGGCGATTGCTGAGCGGTACCACGTGGGTGCGGTTGTGCCTCCGCTGGTGGTTGTGCCGCTTGGCCTGGAACGGCTCGACGAAATCGAAGCGCTGCTGATTGAACACCGTGGTGCCAACGTCGAAGTGAGAATGCCTCAGCGCGGAGAGCGGCGACGTCTGCTCGAGTTGGCCCAGCGCAACGCGCGTCTTTCGCTCGAGGGTCTTCACCTGACAGACGAACGCAGCCGTACGCGCGGCGCTGACGCACTTGAGGAATTGCGCGACGTGCTCGGTTTGGAGTCGCTCCCACAACGCATCGAGTGCTACGACATCTCCACGCTCGGTGGTGATCACCAGTTTGCGTCGATGGTCGTCTTCGAGGCAGGCGTCGCCCGCAACGACCTCTATCGCTCATTTGCGATTCGACACGGCAAGCTCGACGATTACGCATCGATGGCCGAGGCAATTACACGACGGTTTGCGCGCCTCAACGATACGGAGGAGGACGCCTCATTCTCGCAGTCGCCGGATCTTGTTGTTATTGACGGTGGCAAGGGCCAGCTGAATGCCGCCACGGTTGCCATGGCCTCCGTTGAGGCGCCGCGCGTCAGCGTGATCGGTCTGGCAAAGCGCATTGAGGAGGTCTTCGTGCCGGGACAGTCGGTACCGGTGATTCTCGACAACGCATCGCCAGGCCTCCTCTTGCTGCGGCAGGTTCGCGACGAGGCACACCGCTTCGCGTTGAAGCACCATCGACGTAAGCGCGGGGCGCAGGCGACGCTATCGATTCTGGAAACGCTTCCCGGCGTTGGCCCATCGAGGCGCAAGGCGATCCTGAAGCACTTTGGCACGATCGATGCGGTGATGGCCGCAACGCCCGAGTCGCTCTCCGAGGTGCCCGGGCTCCCTGCCAAGACAGCGCAGGCGATCCATAACAGCCTGCATCGCGTTGGCGGTCCGGCACCGAACCGCGAGCGTGGCGGCAGGCATCCGGTGACGCGCGGCGGAGCTCCACGGTGACCACGCTCGTCTACGACGCGGGGGAGTGGGGAACCGGGCTTCTGCGCTACGACGGCGACGAGTTGATCGAGCACAACGAACCGGGAGAGACGCGGGTTGGGGAGGCACAGGGTACGGTGCCGGCGGCAGCCTCGCGGCTCGCTGCACGGCTGGTCGCATACCTGCATGGAGCGATTGACGACTTCCTCGACGTCGACTGCGAGGCCGCCATCCGCTGGGCTGGGTTGACACCGTTTGAGTCCGAGACCGTGCGTCAACTGAGGATGATTCCTCGGGGTGAGACAGTCTCCTATGCCGAGTTGGCATTGCTCGCGGGGCGACCGAGAGCCGCCCGAGCTGCGGGCACTGCATGCGGTCGAGGTGTGCTTAGCCTCGTGGTGCCGTACCATCGTGTGATTCGCTCTGACGGTCTCATCGGGGAGTACGGTTCGCTCGGGCATGAGCGCAAGCGTGCCCTGCTCGAGTTGGAGGCAACGCGTGCGCGCTAACCCACGAATTGTCTGTCTTGGGGGAGGCACGGGACTCGCCGCGGTGCTGCGTGGACTCAAGTTGGCAGGAGTCGAGCCTACCGCGATCGTCACCCTGACCGATGACGGCGGCTCTTCGGGTCGTTTGCGACGCGATCTCGGCATGCCTCCACCGGGCGATGTTCGCAACTGCCTTGTAGCCCTTGCCGATGACGAATCCGTCCTGGCTGAGGTGTTTCAGCACCGCTTCGATCGTGGCGACCTCGAGGGGCACTCCCTTGGCAATCTGGTGCTCGCAGCACTGACCGAGGTAGCTGGCTCCTTCGACGCTGCCGTCGCGTTGTCGTCGCACGTGTTGGCTATCTCGGGCAGCGTGCTTCCCGCAACACGGGAGAAGGCCGTGCTCGTCGCCGAGATGGAGGATGGTCGTGTGGTTGCGGGCGAGACTGCCGTGGCCTCCGAGCGCCGCGCCGTGCGACGCCTACGACTCCAGCCTGAGAGCCCAGTTCCTCACCCCGACGCGATCGCGGCGCTGTTGGAGGCGGATTTGATTGTGCTTGGACCGGGCTCGCTGTTTACGTCGACGATTCCGCCGCTGCTCGTTCCCGCTCTGGCCGATGCCGTGCGCCACTCGTCGGCCCGCCGGATCTACGTCGCCAACCTCCTGCAGGAGCCAAACGAGACGATTGGCTACGACGCGGCAACGCACATCGAGCGCCTCGAACGCCACCTGGGTGCAGGGATCGTCGACACGGTGCTCGTGCCGGTTACGCGTCGCGTGTCCGCGCCAGGGCTGATCCCCGTCGACTTCGATCGTCAAGCTCTCCGAGCCAGCGGCCTCGAAGTGGTCGTGGCGCGCATCACGAAGGGTCATCAACACGATCCCGTTCGGCTTGGGCGCGCGCTGTTGACACAGGCCCGCCGCCCACATCCAGCCCGATGACCTTCTCGAGCAACGTCCGTGAGGAGGTCGCGCATTTGCCGATCGAACGGGCCTGTTGCCGTTCAACCTTCCTCGCCGCCGCGCTGCGCGGTGCCGGCTCGCTGCATCTGACCGGCGGTGGCCACATGCATGGTGAGGTCGACGTTGGCAGCCATGCGGTGGGGCGGCGGCTGCTTGTGACGCTGCGCGAGGAAGGTGCGACCTGCGGCGTGCGTGCCTACACACCGGAGCGTCTTGGCGCATCGCAACGCGTTTTGCTGGTGCTGGCGGAGGACGCGGCGAGCAGTGCCGCTCTGCAACGCGCCGGCGTGATCGACGCGGCTGGTCGTCCACAGCCGTTCGTTGACGACAGTCTTCTGCAGCGCTCGTGCTGTCGGGTGATCGCGTTGCGTGGCGCGTTCGCGGTGGGCGGTAGCGTCTCACCACCTGGCCGTTCTCCATCGCTGGAGATGCGTACACATGACGTCGCCTTTGCCAATGTCCTCGCCAAGTGTGCGGCGAGCATGGAGATTCCGTTGCGCGTGCGCGAACGTCCACGCTGGTCCGAGGTGATGACGCGCCAACGAGGTGCAGTCCAGGACCTCTTGACCGTGATCGGCGCCGAAGCCGCGGCGCTGGACGTGGCCGAAGACGACGTGGTCCGCAGCGCACGAGCCGATGCCAATCGACGAGCCAATTTCGACACGGCGAATCTGAGTCGACAGGTGCTCGCCGCGCGCACGCAATTGCAGGCGATTGGCATTCTTGGTAAGGCGGGGCTACTGGGAGGCCTTCCCGTGGCCTTGCGAACGACGGCCCAATTACGACTCGATAACCCCGAGTTGACGCTTGCCGAGCTGGCAATCGCGGGTAATGTCGCGCGGCCGACTCTCGCTGCTCGCCTGCGGCGCCTCATCGCCGAGGCCGAGGCGCTTGGGTAAGTGGTGGAACCCCGCCGCCCTCGCGCCTAGGATCTCAGTACTGCGTCTCGCTCATCTCCCGCACTGTCCCTTCAAGGAGGACCCTCCATGACTCGTGTTGCCATCAACGGCTTCGGCCGCATCGGGCGCAACGTTCTTCGCGCCGCCTACCTTCGTTCGGCTGACATTGACGTCGTTGCTATCAACGACCTGACCGATCCGAAAACGCTGGCTCACCTGCTGCGATACGACTCCGTACTCGGACGCTTTGGTCATACGGTCGAGGTCACCGATGCCGGTATCGCCATTGATGGCAAGGAGATTCGTGTTCTGGCCGAGCGGGATCCGGCCGCACTGCCGTGGAAAGAGTTGGATGTCCCTGTCGTGCTCGAGTCGACCGGATTCTTTACGAGTCGCGAGGGTGCCAGCAAGCACCTTGAGGCTGGTGCCAGCAAGGTGATCATCTCCGCGCCTGCGACGGACCCCGACGTCACGCTTGTGCTCGGCGTCAACGATGCCGATTACGACCCGGCGACACACCACATCATCTCGAACGCCTCGTGTACCACGAACTGCCTCGCGCCGGTCGCGAAGATCCTGCTCGACGAGTTCGGCATCGAGCGTGGGTTCATGACGACGACGCACGCCTATACGAACGACCAGTCGATCCTCGATCTCCCGCACGCAGACCTGCGCCGTGCGCGTGCTGCGGCAGTCAACGTGATCCCGACGTCGACCGGAGCCGCCAAGGCAATTGGCCTCGTCGTACCGGAGCTAAAGGGCCGACTCGACGGCATCGCGATGCGGGTTCCCGTGCCCGACGGTTCCGTGGTCGACCTCGTCCTCGAACTGGGTCGTGAGGCGACAGTTGAGGAGATCAACGGCGCAATCAAGGCCAAGGCCGACAAGGGCGCGCTCGCTGGCATTCTCGAGTACACCGAGGATCCGATTGTGTCGAGCGACGTGATCGGCTCGTCGTATTCGTCTGTCTTCGACTCGAAGTTGACGATGGCCAATGGTCGGCTCGCCAAGGTGATTAGTTGGTACGACAACGAGTTCGGCTATTCGAACCGCGTCGTCGATTTGCTTCAGCGAGTCTGAGGTGGCTCGACGCGGACTCGCAGAACTGGGCGATGTACAGGGTCGGCGCGTGCTCGTGCGTGTCGATCTCAACGTCCCGATCAATGCCGACGGTTCCGTTGGCGACGATACGCGAATCCGTGCGGCGCTGCCGACACTAAACGCGCTGCGCGAAGGCGGCGCCCGGGTGATCTTGATGTCGCATCTTGGTCGTCCAAAGGGCGAGCGCAACATGGCCTACACGTTGGCGCCAGTGGCAGCCCATCTCGCAGAGCTGATCTCCGCGCCGGTGACGTTTGCCGATGACTGTGTCGGTACTGATGCGCAGACCGCAGTTGCAGCACTTGAGGATGGCGGCGTGCTGCTTCTCGAGAACCTTCGTTTCCACCGTCAGGAGGAGGCCAATGATCCCGCCTTCGCGGCCCAGTTGGCCGAACTCGCCGATGTGTACGTCAACGATGCGTTTGGTGCTGCCCATCGCGCCCATGCCTCGACAGAAGGCGTCGCCCACCTGCTGCCTGCCTATGCCGGTCTCTTGATGGAACGCGAAGTATCTGTGTTGACATCGCTCCTCGAAGAGCCCCAGCATCCGTTTGTGGCAATCGTTGGCGGCGTCAAGGTGGCGGATAAGATCGCGGTGCTTGAGCGGCTGGTTGAGGTTGCAGACACGGTGCTGATTGGCGGTGCGATGGCCTTCACCTTCGTGGTTGCGGAGGGTGGCGAGGTTGGGTCCTCGCTGCACGAAGATGTCGACGGTCAGGCGATCGCGATGCGCGCCAAGGCCAAGGCAGAGACGACGGGCTGCGAACTGCTGCTGCCGAGTGACGTTTTGGCTGCCGATAACTTCAGCGCTGCCGCTGCCACTCAGGTCACACCTGCCGACGCAGTACCTGCGGGCTGGATGGGTCTGGATATCGGTCCCGACGCCACCGCCGTGTACGTCGAGCGCATCCGTAACGCCAAGACGGTGTTGTGGAACGGACCGATGGGAGCGTTTGAAATGACGCCGTTTGCTGCGGGAACACGAGCGGTTGCCGCTGCGGTTGCCGACTGCGCAGGAACCACAGTCGTTGGTGGTGGCGACAGCGTCGCCGCAATCACCCAGTTTGGCTTTGCCGATCAGGTCACGCACGTGTCGACCGGTGGGGGTGCGAGTCTCGAGTTGCTCGAGGGCCGCGTCTTGCCCGGTGTCGCCGCTATCCCGGAGGTTTCATGATGAGTCGTCGTCCATTGGTTGCCGGCAACTGGAAGATGTTTAAGACCCGGGCCGAGGCGCGCGCGTTTGCCGAGACCCTGGCCGACAACCTGGCGCAGGCCGAAGGCGTTGATCTGGCGATCTGCCCGCCCTTCACGTCGATTGACGTGGTGGCCGCGATGCTGCAGGGCACGGGTGTTGGTGTCTTTGGTCAGACGGGTCACGAGGGCGAAAATGGTGCTCACACGGGAGAGATCTCGATGGGCATGCTGGCGGACGCCGGCGCAATCGGAGTGTTGCTGGGTCATTCCGAGCGTCGTGCCGATTGTGCCGAGACGGATCAGGCGCTGGCGCGTAAGGTTCCAGCGGCGCTGGCAGCAGGGCTTACGCCTGTCTTGTGCGTCGGCGAGTCGGAGTTTGAGCGCGATTCGGGCAGCACGAAGTCGATTCTCGACACGCAGGTTCGCGAGGGATTGTCTGGTGTGCCTAAGGATCGCCTCGGCGACGTGGTCGTTGCCTACGAGCCGATTTGGGCAATTGGAACAGGCAAGTCGGCGACTCCTGAAATCGCACAAGAGGCCCATGCCTGGATTCGCGAGGAGTTGCGGGCGGTCGCTGGGGAGACCGCTGACAGCATCCGCATTCTGTACGGCGGTTCGGTCAAGCCCGAGAATGCCGCCGAACTGATGGCACTGCCCGATGTGGATGGTGCGTTGGTCGGCGGGGCGGCGCTTGATGCCCTCAGTCTCCTGGCGATTGCGGCGGCCGCACGGCCGTGACCACGCCTGTTGTCCTTGTCATCCTCGATGGCTGGGGCATTGCGCCACCAGGGCCCGGTAATGCTGTCGAGTTGGCTGCGACGCCGAACTTCGACCGACTTTGGGCAGCGTGCCCCCACGGGCAGCTGGTCGCGTCTGGTCGCGAGGTCGGGCTCCCTGATGGGCAGATGGGCAACTCTGAGGTTGGGCACCTCGCGATCGGCGCGGGGCGCGTGGTCGCACAGGATCTCGTCCGCGTCTCTGATGCCGCGGCAGAAGATTTTCGACACACGCCAGCCTTGGTGGCGGCTTGCGAACGCGCCCGGGCGGGTTCGGGCACGCTGCACATCGTGGGCCTTGTTTCGGATGGTGGCGTACACAGCCATGTCGATCATCTCCGTGGGCTTGTCCGTCTGGCCACGTCGATTGGCGTGCCTCACGTTGCCGTCCATGCCATCACGGATGGGCGTGACGTCTCTCCCGACCAGTCGCTTGGGTTGCTCACCACGCTGGCCGACGAATGGAGCGATGGACCCGCGCGCATCGTTGACGTCTGCGGTCGCATTCTTGTGATGGATCGAGACCAGCGCTGGGAACGCACCGAGCGAGCCTGGCTGCTCTGCACCGCGGGCGTTGGCGAGCGCAGTGCGTCCGTCGAGGACGCCATCGCGGCCTCTTACGCGGCGGGAATTTCGGATGAGTTCGTCGAGCCAACGCTGATCGGCGATGGCAGCGGACGAATCCAACATGACGACGAGGTGATCTTTCTCAACTTCCGTCCAGATCGCGCGCGGCAGATCTGTATGGCGCTGGCAGACGAACCCTTCGATGGATTTGACCGCGGCGAACATGGCCCGGCGCGGCTGACGGCAATGACGGCCTATTGGGACGGACAGCCAGGGGCGATTGCCTTCACCGAAGATCGGCCGACTAACGTTTTGGCGGATGCACTTGAGGCGGCGGGTATCGCTCAACTCCATGTCGCGGAGACCGAGAAATACGCCCACGTCACCTACTTCTTCAACGGCGGGCGAGAGCTCGAACATACGGGGGAGACGCGCAGCATGATCCCGTCGCCGCGCGACGTCGCGACGTATGACCTCAAGCCAGAGATGAGCGCTGCCGGTGTCGCCGCCGCCGCAATTGTCGGTATTCGAGATGGTGTGACAGGTTTTGCGATCGTCAACTTTGCGAATCCCGACATGGTCGGACACACAGGTGACATCCCTGCGGTCGTGCGTGCGGTTGAGGAGGTCGATCGGCAACTCGGCCTGGTCGTTGAGGCAATCGAGGAAGTCGGTGGGATCGCGTTGATTACCGCCGACCATGGCAACGCCGAGCAGATGTTGGAGGAGTCTGGACGCCCCCACACGGCGCATACGACGAACCCAGTTCCACTGATCCTGATCGGGTCGGATCGTTCGCTCGCGTCGACAGGGCGACTCGCCGACCTCGCACCCACCGTGCTCGCCTTGCTCGAGGTATCACCGCCAGCCGAGATGACAGGGCAGTCGCTGCTGCGGTAGGAGACGCTGCGGGTTACATGCCGAAGAGCAGGCGATCAGCGAACTGTGGTGGCAGGCCAGCGTCCGTAATCTCTTTGGCAGCGGTTGCGGTGTCGTAGACGACGCGGCGAAACTCGACACGCACCGGTATGTCGTCATCGACATCAAGCACGAGATAGGACGCGCGGCTGTCGCCGTCCCGAGGCTGTCCGACGGAGCCAGGGTTCGCGAACAAGCGGACGTCGTCGCCGAGGATCTCCTCGCGGCCGGGTGGCGCATGGCCGCCGGTCACCCGATCGCCTACGCTGCGCGCCGACATCGGCACGTGGGTATGGCCCACCAGCACGACTTTGGCATCGGGTGCATAAGCAAGCGCAATCGAGGCGCCAGGACCATCGATGACGTACTCCCAGATCGGATCGCGGGGAGACCCGTGGGCCAGCGTCACCGCATCGATGCTGTGGATTGGTTCGAGCGTCGTCAGCCACGCCTCTTGCTCGGCGCCGAGGACCTCACGGGTCCAGCGGGCTGCGCGCCCGGCGTCGTCGCCGAAGCGAGCGACGTTGACCTTGCCCAAAACGGCGAGGTCGTGGTTGCCTGCTAGCACCACGTCGGCCCGCGTGCGGATCAGATCAACGCACTCGTTCGGGCGCGCGCCATAGCCGATCGTGTCACCCAAACACCAGAGAGCATCGAAGCGATCGCCCTCTGCTTCGAGCACCGCTTCGAGCGCCTGTAGGTTGCCATGGATATCGGAAAGAACGACGACGCGCATCGCTTCACACGATAGGCGAGATGTCGCGCCGCACACCCGGAGTAGACTGCGTGCATGGACCAGAATGAACAGCCCGAACGACAGCTAAACATCCACTTCACGCCCGAAGAGATGGCCGGACACTACGCCAACTTTGCGAACGTTTCGCACTCGGATTATGAGTTCACAATCACGTTTGCGCGCGTTGATCACGAGTTCGACGGACCAGAGATTCCCGGTGTGGTCGTCAGTCGCATCAACCTCTCACCCCAGTTCATGGGCGAGCTGCTCGATGCGATCCACGACAACTACGACAAGTGGTCGGCGCGTGAGAGCATTCGCGACCTACCCGAGGTCGGCGACGACCATCTGGAGGCATAGCCTCGCTCCGGCTCGTGGTCGTTGGGCGTGCGCGTGGTGGTCTTGCCGAGGCCGCTGCGGACTATGAAGCCCGCATCGGGAAGCTCGCCAAGTTTGAGGTCATCGTCGTGAAGGACGAACCGCTGGGGCGCGGTACGGGAGCCGAGATTCGTCAGCGCGAAGGGGATCGCATTGCTGCTGCGACGGAGGGCTGGACGGTGGTCTCCTTCGATCGCAATGGCGAGCAGATCACGAGCGAACGACTGGCTGAGTTGGTTGCCGAGTTGGAAGAACGTGCTCCGCAAAAAACGGCCTTCGTGGTGGGTGGCGCGGAAGGGATCGACCCGCGCATCCTCGCGGCGAGCCAGCACCAGTTGGCGTTTGGACGAGCGACGCTGCCACACCAACTGGCACGCGTCGTCGCTGTCGAGCAGTTGTACCGCGCACTTACGATCCGTCGCGGGCTGCCCTACCACCGATAGCACCAGCGCCGCGGCGTCAGTGCTTTGCCACGATTCGCCTGTGATCGATCCCGTTGCCGACCTGCACGACGCACTCACCGCCGCAGTCGCCGGTCTGACGGGGGGAGACGTGCCCGAGCTCGGGCTTGAGCGGCCAGGCAATCTCGAGCACGGCGATTACGCCACGAGTGTCGCGATGCGACTCGCCCCGCTGCTTGGCAAGTCTCCGCGAGAGGTCGCACAAGAACTCGCCACGATCGTCGAGGGATTTCCAGCGATTGCGTCCGTCGAGATTGCCGGACCAGGGTTCCTCAATTTGCGCCTCTCGGATGAGTGGTACCGCGATGCCTTGGCAGCGATTCTGACGGCCGGTAGCGACTTCGGGCGCCGTGCTCCGGTTGCTGGTGTTGAGACGCTGGTCGAGTTTGTCTCTGCCAACCCGACGGGCGACCTGACGATCGGCTCTGCGCGCAACGCCGCCTACGGGGACTGTGTTTCCCGGCTCCTAGATTTCGCGGGGCAGAAGGTGACGCGGGAGTACTACTTCAATGACGCGGGCAATCAGATCAATCTGTTTGGACAGTCGGTTCGTGCGCGACGCCTTGGCGAGGAGATCCCTGAGGGCGGCTATCCCGGCGACGAGATTCTTGAGGTTGCGACCGCGCTTGACCTTCCAGACGACGCGCCGCTCGAGGATTGGACGACGATGGGCGTGGCCGTGATGATCGAACGCATCCGCACGGGGCTCGAGCGCATGCGCGTCACGTTCGACCTCTGGACGAGCGAGCAGACGCTGCACTCAAGCGGCGCCGTGACAGCAGCGATCGACCGCGCGCGCAGCGAAGGGCACGTCTTTGAGCACGATGACGCCACGTGGCTCCGCACCACCACGTTCGGCGATGACAAGGATCGCGTCTTGCTCAAGGCGGATGGCGAGACGACCTACTTTGCAGCCGATCTCGCCTACATCGATCTTAAGTTCAAGCGTGGTGCCACTCGGGCGATTTACGTGCTTGGCGCCGATCATCACGGCTACATCCAGCGCCTCAAGGCCGGCGCAGCCTGTCTTGGTCTCGCTGCCAACGCCGTCGAAGTTTTGATCTACCAGCTCGTGACGGTCAGTGGCGAACGGATGGGGAAGCGCCGCGGCAACGTGATCACCCTCAACGAGTCGGCCGAGGCG
>JBAXOM010000036.1:0-17570 GCA_037133215.1 Thermoleophilia bacterium | reverse complement strand
TGCCCGCTGTGATCATGCCCGTGGTGATGGCTCACGCACGAATCGTATCGTCTCCGTTGCTTTACGCGGATTGCGCTTATGCTGCACGTTCGGACTCGTTCGAAGGGGAAATCTGGTGACGAAGAACACGCAAGCGGTAACGCTGATTCCAGGCGACGGCGTTGGGCCGGAAGTTGCCGAGTCGGCACGCAAGATTGTCGACGCCACCGGCGTCAAAATCGACTGGCAGGTCCATGAGGCCGGCGCCGAAGTGTTCAAGAAGGGGCTCGCCACCGGCGTCCCGGACGACACCATCACCTCGATCGAACAGACTCGCGTAGTCCTCAAGGGACCGCTCGCCACGCCCGTGGGCTTTGGCGAGAAGAGTGCGAACGTCACGCTCCGCAAGTTGTTCGAGACCTACGCGAACATTCGCCCCGTCCGCGAGATGCCCGGTGTGCCCACCCCCTATTCGGGCCGCGGCATCGACCTCGTCGTGGTGCGCGAGAACGTTGAGGATCTCTACGCCGGCATCGAGCACATGGAGACCCCCGACGTCGCCCAGACGCTCAAGCTGATCTCCCGCAAGGGCTGCGAGAAGATTGTCAAGCTCGCCTACGCCCTGGCCGAAGCCGAGAATCGCACGAACGTCGCCTGTGCCACCAAGGCGAACATCATGAAGATGACCGAGGGCCTGCTCAAGCGCACGTTCGAGGACATCGCTCCTGAGCATCCCGAGATCGACTCGTGGCACGTGATCGTCGACAACTGCGCCCACCAGCTCGTCAAGCGGCCAGAGCAGTTCGAAATGATCATCACGACGAACATGAACGGCGACATCCTCTCGGATCTCACCTCTGCTCTCGTCGGCGGGCTCGGCTTCGCACCATCTGCCAACCTCGGCACCGACGTCGCGATCTTCGAGGCCGTCCATGGTTCGGCTCCCAAGTACGCCGGCCAAGACACGATCAACCCGACGGCGATGATCCTCTCCGCCGTCCTGATGCTGCGCCACATTGGTGAGCTCGAGGCCGCCTCGTCGATCGAGAATTCTGTGATGGCAACGCTCGCGAGTGGCGTCCGCACGCGCGACGTGATGGGCGACGAAGGCAGCGTCGGTACGACGGAATACACCGAGGCGATCATTGCGAACCTCGGCAAATCCGTCCCCGAGTGGACTGCGCGACCCGTCAAGAAGATCGTGATGCCCGTGCCCCGCAAAGAGGCGGCGTTCGTGATTCCCGAGTCCGTCGAGTTGATTGGCGTCGACGTCTTCTTCCAGACAGAGGAGACGCCCGACAAGGTCGGCGACGCCGCCCAGCGCCTGGCCGAGGGCACTGTGCTCGAACTGAAGATGGTTGAGTGCCGTGGCACGCAGGTCTGGCCGAAGACTCGGGCACAGCTCGATCCGACCGACGTCATGCGCGCACGCTTCGTTACGCGCGGTAGCGTCATCACCAGCGAGGACATTCTCGAGTTGCTCGGTCGCTTCGGCGGGCGTTTCAACTGGGTCCACGTCGAGAAGCTGCGTATGTTCGACGGCGAACCATCGTTCTCGCGTGCTCAGGGCGAGATTTAGCACGCTGGCGCAGTAGACCCGAGGCGTATCCTGTGTGTGCACGCGCACCGCAGGTCGATAGGAGGGATTGCGACAGATGATCTTCGAGCAGCTCATTCATAACGACCTCGGCTGCGCCAGCTATCTGATCGGCTGTCAGCAGGTCAGCGAAGCGGTCGTGATCGACCCTCCGCTCGATATTCGCCCGCTCGAAGCCGCACTTGCGCACCACAACGCGCGCCTCGTAGGCGTTATCGAGACGCACACGCACGCCGACCATATCTCTGGCCACGGCATCCTGGCGCTCGAGTTCGGCGTGCCAATCTGGGTCTCCCCGATTGCCGAAGTCGCGTTTGAGTATCGCCCGATGCCCGACGGCACGAGCATTCGCGTCGGCAACATCGAACTCGTTGCGGTCCACACGCCCGGGCACCGCCCCGAGCACACCGCGCTGCAGGTCATCGACCACACACGCTCCGACGAGCCGTGGCTCGTCCTGACTGGTGACAGCCTGTTCGTCGGCGACGTCGCCCGTCCCGATCTGGCGATTGCCGGCCAAGAGGGTGCCGCAGGGCTCTACCACTCACTGCAGGAGCGCCTGTTGACGATGCAGGACGGCGTTGAGGTCTTCCCGGGGCACGTTGCGGGCTCACTCTGCGGCAAAGGCATGAGTGCGAAACCCTCGAGCACGCTCGGCTTCGAGCGTCGCTTCAACGACATGCTCCAGCCCATGGGCGAGGATGCCTTCGTGGTGGCCGCCAATACTGGCCTGTCCCCCAAGCCGCCGAATCTCGCGCGGATTGTCGAGTACAACCGTGGACCGCTCGTGCCACGCCCCATTCAGCCAACGCAACTCACCGAGCTGCCGACCAACGTGCCGCTTTTGGACGTCCGCGCCACCATGGATGCGATGCATGGCCTTGTGGCGGGCGCCTATCACGTGCCGGCCGACCAAAATGGCTTCGGCACCCGCTCTGGCTTCCTGCTGGATCCTGACGTCCCGACGGTGCTGATTGCGGAGGATGAGGCGCAGGCGCTACGGGCCGCACGTCGTCTGCAGGCAATCGGGCATCTCACCCAACACGGTTGGATCCTGGCCAGTGACGCACACGGTGCGACCGTGTTGCAACCACTCACGATCGAGCAATTCCTGGAGGAGCGGGATGCGCTCCAGATCGTCGACGTGCGCGCAGACGACGAACTACCCGCACCACTCGTCGGCGCCATCCAGATTCCGCTCACCTCACTGCATAACGCCTCGCTTGATGCGCTCGACCCCACGCGCCGCACGGCCGTTATCTGTCAGTCGAGCCAGCGTGCTGGAATCGGTGCCGCAGTGCTCGCCCACCGGGGCTTTACTGATGTCCACCCCGTACTTGGTGCCGGGATGGGATCGCCGCTCTTCGCCAGCGTTAGTTGAGCGACATCCGTTCGGCGGGATAGCCGCTCAAACGGATCTTCTCAAGGACGTGCTCGCCGTGCGCGTGGTCTTTCGTCTCGACGGTGATATCAACCGCCGTGTCTTTCACGCCAAGGTCCGTGCCGTCACGATGATGAAACATGTCGACGATGTTGACGCGTTCTGCCGTCAGGATGTCGAGGAACTCGCGTAGCGAACCAGGACGATCCGCCATCCGGGTGGTAAAGCGCATGTAGCGCCCAGCGGAAGTGAGTCCGTGGCGCATGATGCCTTGCAGCAGCAACAGGTCGATGTTGCCCCCAGACAGAACGACCACAATGCGCTTGCCGGCCATGTCGCCAAGCTGGCCACTCATCAAGGCGGCGACACCGGCAGCGCCAGAACCCTCGACCACGAGCTTTTGGCGTTCGACGAGTAGCGTCATGGCCGCTGCGATCTGCTCGTCATCGACGGTCAGCATCTGCTCGACGTAGTTCTGGACGAGCGGAAAAGTAATCTCGCCTGGGCGCTTGACGGCGATGCCATCAGCGATCGTTCCTGCTGACGGAGCAGTCGTTACGGCACCTGCCGCAAGCGAGGTGACAAACGGCGCGCATCCCTCTGCCTGCACGCCAATGATGCGTGTGGCCGGACTCTGCTCGTTGATCGCGATGGCAGTACCGGAAATCAATCCGCCGCCACCACAGGGCACGATCACTAGGTCCGGATCTGCCAACTGCTCCAACACTTCAAGCCCCAGCGTCCCCTGCCCGGCGATCACGTCCTCGTCATCAAACGGCGAGATGAAGACCGACCCCTCGTCAGCGCAGATCTCGCGTGCGCGAGCCAGCGCCTCGTCAAAGGCAGCGCCTCCGAGTTCGATCCGCGCGCCGTAGCCGCGGGTCGCCTCGACCTTGGTCAGTGACGCGTCGATTGGCATGCAGATCGTGCAGGGCACGCCAAGCGTCTGAGCGGCAAGGGCGACGCCCTGTGCATGGTTGCCTGCGCTCGCGGCAATCACACCACGGGCGCGCTCTTCGGCCGTCAACAGCTGGACGCGATTGGCGGCGCCGCGCACCTTAAACGACCCGGTGCGCTGGAGATTCTCGGCCTTCAACCACACGTCGGCGCCCGTCACGTCAGACAGAAACCGCGAGTGTAAGAGTGGCGTCACAAGTGCGACGTCCTGAATACGTGTTGTGGCTTGGCGGATGCGGTCGAGGTCGATCATGCGTCGCCCCCAGTATGCCGCTCTAGGAGTTGCGCGAGCGCCAACGGGTCGAGTGTGCCCGCGTGGAGTTGGGCCAGCGCTGCCTGGATCGAGGGATCCTGATCCATGGCGTGCTGTACGCGCGCTCCGGCACGTGTCGCGGCAGCGGCGACTGCTTCGCGCTCGAGCCCGCCCTGACGACGCGCCTCGATGGCCGCGTCGCCGAGTTCCTCGCGGCACGACACCACGGCAGCCCAAAGCTCATCGATTCCGGTCTGATTCGGGGCAGAGACCTCGACCAGTCGCGGCGCCTTGTCCGGATCGATGCTCAACGCGAGCCGTAAATCGCTCCGAAACATGTCGACGCCTGGCAGATCGATCTTCGTCAAGGCCACGATGTCGGGAATCTCCATCACGCCAGCCTTGATGGCCTGGACGCTATCGCCACTGCCCGGCTGGAGTGCGAGCACGACGATGTCCGCCATATCCGCGATCCGAATGTCGGATTGGCCCGCACCGACCGTCTCGATCAACACGACATCGAAGCGGGCCGCGCGCAGCACCGCACTTGCGAGCGCCGTCGCCTCTGCCACCCCACCGAGCCGGCCGCGGCTGCCCATTGAGCGGAAGAAGACAGCGTCATCCGTATCGTGCTCGACGAGTCGTACGCGATCGCCAAGGACTGCGCCTTGCGTAAAAGGACTCGACGGGTCGACAGCGACCACACCGACCGTCTGCCCGGCGTTGCGAATCTCGCGCACCAAGGCACCAACCAGCGTGGACTTGCCAACACCAGGAGGTCCAGTGATGCCAACGACCAGTGCACCGTCCGTCTTCGGCCACAGCGCGGCGACGAGTTCGCCCGCCGAGGAATGCTCGTCCTCGATCCACGAGATCGCACGCGCAATCGCCCGGCGATCACCAGCACACACGAGTTCGGCGAGGGCCGCGGGGTCCGAGGGCAGAGGAGCCATACGGCGTACGGTAGCGATGCGCCCCGCAGCGGCGCGCGGCTGACGCGGTCTACTCTTCGAAGAGATGAGTATGGAACTCCCGATTTTTTCGCTCGAACTCGTGCTCGTGCCCGGCGAACCCCTACCCCTGCACATCTTCGAACAGCGCTACCAAGACATGGTCGCGTGGTGCGAGGAGCACGACGAACCGTTCGTTCTCGTTTACTCAGACGACGATGGCATGCGCGACATCGGCTGTACGGCGGAGATCACCGAGATCCTCGAGCAATTCCCCGACGGGCGCTCGAACATCGTCACCCTCGGTGGTGTCGTGGTGCGTATCGATCGCGTTCATGATGAGCACTCCTACCGTTCGGCAATCGTCGATCCCGTCACCGACGCCCCGGCGGATGCTCCGCTGGAAGAACAAGAGGCTGCGATCGCGATCTATACCCGTCTCGCGAACGAGCTAGACGGCCCCGCGCCCGAGGCACCAGAGCCGGGGCCCGGACTCTCCTACGCTCTCCTCGCCCGTGTCGACATCGGCCACGACGTCAAACAATCACTGCTTGAGGATCGTGACGAAGTGCATCGACTCGAGGTCGTCACCGGCCTCCTGACGGAGATCCATCGCGGACTCGTGCTGACACGCGAGACGCAAGAGCGGGCACGCCGCAATGGGCGTGTACGTACGCCCGAAGAACTCGCGCACGAACTCGGCCTCGACGACTAGTTACTTCAGGAAGTCGGGAACGTCGATCGCGTCGGCGTCACCAGCCGTCGCGGGCACGTTGAACTCGGGGATCATCGCTGCACCACCCGTCATCGATGCCTCCATGGGGCGGGAGCCCGCAGGACGATCGAAGCCGGTTGCAATCACAGTCACCCAGACCTGGTCGCCCAGGCTCTCGTCAACCGTTGCACCGAAGATCACGTTGCACGACTCGTCGGCAGCCTCGCGCACGATCTCGGCAATCTCCATCGCATCGTGCAGCGACAGATCGGGACCGCCGGACACGCTCAAGAGAATGCCTGTCGCACCACGAATCTGATGACCGACCAGCGGCGACTCGACTGCCCGGGTGGCGGCTTCGCGGGCACGATTCGTGCCACTCGCCATACCGATACCCATCAGGGCAGTGCCTGCATCGCGCATAACTGTTCGTACATCGGCGAAGTCGAGGTTGATCAGACCAGGCGTCGTGATCAGGTCGCAGACGCCCTGCACGCCCTGGCGCAGCACGTCGTCGGCAACCTGGAACGCGTCGACCATGGTGACGCTGCGATCGAGCACCTGCAGCAGACGATCGTTCGGGATTGCGATCAGCGTGTCCACGTTGGCCTGCAGCATGTCGATACCCGCATCAGCCTGAGCGCGACGCTGCGCACCCTCAAAACGGAACGGCGTCGTCACGATGCCAATCGTCAGGGCACCCATCTCTCGAGCGATACGCGCCACGACCGGTGCTGCGCCCGTACCGGTGCCACCACCCTCGCCGGCGGCGATAAAGACCAGGTCGGAACCCTGCAACGCTTTGCGGATTTCCTCTTCAGACTCTTCGGCTGCTTCGCGACCAATCTCGGGTCGTGCACCAGAGCCGAGGCCCTTGGTCAGGTCCTCGCCAATATGGATACGGGTCGGTGCCTCAGACGAGCTGAGCTGCTGAGCATCCGTGTTGACGGCAATAAACTCGACGTCGCGAATGCCCGCTTCGATCATTCGATCGACGGCGTTGACACCAGCGCCACCAACACCAATCACGCGAATCACGGCGAGGTAGGCGTTGCCAGAGACATTGCGGGCCAGCGGCGAACCCTTGGCATCCCCACGCGCGAACATCGCGGCAGGACGAACAGCAGGCGTTTCGCGCACAGGCTCATCAACAGGGTCTGGGACGGGCTGAATGTGTGACGTGACGGGCGGGGCAGGCGGAGCGGCCGCGACGGGCGGGTCCATCATCTGCGTTGCCTCGATCGTCTCCTCAGGTGCAGGAGGAGTCGGCTCGGTCGTATTGCCTGCCTCTTTCGAAGCGTCGGTCGACCGAAACAGGTCCGCAAGCGGACCGTCATGCATGCTGGCTCGTTTATTCGTCACGGCTAAGCACCTCCTCCGCAAGGGCCCGATACGACATTGCGCCGGGACCGTCTGGTTGATAGGTAAGCACGGAGCCCCCGCGGACAGGGGCCTCGGCGAGCTTCACCGTCTTGCGAATACGTGTGTTAAAGACCAAATCGCCGAAGTTCGCCGTCAACAGCTGCAATGCCTCGCGGGCATGGACAGTGCGCTTATCGACCATCGTCGGCAAGATGCCTTCGATTTTGACGTTGGCGTTGAGGTTCTCGCGAATCATCTGCAGCGTCGATTCCAGCTGCACGAGTCCACGCAACGAGAGGTACTCGCACTGGACCGGGACGATCACGCCACTGCTGGCGGTAAACGCATTGATCGTCAGCAAGCCAAGCGATGGCGGCGTGTCGATCAGGATGTAGTCGTAGTCCTTCTTGATCGGCGCGAAGGCCTTCTCAAGGGCGCGCTCGCGACCAATCGCGGAGGACAGCGCGAGCTCGGCACCAGCTAGATCGATCGAAGAGACGGCGACGTCGACCTCCTGGTGATGAATAACCTCGGTAATCGGCAGGCGATGCACGAGCACGTCAAACATCGACTGCTCGAGGTTTTCAGGATCGACACCAAAACTCATCGTCAGGTTCGACTGCGGGTCGAGATCGACCACCAGCACGCGCTTGCCCTGCTCTTTGAGTGCGGCGGCGAGGTTGACGGTCGACGTCGTTTTGGCAACGCCACCCTTCTGGTTCGCCATCGAAATGATGTGGGCAGGACGCGCTGCGTTGGACGCAACACGCAAACGGCGCGGCGACGCGACAGGAGGCGTTGCCGTAGCAGTGGCAGTCGGAGTCATGTCAGGGCTATTCGGACTCTCCTGCCGTTCTCCTTCCCGGCTCTAATGCAGCGTTTTGGAACTGGTACCAGACCTGCGATGCTTGTGGTCATGCTGTTTGAACCTGCGCTGAGTCGATTAGGCGATCCGCTCGATGACGATCGCGTGCTTTTGTTCGTCGGCAACGCGTTGATCGTGGCGACAGGTGATGACATGCGGCTACCGACGCGGGCCGAACTAGCTGCTCTGGTACCAGCCGAGACCGTTCATGTGGGCGGTCTCGCCGGCCATGCCGTCGAGACCGCCCACATCGATACTGCTACGCAACTGCCAAGCGGCTGGGTCCACGAACCCTTGCGTCCCCTCCACGGGCGACTACCGGACGCCGAGTGGGCCGTGGCGGGCCGCGCCTTCCAGTTGGCCGAGTGGGATCGCACGCATCGTTTTTGTGGCGTCTGTGGTGCGCCGACCGAGCGCCTCGCCGACGAACGTGCCCGCTCCTGTCCTCAATGTGCGCACCGTGGCTATCCCCGCCACTCGCCCGCCGTCATCATGCGCATCACCCGTGGGGACGAGGTGCTGCTTGGCCGCTCGAGCCATTTTCCACCCGACATGTACTCGACCCTCGCCGGCTTTGTCGACGTCGGCGAGAGCGCCGAGGCAGCCGTCCGCCGCGAGGTGCGCGAGGAGGCAGGCATCGAGATCACCGAGCCACAGTGGTTCGGCAGCCAAAGTTGGGCCTTCCCCCACTCGCTGATGCTCGGCTTTACTGCGGAGTGGGCCTCGGGCGATGTTGTGGCCGACCTGACCGAACTCGAAGACGTGCAGTGGTTTACGCGCGAACGCCTGCCCGTGCTACCACCGCCAGCCAGCATCGCCCGGCGACTGTTGGACGCCTGGCTCTAATGCGCGTCGACCGTCTCGCCGATGGTCTGTGGCGGTGGACGTCACCGCATCCGGAGTGGTCCGGCGATCCGAACCATCTCGGTGATGGCTGGCCGCAGGACGTCTCGTGCGTGTACCACGAGTCGTCAGCCGGCATCGTCCTGATCGATCCGCTCGTCCCTAACGGCAGCGAGGGCGCGCGCTTCTGGCATCACCTCGATCAGGACGTCGCGCGCGTTGGCATGCCGCCGACGATCGTGGTCTCCACCGAGTCGCACGGTCGTAGTACCGATGCGGTGCACGAACGCTATCCAGGCTCGCGTGTGCTGGGCGTGTCGCTCGCGGCATCCTGCAACGTGGATCGGGTACTAGAGGATGGTGAACTCCTGCCGGGTGACTGCCGCGTAACTCTCACCGACGCACCCGGTGCGCCTCGCATGGCGATCGTGCAGTGCACCTGCCATGGACTGTTGTGGCTGTCGGACCTGGTGACCGGCGATGGCGATGGTGGACTACGCCGACCGCCAGCCGCCTGGTTCGACGATCCCGGTGCGGGCCAGTGGTTGGAACACGGCCTTCCCCGGCTACTTCCAAAACTTCTTGATGTACCGATCGAACATCTTGTTTCGGCTCACGGCCCCGTCATCAGCGTCGACGCGCGTGGAGCGCTTGTGCGCGCGTTCGACCTCCCGGTGGCATGACACCACCCGACCGCACCTGTGTTTCGTGCGGCCGCGATTTCTCGTGGCGTAAAGCGTGGGCGCGCGATTGGGATCAGGTCCGTTACTGCTCGAGCGCCTGTCGGAAGCGTGGCGTCACCACCACGGATGCGGCCCTCGAAGCAGCCCTCGTCGACCTTTTAGCTCGGGGCAGCGCGGGCGCCACGATCTGTCCGTCGGAGGCCGCCCGAGCCGTCGGCGGAGAGGACTGGGAGAAACTGCACGAGCCTGCGCGCCGTGCCGCCCGACGCCTCGTTGCGACCGGGACGTTCGAGATTACGCAGGGCGGTCGAGTCGTCGATCCGTCGACAGCACGCGGTCCAATGCTCCTCCGCCGCACCCGTTAGCCTCACACTACGGCCCTTAGGACGTTGTCAGCCGCTCCGGTCCACCCTCACGGACGACGTAGGAGTTCTCGATACCGACCGCGCCAACTCCGGGAAAGACCAGCTTTGGTTCGACTGCGATCACGTTGCCCGCCACGAGTGGCTCGCCGAAGCCTTGGGCGAGGAAAGGACGCTCGTTGATCTCGAGACCAATGCCATGGCCGACGAACTTCACCCGTGAGGAGCCATGCCCCATCCAGTGCTCACCAAACCCGGCGGCCGTCGCCATTTCGAGCCCACGGAGGTAGAGCTGCTCCGCGGGGATGCCCGGCACCATCAGCGTCTCGAGGTCGGCAAGGATTGCCTCGCAGACCGCCAAGGCCTCGGCGAGCAGCGGGTTGGGCGTGCCCCGAAAGAATGTCCTCGTCGCGTCGGCCAGATATCCCTCCCAGCCTCCGACAAGATCGACCGAGATCGCGTCGCCATCGCGCAACTCCCAACCACCCGGTCCCTTACCGACGGCGGGGTTGGGCCCGGGACCGCCGAGCGGCGTATCCGCCCACGGCGCCACCGCGGCGTCTGGACCAGCCAACACCGCGCCGTAGAACATCTGCCCGTTGAGCCCGCGAAAGCGCAGGGGCCCTTGGTGCCCAACGAGGCGCATCGCATGCTCAAGTGCGATCTGAACGTCTCGATCCGTCCGCTGCGTCGCGACCGCCTCGGGCGCGAGTGTGAAGGCGGCCTGGACCTGCTGCGCGGCGATGCGGCTCTGGTCGATCTCCCACTCGCTCTTGACCGCACGCACGCCGGCCAATGCGTCCGAGACGTCAACAAGTTCGAGTGCCGGCAGGAGCGCCTGGTAGCGGAGGTAACGCGCGGCGGGCAGCACATCGAGTTCGAGTCCCAGTCGCAGTGTTCCGAGCTCAGCGAACAGCCCTGGCAGTTCCTTAAACGACCCAAACGGCCGTACGTCGGCAATCCGCCCATCGTCTGTTGCCCGGTCGAGATTGCGTCGGACGAGGAAGATCGGCTCGCCCGCAGCTGGCACCACGAGGTGTGCGTCCGCCATCACCCCCGTCAGGTAGATCAGATCCGTGGCCTCGATGATCAGAGCCGCATCAATCGACGCCTCGGTCAGAGCCGCACGAAAGGCAGCCAGGCGGCGGGCGATCTCGTCGGCAGGCACGGACATAGCGGAACGCTACCGGTCAGTGCCTGCGGACGGCGCTACGCTGCCGGTTGTGATTCTCCACGGCGGCACTATCTATACCGGCGACCCCGAGGTTCCACGGGTCCGTGGCCTGCCAATTGACAACCGCGGACGCATCACCCGCGGTGTCGAGGCCTGGGAGGGTGACACCTCTGCTGTCTCGAACGAGCGCATCGACCTTGAGGGGCGCACCGTGGTGCCTGGCTTCGTCGACGCACACGTGCACTTCCTGTCCTGGGCACTCGCTGCCAACCGTGTCGACGTCCGGCTGGCGCCCACCGGCGAGGCCGCACTGGCGCTGGTTGCCGAGCGTGCAGCCACCGATCGCACCAACGGGACCGATACCGACTGGCTGATCGGTGGAGGCTGGACCGAGCAGCACCTGGCCGGGATTACTGACCCCGCCGCAGCGCTTGACCAGGCCGCACAGGGACGCCCCGCAGCTCTCTGGGCTCGTGATCACCATGCCCTTTGGCTCAGCGCCCGCGCACTCGAACTACTCGGTGGTGGCGACTCGATCCGTCGCGAGCACGATGCCTGGGCAGTGCCCTTGCCCGAGCCGACCCGCGTCGAGCGACAGCGTGCCGTCGCCGCTGGCCAGACTGCTGCGCATGCACTCGGCGTAACGGGCGTCCACGATTTTGAGTGGCGCCTCGGTCGCCGCACCTGGCAGGAACTCGACGTCGACGACCGCGTCTCGCTGCGTGTCGTCATGGCCGTCACGGCCGAGCACATCGACGCGCTCGATGCGATCGAGCTGGTTACCGGCTTCGGCTCCGACCACGTCAAGGTCGGCCCCGTCAAGGCCTTTTGTGACGGCACACTTGGGGCGCGCACCGCCAACATGCTCGCTCCGTATACCGACGGCGGAACGGGCATGGATCTGCTGCCGCCAGCCGCGCTCGTCGAGTTGATTACGACGGCTGCTGCCCACGGCATGCCGGTCGCGCTGCATGCGATTGGCGACGCCGCAGTGCGCAACGCGCTCGATGCATTGGAGGCAACGCGGCCAGCCTGGCTCGAGCTGGCCGAGGAACGACCGCCACGTATCGAACATGCCCAGCTTGTACACCCCGACGATCTCGCACGTTTTGCCGCGCTCGGCGTCGTAGCCTCGATGCAACCCGCGCACGCTGCTGAGGATCGCGTCAATGCCGAGGCTGCGTGGGGTGATCGCTGCAGCGGCGCCTACGCGTGGCGTTCGCTTCACGAGACAGGTGCGACGTTGATCTTCGGCTCCGATGCTCCCATCTCGCCACTCAACCCTCTCGCAGCCATGGCTGCCGCGACGAGCGCACCCCTGACGTCCGGGCAACAGGTGGACGCCGCAACCGCGTTGGCGGCCATCACGACACTGCCCTCACAGGTCGCCGGCCTCGCCCGCACCGTCGGCAGGCTCGCGCCCGGTCGGGCTGCCGATCTCGTCGTGCTCGATGGTGACCCGCACGAGGTCGCTCCCGAGGACATCGCGTCGATCAAGGTCGTCGCGACAATGGTTGGTGGCCGCTGGGTCTACGGCCGACCACCCTGGTGAGTCTCGCCCCCGCGTACCGAGAACTCTTAGTACCGGGACGCCGCTGGCTACTCGCCGCCGCGGGCGGAGCGTCGTTTATCGCTGCGTCCGACGTCCTGCTGATCGCGACTGCTCTCCCGAGCGCTGCCCGCGACCTGAGTGGCCTCGATCGCTACGCACTGGTCGTTGGGTGTTACGCCGCCGCTCTGGCCGTCGGCCTTCCGATCAGTGGAGCCGTAATCGATCGCTACGGCGCCTGGCACTCACTCCTCTTTGGCTGCGTGCTGTTCGCCTGCGCTGGCGTCGTGGCACCGTTTGCACCCTCGATGGACGTCCTCGCCATCCTGCGCCTCGTCCAGGGGTTTGCGGCCGGCTTCTTGCTCGCGGTGCCGCTCTCGGTCGTGATCCAGCGGATCCCCAAACACCTTCAAAAATCCGCCTACGCCCTCAGTAACTCCGTCTGGGCACTGGCCGCCCTCGCGGGACCGGTCCTTGGTGCTGTCCTGACCGACCTGTTCTCGTGGCGCGCCGCCTTCATCGTCCCCGTCCTGATGACCGTGGCCGTGGTCTATGCCGGTTATCGCGGACTTCGCGACGATTCGGTGCGACCTGCAGACCCTCACGCACGCATCTACCCACTCGGGCCACTGCTACTCGGCGCCACTGTCGCTGCGCTGCTCCTCGAGCCGCGACTCGCGATCATTCCCGCGATCGGCTTTGTGCTTTCGGAGTGGCGCTCGCCCGAACCAGTCTTTCCCCGCACGCGCGCCGGACGCGGCATTGCCATTCTCTGCGCTGCAACCGGTGTGGCCTTTACAGGCGCCGATGGTCTACTGCCACTCGGTCTACAGGTTGGTCTTGGCTGGCCCATCCTTGTCGCGGCGATTCCGCTCATCTTCACGACCGCCGCCTGGGCCTCTGGTTCGTTCGTCAGTGCACGCGTCACGCTCAGCCATCGCGGGCAACTGCTCGTCGCCAGCCTGATCGTCGCCGTCGGCGTTGGTGTGATGGGCCTTCCGATTCTCGGCGGTCTTACTCTGGCCTTTGGGATCGTAATCGCCGCCTTCGGCATGGGTATCCAGAGCCCGGTCGCACTGCTGAGCGCGGCCCTCGAGCGTCCAAGCGGTGAAGGGCGGGCGACAGCCTCTGTGCCGTTGGCACGAAGCATTGGTGGAGGCATTGGCATTGCAGTCGCCGGCGCATTGGTCGTGCGCGCAGTTGGGCTCGACACGATGAATCGCGCCGAGCAGGCAACGTCGGCTGTGCCAGCAATTGCAGCAGCCGTGCACCATTCCAACCTGCTCCTCGCGGGCGTCTGCCTGATCAGCCTGCCGGCCGTACTGCTGTTACGTCGCGATTAGGTCGTGATTAGGCGGCGCGCATACCCTGCGCAGCGGCCATGACCTGCAGCTTGCGAAGGCTCTGATTCTCGATTTGACGGATGCGCTCGCGTGTCACGTTGAACGCCCGACCAACCTCGTCGAGTGTGCGAGGGTCGTGCCCGTCGAGCCCATACCGGAGCTCGAGGACGCGGCGCTCGCGGTACGAAAGCATGCCGAGAATCCCCTGGAGTGCCTCGCGTTGGAGAACGGCCTCCGCGGCCTCATCGGGGCGGGGCCCAACGGTGTCCTGGATGAAATCACCGAAGCTCGATTCGTCGTCCTCACCAACGGGCTTCTCGAGCGAAATCGGAGCCTGCGCCGAGCGCCGGATGTACTCGATGTCCGCGACCGAAACGTCGGCTGCCTCAGACAGTTCTTCGAGCGATGGGTCGCGACCCAGTTCTGCGAGGAGGCGGCGTTCGATGCGCGCAACCTTGTTCAGTTTCTCGACAACGTGGACGGGCATCCGAATCGTGCGGCCCTTGTCGGCCAAGGCGCGTGCAACGGCCTGACGAATCCACCAGGTGGCATACGTCGAGAACTTGTAACCCTTGCGGTAATCAAATTTTTCCGCGGCGCGAACGAGGCCGATCGTGCCCTCTTGGATCAGGTCGAGGAACGGGAGCCCTTGGTTACGGTAGTTCTTCGCAATCGAGACGACGAGGCGCAGGTTGGCCTCAATCATGTGCTGCTTCGCACGCTGGTCGCCCTTCTCGATGCGCTTAGCGAGCTCAATTTCCTGCGATGCCGTTAGGAGCGGTACACGCCCGATGTCCTTCAGGAAGAGCTGCAGCGTGTCGGTCGAGACCTCACGCGTCGAGAGATCAAGCGCCGGGCGAACCTCGTCGACCGGCTCCTCGGCAACGATCTCTACGTCCGCTGCATCAAGCGCCCGGTAGACGTCCTCAACCTGCGTATCCGTGAGATCGAGCTCGTCGAGCGTGCCACGCAAATCCTCATCCGAGATCGCACCGGCCTCCTCGGCCTGCGCCAAAAGCGCACGGGCGGCTTCGCTCTCACCAATCAGATCATCCACGCTGTCGCGCTCGAGTCCCTGCTGCATTCCGCCGCTCCTCCGTAGTGAACGTGGCAAAAGCATAAGAACGGCATCGGACGAAACAATTGTCACGATTCTCGCCGCGCGCTAGATCGTGGCTAACAACTGCTTGGCGACCTGGCTGAGCCGCGAATGCGGATCGACCGCTGCGACCTGCCGGAGTTCCGCCCGCGCCGTATCCGGATCCCGCAACCAGAGCAACATCAAGGCGAGGTGCAGCCGCGGCGATGGGTCGGAGGGATTGTCTCGAACCAGTGGGCCCATCTGCCCAAACGAACCGGCAGGGTTGTCTTTGGCGTAACTCGCAATGATCTTGCCGACCTTGGCTTCGACAAGGCCGGGGTCGACGGCGAGTGCAGCATCGAACGCGTCCACAGCAGTCGAACGCTGGCCCGCGGCAACGAGCGCAGCTCCGTAATTGACCTGCGCCTGCGCATCGTTCGGGGCCGCCGCCGCCTTCTGTTTGAGCACAGCAAGACTCGAGCTCGGCGCGTTTTCGGCCAGCACAAACGGCGGATATCCGCCAGGCATCGCTGGGTGTAATAGATCGTCGGAGGCAACGCCGTAGAACGAGTCTGGAGCTGCATCACGAACCGATCGCAGCGCCTTCTCGCCCGCGGCACGCTGGCCGGACCAGAGCAATGCCTCACCGTAGGAAAACTGAACAAACGGGTCATTCGGTGCTGCGGCCACAACCGCGGCCAGTGCCGCGATCGCCTTCGCTGGATCGGCAGCGTCGTACTGGGTCAGCGCGAGCGCAGACGTCGCTCCCGGCTCACTCGAGCCACGAAGTGTCGCCTGCGCGCCCGCGATGTCGCCCGCTGCAACCTGCGCGGCTGCGAGCCGCAGATCAGCTTCAATGCCTGGCGTTGCCTGCCGACGGGCATCTGCCCACGCCACGAGCTTCGCCGGCGTCGTTGGTGCGCCAGCAATCGGCGGCACGACAATCGTTGGTTGGCCCGGAAGTGGATTGGATACGGCCCGATTGACCGGCTTACTCGCCTGTGGCTGCGCCGGCTCCTGTGTCGCCAACGCCGCGAGTCCAACCACGACGGCTGCTGCGATCACACCACCAATCAGCAAGGCCATCAGGCGACCGCGCGGTACTCCAGTCCGGGACTCGCTCGACGACGCCATGACCGCAGGCTACCAGCGGTATCGAACCCGATCCCACGGTGCGGGAATACCGCCTACTGTTTAGACGTTTTCCGAATACTGTTTGCCGTTCGGCATAAGAAACCGCTATACCTTGAACTGCGCCGGTTCCCCTCACCCGCGCGAAAGTGACGACAGATGCCTACGTACCGAGAACTCCTCGCACAGGTTAAGCAAGAGATCACCGAAGTCGACGCGAACGCGTTGTCGGAAGAGCTGACATCCGCCGACCCACCGGTGCTGATCGACGTGCGCGAACCGGATGAGTACGAGCAGGGCGCGATTGCCGAGGCAATTCACATCCCGCGTGGCTTCCTTGAGTCGCGCATCGAAGCAACTGCACCAGATCACAATCAGCGCATCGTTCTGTCGTGCGCCTCGGGAGCGCGTTCTGCCTTCGGCGCCAAGGTGTTGGCCGAGCTCGGCTACACCAACGTCGCTTCGCTCGCCGGCGGCTTCTCCGGTTGGAAGCAGGCCGGCAACCCATGGTCCGAGCCGAAAGTGCTCGACGCCGAACGCCGTCGCCGGTATAGCCGTCACCTCGTGATTCCCGAGGTCGGCGAGGCGGGCCAATTGAAGCTGCTCTCCTCGAAGGTCTTGATGATCGGCGCTGGCGGACTCGGCTCGCCTTCCGCTCTCTACCTCGCCGCTGCAGGCGTGGGCACGATCGGGATCATCGATGATGACGTCGTCGACGCCTCGAACCTGCAGCGTCAGGTCATCCACAACATGGATCGCATCGGCATGCCGAAGGCCGAGTCCGCACGATTGACTCTGACCGCGCTCAATCCTGACGTCGAGGTGATCGAGTACCGCGAGCGTCTCTCCAGCAGCAACATCGATCGCATCCTTGCGGGCTACGACGTGATCGTCGATGGCACCGACAACTTCCCCACGCGCTACCTGCTCAACGACGCGAGCCTGATTCACAAGATTCCCGTGGTACACGCCTCGATCTTCCGTTTTGAGGGACAGCTGACAGTCTTCAAGCCATTCGAGGGGCCCTGCTACCGCTGCCTCTTCCCCGAGCCTCCGCCAGCCGAGCTCGCTCCGAGCTGCGCCGAGGGTGGCGTCCTAGGCGTGCTGCCCGGCATCATGGGCACGCTGCAGGCAACTGAGGCACTCAAGCAGTTGCTCGGCATTGGCGATCCGCTGGTCGGACGCCTGCTGCTGGCCGACGCACTCGAAATGTCGTTCCACGAGGTTCAGCTGCGCCGCGATCCAAATTGCGCCGTCTGTGGTGAACACGCTGGACCAATCGAATACATCGATTACGATGAGTTCTGCGCGGGCGGGGCCCACGCGGCCGCCCACTAGGAGCCGA